>CAYTRL010000088.1:1304-16407 GCA_964439795.1 uncultured Thermodesulfobacteriota bacterium
CGCCCTGAACCCCCCTGTCCATGCCTGTTCCCCGCTTCCGATCAAATGAGGGCCTTCGACAAACCGGACCCCCGCCAACTCCAGAGGGTCTTCCCACGTAACGGAAACCTCGATTCCGTCATCGTTATCTTCCGGCAGGGCGAGTGCGTAGTAACGTTTCCCGGGCAGTCCGAAATACATCGGCAGGGTTCCCCGGACAGGCAGCCTGCGGTCCGTACCGGAGAAATCGAACTCCAGGCCGTCTGCGACCTCGGACCCCAGGGTGCCTGAAGGTCCGCTGATGACGCCGGCGGTTCCTTTCCAGGAGACCCGGGGCTCATGGCCGTTCCTGCGGAGAAGGTTGTTCGCGCTCGTCGCGTCGAGTTTCATCAACGGATTGTCCTTGGCCGACAAGGCGGCGTGATCGAACCGCGGCAGGCTCCACGTGCCCGTCCTCGTGTCCACGTCCCCGCCCCCGGCCCCGATTTCCCTTTCCACCAGCGGGATCATCCGTTCCGCCATGTCCGTGAACGTATCGAGGCAGCGGGGGGCGCCGTTCACACAGTGCGGCGGTTGAAACCCTGTCCGGGTTCGGAGGATGTCGTAGAAATCCGAGAGTTCCGTATCCGGAAAGGCGGCAAAGATCGCATCGGTCCCCTGCATCAGCCCGAGCAGGCCGCCCATCGTGGCCGTTCCGTTATCACAGTCCCAGCCCGAAAGGGTGCCGATCTGCAAGGTCCTTCGGAGGTCGCCCTCCCCGTAAAGCAACGCGATCAAGCCCGTAGCCAGGTTCACGGAAGATTCGTAATAATTGAGGTATTTGAAACCGTATTCCGAGGCCTGAAGCTGATACCGCTCGGCCGCGGCGTCCCGCGTTCGTTCCCAGTCGTCCGTGTCCGGGTTGTCGAGATAGTGCCGGAGGACGAAGTCGATCACGTCCGCGGTCTTGGAGGGGGCCGGAAGGAGGCGGCGGGCCGTTTCCACCATCCACAGGATCCTCTCCCGCATCGGCTTTCCGGGATCCGTGACCGCCGCCAGGGAATAGAGTGTTACGTAAAACTGTGCCGCGTGCGCCGCGTACCCGGATGCCGTGACACGGATCGGAAGATCCGCAATGTCCAGGGCCCGGACGGGCATGCCGGGGGCGGCCGCACCGAAGATTTCCGTAGTGAGCTGGGCGTCTATCATCAGGGACTGGTCGTTCGCCGCCAGCAGAGATGTGGAGGGGGGAAGCGTAAGGCTGGGAGCGTCCATGAGCTTCCGCGCTTCGTTGTTGGAAACCCAGACGTACGAACCGGGTTCGATGTGGTTGATCCAGGCTTCGCGGATCTCTTCGGGCCCCAGTTCGGCCCTCCCCGCCCCCGCCATGGCGTCCAGGTAAATATACTCGATGTCCGTGTCATCGTCGGCGCCCCACGGAGACTGAAACACAAAGTCGATCATTCCCCCGTTCATCGCCGGATTGCCCCTGACGGACCCCCAGTCCTCGTCCGTAAGGAACGGAGGGCTTTTCCGAATGCTCTCGGTCACCAGCCCTGTCCAGTTGGCGATGCACTCCGCCAGCCACATGGCCCGCAAGCGGTCCGCGTAGTCCTGTCGTGTCAGGACAGGGGCTGCCTCCGGCCGGGTCCGGGTTTCGTCCGAGGAACAGGAACCCAGAAAAAGAACAGGGAGCAGAACGGCCCACGCCAAGCCTTTCGGAAGGTGATGAGTATGGGGTTTGCCGAAGAGGAACGAACCCGCTTTTCTCTTCCTGGACCCTTTCGCAGGGTTCTGCCGGAGCTTTCGCCATCCCATCGCCGGGTGATCCTCCTGCGTTGCAGGGTAAGCAGGCGGGTACTTTTCCCGTGAGCAGCATGCGGGAGCGCGCATGGCTGCATCTCCGGAAGATTATGACAGCAATCTGTTTTTCGGTTCAAGGGGATGGGGCCGGGCCGGAAAGAGTCAACCCGGCGGGCAGCGATTCGCCGAAGGCCCACTCCTGCTCCTCGCGCTGCCGGCTGCTTTCCGGTCGGGTGAGCAGGTCCTGAAAACGTTCCCCCTGGGGCACCTCTTCCAGCCAGGCGGACACCTGACGCTGGATCTTCTCCGGGATGTCCCGGGAGCGGTCCCCGGTCAGGCGGGCGAGCTGGACCAGGGCATGGGCCCCGGCTTCCCGTTTTGGGAGGCCGGTGGACAGCAGGTTTTTCAGCCAGGAGGCGGCCTCCTTGCTGGGTATCACCCGGTCCACCGGGCCGTACAGGGGGATGCGTGCGCCCAGCCGGCTCAGGGCCCAGAGTTCCTGGGGACGTACTTTCTTCCGGACCCTCTCCAGGAGGACCCGTCCGAGAGCGGTCTTTGTTTCCACCGGGAGTCGTTCGAAGTTGGCCAGGGTCATCCACACCTCCAGTTCCTCCTGCGGGTTCAGGCGCCGGGGGATCTGGCGTTCCGACTTCTTCTTTTTTGGCCCGGCGGGCTGAAGGGAGGCGGCGACCCCCTCGTAGACACGGCCCTGCTGTCCGGCGGAGAGCCCCCCCGCGATCCGTCGAAGGAAGATCCATAATTCCGTACGGCAGGGCACCTGCCTGGGGAACGTCAGCTCCTGGAGAAAGACCTTCCAGGCCTCCTTGACCCTCCACTCGTCCACCGGGTCTCCGAAACCGGGGCGCATGCAGAACCCGAGAAGGTTCAGCCAGCGTGCCTCGTGCTGTGGGGAGAGGGCGCGGCCCCCGGCGTTTTCCAAAAGCGTGTCGGCCAGCTTCCGGATCAGGGGCGTGGACCATTTTTCCTTTTTCATGTGCAGGGAGGCGGACAAGGCCTTCATGAGCTTCTCAGGCGGGGTTTCTTGAGCTCCGGTCCCTCTGCAGAAGACCGCACGGACCTTTTCCTGGGCCGCCTCGGTGCTGGCCATGTCGATGGTTTCCCCGGGGATTTCCACAGAGCGTTCAGCTTCGGCCTGCTGCCGCACATCGAAACGGAGTTGCCATTTGTGAGGGCTCTGGCGGGCGTGGCACCACAGTTCCAGGGTGCCTACTTCCGTGAGTTTCACCGCGATCTGGACAGGCAGGCTCCGGGCGGTCCCCTTCTTCCCGTGGCGGAGTACCGTACGGATGGGAGGAAACGCGGTAACCTCCTCCGTGGAGAGATCCACCCGCTCTCCCAGCCGGTCGCCCAGACGGGTGCTGGAGCTCAGCAGGTGAAAGGCCGCGGGCTGGTTGGCGAGCACCTCGAACGGCAGTTCTTCCAGCTCCGCTTCGAACCCTTCCTCGGTTCCCCGGGGAACGATACAGACAGCGGTTTTCGTATCCGCATCGACGTTCTTGTCCGCGGAGTCCACCTCGATGTAGAAGGAGCGCGGGCTTCCAGCCCCCACCCGCACACCCCGGCCCAGTCGGACCAGCCCATAGTAGGTGGCGCCCACGGCCACGGCCAGCTCCGGGTTCGGGCTGGGCAGTTCCCGCGGCGACCATCCTTCCCCCGCCGTGTCCCGGAACCAGGTCCCCACCACCTCCAGGATCCGGTTTCGGATGGAGGCAGGGGTCAGGGCTCCCCCGTTGAACAGCATGAAATCAGGATAGAGCGAGTCCCGGCCGGTCTCCTCCTTCATGAGGGGTTGAAACCGCTGCCAGAAGTCGGCCAGGTGCTTGGTGACGGCAGGGTCCTGGACGTACGGGAGTCCCCATTCCGTGAGACCCGTGCGACTTCCCCCCTGTGGCGTCTCCTGGAGAGTACCCTCCGGGAAGAACCCGTCCAGGATCAGCTTTTCCACGTCCTGCCGCGAGAGGGTTCCCCGGAGCGTTCCGGCGATGAGCTTTCCCCCGGAGCCCAGGATCGATATCTCCGCCTTGTTGTCCGTGGACGTTTCCGGTTCGGGCCCGCCCAGAAGGGTTTCCTTGGCGGCCCGGCACTGGTGGCACAGCTCCCGCCACCGGTTGGACTCCAGCTTTCCCGGCTTCCCCAGGAGCTGTGTTTCCAGGTGGCGGCCCAGGGTGAGGTCCATATTGTCCCCGCCCAGCATCAGGTGGTCCCCCACGGCGAGCCGGTCGAAGCGGAGACCCTCCCGACCCTGCCGGATGGCCACCAGCGTGAAATCTGTGGTGCCCCCGCCCACGTCGCACACCCAGATCAGCTGGCCCGCCTGCATGTTTTGTTGCCACCGGTCTTCATTCCGGGAGAGCCAGGCGTAGAAGGCCGCCAGCGGCTCTTCCACCAGGACGATGCGCGGCAGGCCGGCCTGGGCAGCTGCTTCCACGGTAAGCTCCCGCGCCACCTCGTCAAAGGATGCGGGCACGGTGAGCACCACGAGCTGCTCCTCCAGACGGCAGCCGGGGTCTTCCCGGGCCATCTCGTGGTTCCATGCCTCCCGGATGTGCTGCAGGTAGCGGGCGCCGGCCTCCACGGGTGAGATCTTGCCCACATCCTCTGCGGTTCCCCAGGGAAGGATCGGTGCGGTGCGGTCCACACCCCCGTGGCAGAGCCAGGACTTGGCCGATGAGACCAGCCGGGCCGGTACGCGGGCTCCCTGCTCCCGGGCGAACTCGCCCACGGCATAATCCCGGTCCGGCTCCCAGGGCAGGGAGGTGCTCCCGGAAGGGAGCTCGTGGGGGCCGGGCAGGTAGAGAAAGGAAGAAAACAGACCTCTTGGAGTCACCTGACCCGGCGCAACGAGCTGGGGGACCTGAAACGTCCGGATGACGGGCCCCGGACCGGCAGTGTTCGTTTCGGCCGGATCCACGTAGGCCACGGCGGAGTTGGTGGTGCCCAGGTCGATCCCGATCACGTACCGGTGCCGGGCCTTCTCCTCCCCGGGCGCCCCGGGTTCGTCTTCCGCCGGCTCTTCCCACTCGTTCTCGTTCATCACGTGTGCTCCCTTTTCCCTGCGCTCCATCCAAGCAGCAAGGAGACGGACGTCACCGCCTCCTGAAGGCTGTTGTACATGGGAAGGCCCGCCCCGCGGAACACGTCCAGGCACAGGAGTCTCATCTCTTCCAGCCGGGCATAGTTTTCAGCCGCCTTGGGAAAGATCGGGATCACGGGCCGGGCACACTCGGCTGCACACGCGGCGATCTCACGGAGTCCGGCTTGCACCTTCTTGGCTTCGAACATGCTCAGGTGGTCCAGGGTGATGTACAGGATCATGGCGTCGATGTCCGGTTCGGCGTCCACGGCCCTGAGGGTGTGGATCACCACCTCCGGGTTGAAGCCGCCGGCGCCCAGGTCCACGGGGTTCGTTGTGCTCGTGTTCACGTCAGCGATCTTTTCCCTGATCGCCTCCTGGGTTTTCCTGCTGAGCTCCGGCATGGAAAAACCGGCCTGGACGGCCAGGTCCGTGAACACCACCGAGGTCCCCCCGCCGGCTCCCAGGTAGGCGAGCCGCGGGCCCCGGGGGATCTTGCTGGAGGAGGCCAGCATGACAACGTCCACCAACTGCTTCTGGGTCTGTACCTGGATGCAGCGGTGCTGGCGCAGGGCCGCCGACCAGACCGCGTGCCGGCCGGCCAGGGCGCCGGTGTGGCTGGCCGCTGCCCGGGCCCCCTCTTGAGTGATGCCCCCCTTGAGGATAACCACGGGTTTCGTGGGGGTGAGCCTGGAAAGCGAGCGCAGGAAGGCCCTGCTGTCCTTGATATCCTCGATGTAGGCGGATACCACACGGATGGTGTCATCGTCGGCGAAGTAGGCCAGGTAGTCTTCCACGGCCAGATCGATCTGGTTTCCGTAGGAGACCGCTTTGTTCAGGCCGATCTTGCGCGATGCGACCATCCTCGTGATGTTGTTGGTCACCCCCCCGGACTGGCCCAGAAAGGCCAACGTGCCCGTCCCTTCCTGCTTCAGCGTGGGGTCGAAGGTCACCCGGGACACGGCAGAGTGGATCCCCAGGCAGTTGGGGCCCACGATGCGGGTCCCGCCCTTGCGTGCCGCCCGAATCAGAGCGTCTTCCAGGTCCTTGTTTCCCACCTCCGAGAAACCGGAGGTGAAAAAGTGCAGGAAAGGGATCTGTTTCCTCACCGCCGCTTCCACCGTCTCCAGTGCCAGTCGAGCCGGCACCGAGCAGATGGCCAGGTCCACCGCCTCGGGGATATCATCCAGGCGGGGGAACACCGGGGTCCCGTCGATCTCCTTGTGAGCCGGGTTCACCGGGTAGATCCTGCCCTTGTACCCGGCCCATATCAGGAACTGGTAGAAGGGCATCTTGCCGCCTTTTCCCAGAACCGGGGAGGCGCCCACCACCGCGATGCTTTCCGGATGGAAGAGTTTGTCCAGGTCCATTCGCTTTCCTGAATTTTGGCTGTCAGCTGTCGGTTGTCAGCTGTCGGCTCCTGTTCCCCCCACCTTGTACGGGGGGAGAAGGACCGAAAAGTTCCTGGGTGTGACGACGAATCAGCCAGCTGTTTTCATCATGAATATCGTACAACGGGTTCTGTTTTGTTCTGTTCTCCCGGTCTGCCGGTCACTCCCCGGGCGGCTCCTGTTCCCGGAGGTTGAACTCCAGCTTCCAACGCCGCTGCTCGTCTTCGCCGGACACGCACCAGATCTCCAGGGTCCCCACCTCGGTCACCCGGGTTTGAAGCCAGACCGGGATGACCTTTTCTTCCTCGGCCGTTTCCGTGGCGGGAAGGTTGGCCTCCATGGTGGTCACCTCCTGGATCTCGCGGTCCCAGTCGTCCACCACCTCCCCGGCCGGGTCCTTCCGACGGACCGTGGACGAGAGCAGATGGAACACCGCGGGTTCGTCCACCACCAGCCCGAACTCCTTGTTTCGGATCTCGGTCTCCGTGCCTTCCTCCATCCCGAAAGGCGCCACGCAGAGGGCCTTGATGGGCGTGGGAACGCCCGGAACCGAGGGCATGGAGCTTTCCACGCCGATGTAGTACGAGCGTGCGGTTCCGGCCCGGATGCGGACCCCTCGACCCCTCCGGGCCAGGCCGTAGGCGGCCGCCCCGCGGGCTACCGCCAGATCCAGGTCCGCGGACGGGAGTTCCCGTAGCGGTTTGTCCGCTTGCCGCCAGGTCCGGAGCACCTCCAGCAGGCGTTCCCGGATCACCGGGGACTTCATGACCCCCCCGTTGAAAAGCACGGCCGAGGGAAAGACCGCCGGGGCGTCCCCCTCCTCTCCGGTCTGTCGTCCCAGGAACCTCGCCAGGTGTCGGGTGATGGCCGGATCGGCCACGTAGGGAAGCCCCATCTCCCGCATCCCCACCCGGGGTTTCTCCTCCGGGCGGTCCCCGGCGCCGCAGACAGGGAAGAACCCGTCCAGCAGGATCGTCTCGCACTCCGCACGGGTGAGTTCTGTACGAAGAGTGCCTCCGATGAGGCTGGAGCCCCTGCCCAGTACCACCACAGGCTCCGCCGGGATCTTGGATTTCGGGCCGGTCCTGCTGAACAGGTTTTCCTTGGCGGCCCGGCAGCTGTGCCAGAGCCCCCGGAACTGCCAGGCGTCCAGCTTCTGCTTCTTGGAGGCCAGCTTTGCCCGGACCGCGTACGCCAGGGCCAGGTCCATGTTGTCCCCGCCCAGGAGCAGATGCTCCCCCACGGCGGCGCGCCGCAGGGCCAGCTCCCCTTCTTCTTCCGTGACCTGTATCAGGCTGAAATCGGTGGTGCCCCCGCCGGCGTCGCATACCAGGATCTGCTCGCCCACCCGAATGTTTTTTCGCCAGGCTTCCTTTTGGGACTCGATCCATGCGTAGAACGCGGCCTGCGGCTCCTCCAGGAGCGTGAACTGCTCCAGGCCTGCGGCCCGGGCCGCCTGGACCGTGAGTTCCCTGGCTACGGCGTCGAACGACGCGGGGACCGTCAGGTAGATGTCCTGGGTCTCCATCCGGGCGTCCGGGTCCCCGGAAGCCATTTCACTGTTCCACGCTTCACGCAGGTGCTCCAGGAGCCTGGCCGCGGCATCCACCGGAGAGATCTTTTCGGCGTCTTCCGGTCCGTCCCAGGGAAGGATCGGGTCGGTGCGGTTCACGCCGGTGTGGCAGAGCCAGCTCTTGGCGGAGGAGATGAGCCGGTGCGGAAGCTCGGCACCCCGGTCCCTGGCGAAATGACCCACGGCCAGATCCTTTTTGTCCGGGGCCCAGGGGAGGGCCAGGCCCTGTTCCGGTACGTCGTGCGGACCGGGAAGGAAAAGAAAGGAAGGGAGAAGGGACTGGGGCTTTCCTTCCCCCGGAGCGGTCAGCTGGTAGACGGGAAAGATACGGATCTCCGGCGGGTCGTCCTCGGGGAGAACGGTTTCCGTGTAGGCCACCACACAGTGGGTGGTCCCCAGGTCGATGCCGACGATATATTTCGGGCTGCTCACCCCTTCCACTCCTCCTCTATTCTTCGATCTCCACTTCGGCCGGCGCCAACACCCATTTCTTCTCGCTCAGTTCCTTCACCGGGGTGGGCAGATCCAGGCGCACTACCTGCCAGCCCCGGTGCCGGAGAACCCCTCGGAAGGGCGGGTCGCCGGCCACGTTTCCGGTGAGACGCACGGCGCGCGCGTCGAAACCCTTTTTCACCGTCACCTCGGCTCCCTCCTCCTCCTGTTCGTAGACCGGCTTAAGCTCCAGATGTTCGGAGATCGCTTTCTTGCAGCCCTCGTGGACGCTCCGCACCGCGGCGCCGATCTGGGCGTCCTCGTACGGGCCCAGGTCTTCCTGGAGGAAATCCACCAGCCGGCCCTCCCTCTGCAGGGCGGAGAGGATCTGCACCGCCGGGTAGGGGGAGGCCCGGGCGGGTTCCTTTTTCGCGGCGGCCGCGGCTGCCTTTACGGCCTTCTTCTCTCCCTTTGCACCGGCCTTTTTCACCCCGGAAGGCCCGGTTTCCGGAGCGGCCCGCTTCAGGGCGCCCCGGGCGGCCAGTTGTACCGCGCACCAGAGAAGCAGGGTCATGAACCCTCCCAGGCCCAGGATGGCGGGGAGAAGATATCCGTTCTGTGTCTCCAGATAGGTTTCAAGCCCCGTCAGTGCACTCCGGGTTTCCTCCGGCAGGTTTATACCCTCCGGGGCCGCGCCGGCGATCTCCACCTGCGCGAGCACCACCTGGAAGACCAGGTCAGAGGCCGCGTAGAACGCTGCGAGAAGGATCCCGTTGAACAAAAGGCACAGGATCAGGATCTTGAGCGTGAGTTTACTTGTTTCCTTCATGTTCCGCCTCCTGGGTTTTGGAAAGGAAGGTTCCCGTCATCCATTTCCAGGCCGATGGAGTTCAAGGGACACGGGAAACTTTACAGAATACTGAAAAAACCGATATCTCTCAAGGTTTCCCGGCCTGGAAGTCCTGCCTCCATTCGCATACGGGGCGATCTGTCTTGCCGTAACTTCTCAATCTGGTATGATTTTTCTTATGCCTCTGGTCAGTGTCATCATCCCCACCTTCAATCGGAAACGGTTTCTGGCCGAGGCCCTGGATTCGGTCGGCAGTCAGACCTTTGTCGATTACCAGCTCATCGTGGTGGACGACGGCTCCACGGACGGAACGGATCTGATGGTTTCCCGGGTGCCCGGAGTTCTCCTCCTGAAACAGCCCAACCGGGGTGTGAGCAGCGCACGGAACGCAGGCATAGGGGCTTCCGCAGGGGAGTGGATCGCCTTTCTGGATTCGGATGACCTGTGGAAGCCGGAAAAACTTGCCCGCCAGGTGGACTTTCACAGATGCCACCCCGAAGCCTGGATCTCCCAGACCGAGGAGATCTGGATCCGGAACGGAAGAAGGCACAACCCCAGGAAGAAACACCGGAAGCTGGGCGGGTGGATCTTTCGGGAGTCTCTTCCCCTGTGCATCGTCAGCCCCTCCGCCGTGATGATGAAGCGGGACCTGTTCCGGGAGGTGGGGTTGTTCGACGAAACCTTGCCCGCCTGCGAGGACTACGACATGTGGCTCCGGGTCTCCCAGCGGTTTCCCATCCACCTGGTCCCGGACCCGCTCGTAGTGAAGCGGGGCGGGCACCCGGACCAGCTCTCCTCCTCGGTGGAGGCCCTGGACCGTTACCGGATCCGGGCGCTGGAAAAGGTCCTTGCCCAGGCCTCCTTGAGGCCGGAATACCGGTCCGCGGCCCTGGAGGAGCTGGAACGGAAGTGCGGGATCTACGCACTGGGGTGCCGGAACCGGGGACGGATCGACGAAGCGGCCTTTTACGCAGGGCTCCCAAAACGGTATAAATAGGGCGCTGGCAACAGGGAGCAGAGGATCCTGCAATCGGAGGGGCGGGTTAGGTCACAGAGGAGGGGAAGAAAACATGAAAGAGAAGCTCCCCTGGGACCTGCCCGAAAAAGACCGCCGCAAGATCCAGGAGCGCCGGTTTCGCCGTCGACTGATCCGGTATTACGCCCCGCGGGAACCGATGCTCATGGAGGGGATCTACAACTTTCTCCATGCCGAGGAGAAGGTCCCGCTGCACCTCGTTCACAAGATCATCGACCGGCTCGCCGGCATCACCATCGCCACCACCGTTATGACCTATTCGGAGATCGTGGAGTTCATCCAGGGCCTGCCCGACGACTTCGCAATCGCCAGGGGGCCCTGCGCCTGCCGCCTGCACACCGCCGGGCTGGGACCGGACGCCCGGGACATACCCGGCGGGAACCTGGAGCTCTGCCGGCCCTCCCCCCTGGAGGTGGACATCCAGATCGCCACCTGCGGGGAACACTTCGGGAAGCTGGAGAGCTACCGGCGGATCTCACGGCAGGAACTCCTGGAACTGGAAGAGCAGTGTCGCGACATGGGCCTGGTGGCCAATGTATACACCATGCTCTCCGGGGACGCGGGGATCTGTCACTGCTCGTCACGGACCTGTATCCCGTTTCTGGCCAACGAGGCCATCGACCGGAGATCCGCCGTGGTCAGACCGGGCAGCCATGTGGCCCGCACCGACCCTTCCCGGTGCCGGGCGCATGGGGGCTGCGTCACCGTATGCCACTTCGAAGCACGCCGGATAGTAGACAGCCGCGCCGGCCGCGTATCCACCCTGGCGGATCCGGCTCGATGTTACGGCTGCGGACATTGCGCTGCCGTGTGTCCCGAGGGGGCCATCACCATGGTGGAACGGAAAACGGACGGGAACAGGGAACCTTCCTCGTAGCACGGGTTCGGCGTGGAAATTTTTGGGATCGATACCGCGGTGTTCATGAAGCAGGCCTTCGAGGTCAGCCTGATCGGGCTTTTCGTCGTGTGCCTGGTCCATTCCTGGCTCACTCACGGTCCCCAACGCACCCTGCGGGAGTTCATCGCTGGGTTTTTTCTGACCGCTTGTTGCGAGTCGATCGGCGTCCTGTCCGGGGCCTACATCTACCCGGGGTTCCGCTTCTACGTATTCGCCACACCGGTGGCCAACCCCGCGTCCTGGATCGCCACCGTGTATATCATCATCGAGGTCACCAACCGCCTGGTGTACGGAAGGAAGAGCCTGATGACTTACGAGGCGGACGGCAACCGCCTGGAGCCCGGTGCCTTCAAACTATTCCCCGGCTCCCTCCTGAAGACGGTGGCCCTGCTCGCCGTGGTGGATGCAACGCTGGCCCTTTCCGTAGACCTGGTTCTGGACCCGCTGGCAACGATCTACAACTGGTGGGTGTGGGTGCCCTGCGAGCCCGGGGTGACCTCCATCGGCGGGGGAGAGGTGGACCCGTACAACTTCAGCCGCCTGGTGTTCATGCAGACCCCGGTCAACCTGTTTCACGATTTTTTCGCACGGTTTTTCCCTCACGGCATGCGATACCCAACGCGGGTGCTGGGGATCCCGCTGATCAACTTCGTGGCGTGGTTCGTGTTTGTCTGGGTGTTCACCTTCCAGTTCCGGTTTGTAGAGTTCCAGCATCACTGGGGCCAGTGGAAAAAGACCCTGGTGCTCTGGGGGATGGTCCTGGCGGATATCCCGGTGCTGGCCTTTCTGCTGATCACTCCGAACCTCTGAGGGAACGAAATGACAGACAGAAACAGGGAAAAAACCTTGAGGGGAAGAGGGAAATATTTCCTGAAGTTCCACCTTCACATCGTTCTATATACATACTTCTGGTTCGGCCTGTTCGTGTGCGGCCTCCTGGCCCCCCCGCACAGGGTGGCCGAGCTGGGATCCGATCTCGTCTCCCGGGGCTGGCAGCTCTCGCTTCTCTCCGTGTTCCTGATCTTTCCCGTGCCGCTGATCTACCTGGTGCGTATGAGAAGGGGGGCGCTTGGAACGACGGAGCCGGAGACGGGTGAGAGGGGGGAAGAATGCCCATGAACCTCTGCTTTTCTTCGCTCTTGAGAGAGCCCGCACCTCGTCCCGTGGCCCTGGATGCCATCGACGACAAGGACGACTTCTACCGGATGAGCTATGCCTTTGATCCCGGCCCTCTCCGGGCTTCCATCAGTAACTCCGGCCTGCTCTACCCGGTGATCCTCCAGGAAGCGGGGGGGGGGAGCCCAGGATCGTGAGCGGGTTCAGGCGGTGTCGCGTCTGCCGGGAACTGGGGTTGAAAACCGTGCCCGCACTGTTCGCGGCCGGTGAACCGGAGGTTCTTTTCCAGGCCGTGCTGCTGGAAAACCTTTCGCACCGGGCCTTCAACACCGTGGAGGTTTCCCTGGCCCTGAACCGGCTGCGGCAGTGGCTTTCCGAAAAGAAACTCGTCACGGAATCCCTGCCCCGGATGGGCCTGGATCCCTCCCGAAAGCTGCTCGACGCATACTTGGCGGTGTCGGGGATGGAGGAGGAGATCCGTCAGGCGCTTGCCCGGGAGAGGCTGAACATCGGGGACGTTCCCGCGCTGCTGAAATGGCCCGGCCCGGAGAGGATGCATGTTTTCAGGCTGCTCCGGGACCTGAAGATGGGAACCAACCTCCGGCGGGAGATTACCCTGAACCTGTTCGAAATCCAGCAGAGGGACGGAACGCCGCCGTCCGTTTTTCTGGCCGGGGAGGAGGTTTCCGGCGCGGCCGGCAACCCGCACCTCTCCGTTCCTCAAAAGGCGCAGGAGGTGCGGGGGATCGTCCGGAGAACCCGGTATCCCGTCCTGACCCGGCTGGAGGAGGCCTTCTCCGGAAACGTGAAGGCCCTCAAGCTGCCCCCGAACATCTCCATTCAGCACCCGCCCTTTTTCGAGGGGGCGGAATACCGGTGCACGTTCACCTTCCGGGACGGAAAGGGTTTCCGGGCGTGCGTTGACCGCATCCGGGACGTGATGCATGAAGAGATTCTACCCGAAGAAGATCATCGTTGAGCCAACGGTACGGGATGAGCGGCTGACCCGCAGGGTCCTGGAACGGTGTCCCGGGGTACCGGTGGAGGGAGCGGACACTGCGGACCGGCCGGAGGATCTCCGCCGGGGAAAGAGCACGCTCTTCATCACCCGGAACCGGGGCGAGTTCGTCAAGCCGTGCCCGGCAACACCGCGGTATCTCTGCTGCAACTACCGGATCCTGGATTTCTGCGGGCACTGCGCCATGGACTGCACCTATTGCGTGCTGCAGAGTTATCTCACCTCCCCCGTGCTGACCCTGTACGCCAACCTGGACGACATGGAGCAACGGCTCCGGGGCTTTTTCCGCGAGAACCGGGAGGGACGGTTCCGGATCGGAACCGGGGAGTTCACCGACAGCCTGGTCCTGGAACACCTCACCGGGTTTCACGCGGAGATCATCCCGTTCTTCCGGGAAGAGGATCGGGCGGTCCTGGAGATCAAGACCAAGACCGACAACATCGGGGACCTGCTCTCGCTGGACCCGCGGGGAAAGGTGATCGCGGCCTGGTCCCTGAACCCGCCGGACGTCACCCGGACCGAGGAGTTCCGTGTGGCGGCCCTTGATGAGCGGCTGGAGGCGGCGCGCCGCTGTCAGGAGGCAGGGTACGTGCCGGCCTTTCACTTCGACCCGGTTATCCGGTTTCCCGGCTGGGAAGAGGCGTACCGGGACGTGGTGCGACGGCTGTTCGAAACGGTGGCTCCGGACCGGGTGGCCTACATCAGCATGGGGTGCATCCGGTTCATGCCCGCTTTAAAACCGGTGGTGGAAGAGCGTTTTCCCCACACAAAGATCCTGTACGAGGAGTTTATCCGGGGCGAAGATGGAAAGATGCGCTACCTGAAGCCCGTGAGGATCGAGATGTACCGACGGCTGGTTTCCTGGATTCGAGATGCGGCACCGAACGTGGTGGTATACTTCTGCATGGAACGGCAGGATGTCTGGGAGCGGGTCCTGGGGTTTTCTCCCGTGGACCGGGAGGAGCTCAACGAGATGCTGCTGGCGGGCTGGGAGCGGGCTGCCGGGTTGGGGAAGAAGGGGCGTGCGTCATGTCGGTGAGGATCCTGACGGAAGCGGACCGGGAAAACACCCTGCGCCTCCTGGACCGGGATCACGCGATCAACATGATCATGATCTACGACATCGAGACCTTCGGCATCCGGAACCGGGGCCACCTCTTTCAAGGGGATTACCTCGGGGCGTTCCGCGGCCGGGAACTCTGCGGGGTGGCCTGTGTGTACAACTTCGGATCCCTGTGGATCTATTCCCCTGTCCGGGACCTGACGGACGAGCTGGCGGGTCGCGTGGCCGGGATGGAGCGAACGCCGCGGTATCTGATCAGCCGGAAGGACTGGGCCGCCGTGGTGCTCCACAAGCTGGAAAAACGCGGTGTGAAGCCGGCAAGCCTGGAAGAGCAGGAATACATGATGCTCCCCCGCCGGGAATTCCGGGCCAGGCCGGACCGCCTTGCCCGGATGGCCGTTCCGGAGGACATGGACACCCTGCTGGAGCTCAACCGGGCGTTTCAGCTGGAGTACTTCGGCAGGTGCACCGAGGCCGAGGAGGAGATGGGCAGGATGGCCCTGGAACGCATGCAGGACGCCGGGATCACGGTGGCGGAGCGGGAGGGACGGATCGTCTCCAAGGCCGAGGGCCTGGTCCGCACCGGGAGGATGGTCTGCATCGGGGGGGTGTACACCCGTCCCGAAGTTCGAGGCCAGGGGCTTTCCACAGCGTGCACATCCCTGCTGTGCGAGCGGACCCTGGAGAAGCGGGAGGCGGTATGCCTGAACGTGGCCGTCGGCAACCTGCCCGCCCGGCGCGTGTACCTCCGCCTGGGGTTCCAGCGGGTCTGCGATATCTGGATGGCGCAGTTCCCTTGAGACGGGCGGATAGTCGGGGTCAGGTCTTCATTCTACATTTTTCGTCTATCCGAACGAGTTGTCCGGCGCGG
>CAYTRL010000089.1:0-16272 GCA_964439795.1 uncultured Thermodesulfobacteriota bacterium
ATTGTTCAGAGGTGAACTGACTTGACACAAAACACAGTTGCTCCCTCCTCAGGATTGGATTCGGACCGACACCGGCCCTCACCCTGCGGGCACGTCAATCCTTCGGATGACGTGTCCAATTCCGCATTACTATTAAGCAAACGCGGAATTGTGACTCGGCGCGACCACGCGCCTCGCCCTTCGGGTGCGACAACCCTCCGGGTGTCGCATCCAATTCCTCCCAGATGAATAGCTAGTGAGGAATTGTCGCGCGCCTTGTATATAAACAGACTGCAGGCAGGATCGACGATTGTAATGCAGAGAGCCGTCCACGCATGAAAAGGGAAGCGGCTAGGCCTTGGGGTACCCGGTGATCTCACGGATCTCTTCGTACAGGGGTTTTAAACGCGCGTACATCTTTTTGTAGACGTTCCGGTAAAGACCGTCGTAGATCCGGCGGTTGTTGAGATCCGGTTCAAAGACGCGCTGGATCCGCGTCATCTCTTTTACGGCGGTTTCAAAGTCGCTGTGGCGTCCCAGCCCCACGGCCACGTTGATGGCGGCACCCAGGCCCGACGCTTCGTAGACGTGAGGCCGCGCGGTGGGCAGGTCGAAGATGTCTGCCGTGATCTGCATGGCTGCGTCGCTCTGAGATCCGCCGCCGGCCACTCGCAGGGTGGTGATCGGGATACGGCTGCGCCGTTCGCACCGCTCCTTGCCCTCCCGCAGGCTGTACGCAAGCCCTTCCAGGATGGCCCGGTAGATGTGCGCCCGGGTGTGTACGTCCCCGAAGCCGATGATGGCCCCCTTGGCCTCGGGCCCGGGGATCTTCACCCCCGGCGACCAGTAGGGCTGCAGAATCAGGCCCATGGATCCCGGGGGCACCTGGTTCACCAGTTCATCAAACAGCGCTTCGGGTTTCGTGCCGGTTTCGTCGGCGATCCGCTGTTCGCGCTGGCCGAATTCCTTCATGAACCAAGACACCATCCAGTACCCGCGGTAGATCTGCACCTCCAGGCTGTACCGGTCTGGAACAGCGGCCGGATAGGGAGGGATCAACGGGATCGATTCTACGTATTTCCGGTGTGTGGTGTTGATGGTGGCCGTGGTTCCGTAGCTCAGGCACCCCACGGACGGATCCAGGCACCCGGCTCCGATCACCTCGCAGGCCTTGTCGGCGGCGGCCGCAACCAGCGGCAGCCCGGCGGGAATGCCCGTTTCCCTGCTCGCCTCGGGCGTGATCTCTCCCAGGATGCCGCAGGGAGGCACCAGATCGGGAAGCATTTGCTTTTTCACGGGGAGGATCTTCCACTTCCAGTCCCTGGCTGCCGCCCAGCGCAGTTTCTTGTAATCGAAAGGGACGTACCCCACCTGGGCGCCTACCGAGTCCACGAAACGGCCCACCAGCCGGTGTGTGAGGAACCCTGACAGGAAGAGGAACTTATGGGTCTTTTCCCAGATTTCCGGCTGGTGCGTGGAGATCCAGTTACATTCCGCCTGGGCCTGGAACTGTGCCGCCGATTCGCTCATCCGAACCGCCTTCAACAACACACCCCACAACCCCCCGATAGGCGGGAGTCCCTCGGCCCTGCGCTGATCCAACCAGACGATGGCGGGCCGCAGCGGTTGCCCGTCCCGGTCAACGTTGATGACTGTGGCGCGCTGTGTGGTAAGGCCCACCCCGATGATCGATTCCTTGTTCACGGACGTCCTGTCCCAGAGATTCCGGCACACTTCACAGAGGGATGTCCAGTAGTAAAGAGGATCTTGCTCCGCCCATCCCGGCTGACGGGAGTAATAAGGGTCCAGAAATACCTGGGATTTATCCACCAGGTTACCCTGGAGATCGAACAGCAGGGCACGCACGCTTTGTGTCCCGTTGTCGATGGTGAGAAGATGTTCCTGGGTGTTCATGTGGTTACCTCGCCGATCCGTATTGTTCGGGCCGTCTTGTCTGGGGCGCCCGGGGGAGCTTCCCTCGTCCTCGGGGCCTTCAAAAGACCTGAACCGGCCCCTGCGTCCTTCGGGAACTCCCCGCGGACGCCTGGCTTTCCACCATCACCCCCCACCGGGGACACGATATGAAGGGAGCGCCCGGGGGAGCTTCCCTCGTCCTCGCGTGCCTCCATTCAGGGAATTCTTTATTGATACAGCGATTGTGCCGAAAGGTCCAGACACAGGTCGTTCCACGCTTGAAGAAGGCCGCGGTCGCGGACTGTTCTATCAAGCCGCTTTTCCCTTCCCGCCATGGAAAAGCCGTTACAGGACCTGGATGGGGTCTACGTCCACCTCCAGCTGGATCTTGTTCCGCTCCAAAAAGGGCTTTGCCCGACCGGTGACCTCCCGCGCCAGCGAGAGCAGGAGCCGGGGGGGAGTCCCTTTGAGAAAACAGTGGTACCGGAACCGTCCCCGCAGTCTGCCAAGCGGTGCCTGGGAAGGACCGAGAATTTCCAGGGCGGCGCCCCGGAAGGGAGCGTCCTGAAGAGCCGAACGCGCGAGGTCGCCGATCCGGGAGGCCGCCCGGCTCGTTTTCTGATCGTCCAGTCCGGAGACGCGCAGGTTGACCATGCGGCTGAACGGCGGATAGTTCAGCTCCCTGCGAACCTCGATCTCCTGCTCGTAGAACTTTCCGTAGTCATGACAGACCAGCGTGCTCAGGCAGTAATGATCCGGGTGTCGGGTCTGGACCAGAACCTGGCCGGGCCAGGGCCCTCTGCCTGCCCGGCCGGCCACCTGCAGAAGGAGCTGGAAGCTTCTTTCCGTGGCCCGGAAATCGGGAAGATCCAGGGAGACATCCGCCAGGACCACACCCACCAGCGTGATATCCGGAATGTCGTGGCCCTTGGCGATCATCTGTGTGCCGATAAGAATGTCCAGATCGTCTCCCCGGAACCGCTGCAACAGCCGGGCGTGCGCCCCCCTCTTCCGTGTGGTGTCCCGGTCCATGCGTCCAACGCGGGCATGAGGAAGCAGTGCCTGGATCTCCTCCTCGATACGTTCCGTACCCTTTCCCACGGCTTGGATGTTCATGCCCCCGCAGGCGGGACACCGGTTGGGCGGGCTGTCATGGTGCTCGCAGTAATGGCAGCAGATCCGTTTCCGGGACCGGTGGAAGGTCAGGGTCACGGAGCAGCGGGGACAGCGGAACAGATGACCGCATCCGTTACAGATGACCGTGGGGGCATACCCCCTCCGGTTGAGAAAGAGCAGGCTTTTTTTCCCGCGTTCCAGGTTGTCCCGCAGGGATTCTGCCAGGGGAATGGAGATGGCGTCCCGAAAATCGTTACGGGTTGTCCGGTCCCGGATATCCACGCAGGTGATCGGCGGAAGGGGCTGGGCTTCGATCCTCTCGGTCAGTTCCAGGAGGGTGCTCTTTCCCGTCCGGGCGTTATAGTAGGATTCCAGGGAAGGGGTGGCGGAACCCAGAAGGACCAGGAACCGTCCCTGTTGTCCTCGTACAAGGGCCAGGTCCCTGGCGTGGTACCGGAGACGGTCCTGCTGCTTGTACGAGGGGTCGTGCTCCTCGTCGACCACGATGACGCCCAGGTTCCGAAAGGGCGCGAAGATGGCCGAACGGGTGCCGATCGCTATCTTGACCAGTCCCTTCCGGATCTTCCACCACCATTCCATCCGTTCGCTTTCCAGCACTCCCGAGTGGAGAACCGCGATGTGGGAACCGAACCGCGAGCGGAACCGGTGAACGGTCTGGGGGGTGAGCCCGATCTCGGGCACCAGAACCAGTGCGTCCCGGCCTTTCCGGAGCGACTCCTCGATGAGGGTCATATAGACTTCCGTCTTTCCGCTTCCGGTGACGCCGTGGAGGAGAAACGGGTGATAGGCGGCCTCTTCCATGCAGGGCAGAACCTGCTGGACCACCTTGCTCTGTTGCTCCGTCAGGGTGGGGGGGGCTGTTGGGGGTGTGGGGGCAGTCCCTTCCGCATCGTGCAGGGCATCGTCCGGGCGCTGCATCCTCACCAACCCTTTATCCAGCAGACAGGAGAGTGTCCCCTCCGTATCTTCATCCGGCCGGTCCAGGTCGGTCTTGAGGCAGGGTCCCCCGTCCAGCAGGGCACGGAGGATCCGGGCCTCCTTCCGGTCCAGGAGAGACAGGAACGCCGAGAGGGATGGGTCTGAGGGGGAGAGGGTGCACTGGACCAGGATTTCTCCCGGGTGTTTCTGTTTTTTCCGGCCCTGTATCCACTGGCAGCGTTCCACAAAGCCTTTTTCTTCCAGGAGTTGCACCCACTTTTCCGTTACCCCGCCCCCCTGTTCCTGCAGGGATTTCCAGCTCCGCTTCCCGCTTTTTTCGAGGAGGGTCAGGATCTCTGTTTCCTGGCGGGTAAGAAACAGGCCTTGTTTGAGAGCGACGAGGCCTTTCGGCAGAAGGCGTACCGCCCGGTTGCTCCGCAGGTGCATGGAGACGGGAAGCGCGGTCCGGAGTGTTTCCCCGAGGGGGGCGAGGTAGTAGTCGCTGATCCACCGGTAGAGTTGAAGGTCCCCGGCGTCGAACAGCGGTTCGTCGTCCAGGATCGATAGAACGTCCTTGCAGGAGAACCCCTTTTTTCCGCTGTCTCCCGGAGACGATCCCGGCGGATGGATTTCCACCACATAGCCGGCCAGGCGCCTCCTTCCAAAAGGGACCAGGACCCGACGGCCGATGTTCGGTGGTTCCGGCAGGGATTCAGGCCATTGGTAGGTGAAGGTGCTGTCCAGCGGAAGGGGAAGGGCGATCTGGACGGTGGGTAGCGAAACAGGCATCGAGCAAGATCGATCGATTGTTTTTCATGAAAAAAGACCGGACGCGTGCGGGAAAACCTGACGGTGATGATGGTGAAAGCACGCGCCATGCGAACCACGGCGGCGTTAAAACAGAGAAGAACGCAGGATGTTATGGTGGAGATGAGCGGACTCGAACCGCCGACCCCCACGTTGCGAACGTGGTGCTCTCCCAGCTGAGCTACATCCCCATATCCATACCCTATCTATCTATAGCGCAGCGGGGGGAAAAAAACAAGGCGCGATCCCCTGCGGGGGACCGGTGAGATCGAAGTGTATCTGCCCCCGCTCCCGCCGAATACTCCTTGACAGGGGAAGCGGCTTTGTAATAAGCATTGTGTGGTTCCACCGCATGAGCAAACGGAAAAAAGAGAGGGATCGCCGTGGATGATCGCCCGGAAGGAAAAAGCAAAGAGAGAGCCCCCAAAACGGATCGGGACTGGATCGAAGAAAATCCCGACCGCGTGGAAAAGGCAGATGTCATCGTGGGGATTCCCTCGTTCAATGAAGCCGATTGTATCCCGTTCGTGGCCGAGCAGGCCGCCATCGGCTTGAAGACTTACTTCAATGAATATCGATGCGTCCTGATCAACGTTGACAACGCATCGGAAGACAACACCCGGGACGCCTTTCTGTCTGTGGATACCGGGACCCCGAAGATCTACCTGTCCACACCCCCGGGGGTCCGGGGCAAGGGCAACAATTTCCGGAACCTGTTTCAGAAAGCGGTGGACCTGGAAGCACAGGCCATCGTCGTGGTGGACGCCGACCTGCGAAGCATCACTCCCCGATGGATCAAGAACCTGGGAGAGCCCCTTTTGCAGGACTACGGCTATGTGGCGCCCATCTATATCCGGCACAAGTACGACGGGACGATCACAAACCATCTCGCTTACCCTTTTTCCCGTGCCCTGTACGGGCGGCGTATTCGACAGCCGATCGGTGGCGATTTCGGGTTTTCCGGGAAGATGGCGAAGATTTACCTGGAAAGCGACCTCTGGGACGATTATGTCTCCCTGTTCGGGATCGATATCTGGATGACCACCCTGGCCATCAACAGCCCGTTCGCCATGGCCCAGGCCTTTCTCGGGGGGCCGAAGATCCACCGTGCCAAGGATCCTGCGGCCAGCCTGGGACCGATGTTCGTGCACGTGATCTCCTCCATGTTCCGCTTGATGGAACACTTTCAAGACACCTGGGAAAAGGTCCAGTGGAGCAAGCCCACACCGATCTTCGGATTCGGGCTGGGCGAGACGGACATGCCGCCTCCCGTCCAGGTGAATGAAGAACGGCTGTACACGGAATTCGTGGCTGGATTCCAGAAGAACGAGGCGCTGTACAAGCAGGTACTTCAGGAGGATGTCTTTGGAAAGGTCAAGGAAATCGCCGGATTGAGCTACGAGCAGTTCGAGTTGCCGTCCAACCTGTGGGCCAAGATCGTCTTTGATTTCGCCTTGGCCTTTTACCGGCCCGGCGCGGTCCGGGACGCGCTGGTCGAGTCGTTTGTCCCTCTGTACTTCGGACGCACGGGGTCCTACGTGAGGTCCACGCAGGGAATCCAGTTGCGGGCGGTGGAGGATTACATCGAGGAACAATGCCTGGTTTTCGAAGAAACCAAACCGTATCTGGTGGACAGGTGGAGCGAGATCAAGCGGGGGTAATCCAGAACAGACAGGGGGAAACACCATGCCGAAGATAATGGTTGTAGATGATGAGGCCAGCATCCGGATGCTGTACCGTGAGGAGTTCGAAGACGAGAAGTACGAGGTCGTGGAAGCGGAGGACGGGGATGGGCTTCTCGAAAAGATAGACACGGAATCTCCCGACGTGATCGTCCTGGACATCAAGATGGCGGCCTACGACGGACTGGACCTGCTCCAGGAAATTCGGCAGAAGTTTCAGGAACTTCCGGTGATCATCTCTTCGGCCTACGGGGCTTACAAGGGGGATTACAAGACCTTGGCAGCGGATTACTACGTGGTCAAATCCTCGGATCTGTCCGAGTTGAAACAGAAGGTGAAAAAGGCCCTGGAGGGAGTGGTTCCGGGGAAAAAGTCCTGAGAGAAGATAAAATAAAGAACCTTGGGAACGTTTACATTTTCGCCAGTTTTTCTTCCCGCTCCTGTTCCCGTTTGCACTCCACGCAGAGGGTGGCAACGGGACGGGCTTTGAGCCGGCTTTCCGAGATTTCCTCTCCGCAGCTTTCACAGATACCAAACGTTTGATCCTCGATACGCGCGAGAGCCTCACGGATCTTCAGAATCAGTTTTCGCTCCCGATCGCGGATTCTGAGAAGGAAGTTCCGGTCCGCTTCCAGGGCGGCTCTGTCGGTGGGATCCGGGAACAAGGCTTTATCGTGCGACATGCCGTTCAGCGTCAGGGATGCTTCTTCGATCAGGCGCTCCCAGTCTTCCATAAGGAGCTTGCGAAAGCTTTCCTGCGTTACTTTGTCCATACCATCTTCCATTCTGGTTGCGTATAAGCTTCAGAGAAAGCTAACATTATAACATCGAAGTCTTCTTTTGTAAAACTGTGAACCGCAAAATACCGAAGAGTACAAGGCTTCGGGGAGGAAACGGTAGAGAAGGGGGGTGCCCTCAGGATTGACAGGGCTTTTCCCGTGTCGATAGACTTTCGGTAGGGGGAGAGAAGCACCATGCAGAGGAACGGCGTGTTTTTGTTGTGCCTCGCCATGATCCTGGTCCTCGTCCCGTGGGGTGGCGGCGGATGCCGGAGCGTGCGGTCCCCCTCCGGCACGGAACGGATGCCGGTCGTTCCGCCGGGTTTCGGCGCCCGGCTGTTCCTTGCAGCAGGTCTGGTACGATGGCAGGCGGAGGAAGCCCCGGATGTGGGGATCGGCCTGGAAGGGCTTTACCGGCTGGTGAACGGTGCTGCGGAATCGTACTGGGACCGGGGGGTTACCCGGGCCGCATTCCAGGAGTTCACCATGGACGGGAGCGATGGGGTCCTGGAGTTGCACTCCTTTACATTTCGCAGTGCCGCCCATGCCGGACGGTTTTTTGAACAGGTTTGCCGGGAGGAAGGTGGGCAGGCAACCGGTACGCACTCTTCTTCCCGCTGTCTTTTTCCCGGGGAACCGCTGAGAAGGGCCCTCCTCCGGAGAGACCGGACCGTCCTCGACCTGCAACTGTACGGGACGCCGGCCTCGAATCCGATCACAAGGTTGGTCCAGGCGTTTGACACCGTCCCGCAACCTTCGGATCGGGAAGAATAACCCGGCAAGGCCCTGTCTTTCAGCGTTTCCGTGACTGTGCCCACCGGCTTCCGGGGCCGGACAGCCGATTGCGGGAAGCTGCTTTCGCTGGACGGCGGGGGAACGACGTTTCGCTGCCGTCCGGCGGAAAGGAAGGGGAGTTCATGCGGAACATCACCCGGAGACATATTCTGAAATGTGCCTTGATCCTGGGAGCCCCCCTGGGGGTTCCGGCAAGGGGTTGGTCCGTTCTCTCCGGAGATGGGAACGCAAAACCTCGGGTGGTCCGGGTCACGGGCCCCGTGGAGACATCCCTGGAACTCCTGCTGGGGTCCCTGGGGGGTATGAAACGGTTCGTGCGCCCGGGAAACACGGTGCTTCTCAAGCCGAACATGAGCTTTCCCAACCCGCCGGAACAGGCGACGACCACAGACCCCAGGCTGGTTCGGGGCATGATTCGGCACTGCCTCGCCGCCGGTGCGAAGAAGGTCCTCGTGGCGGATCATCCTATGCGCGCGGTCCGGCTCTGTCTGGAGATGACGGGCATGAAGAAGGCATGCGGCGGATTTCCGGGGGTGCATCTCATCGGGGCGGACCGGGAAGGGATGTACCGTGAGGTGAACCTGAAGAACACGAATCATCTGAGACGCACCAAGGTATTGCGGGCCGTCCTGGATGCTGACGTGACAATCAACCTGCCCCGGATGAAATCCCACGCGGCCACCACGGTTTCCCTCGGCACGAAGGGGAACATGGGATTGATCTGGGACCGGGCCAGCTTTCACGGCAGCATGGACCTGAATGAGGCGATCGGAGACCTGAACACCCTGCTTCGGGCGGACCTCACGATCCTGGACGGGACGAGTGTCCTCACGGCAGGAGGCCCCCTGGGCCCGGGACCCGTAGAGGAGTTGAAATGCCTGATCGGCGGGACGGATCCGGTTGCCGTAGACGCCGTGGGCGTGCTGCAGACGGACTGGTATGGAAAACGTGTCCGCCCCGAACAGGTGGCGCACCTGGCGGCATGTGCCAGGAGGGGGGTGGGCGAGATCGACCCGGACCGCATGGACCTCGTAGTGCATGAGGCATGAACAGGAATCCATGAAGAGGTTGCGAGACAAAACGACGGACGAGGCCCGCAGCATCGGCCGAAGAAGGAAGTGGATTCTGCAGGGGATCTTCTTCGCCCTGTTCCTGTTCCTGTTTCTCCTGATGCACCACCCGTGGCGTTCCGGGGTCCCGTACCGTCTGTTTCTGGACCTGGACCCTTTCACCTTTCTTGCCGGATTTGCCGGGACCCGCGTCCCATGGATTCCGGTCGCCGCTTTTCTGGCCCTGGGTCTCATCGGGGGGCGGTTGTTCTGCGGATACATCTGCCCTCTGGGTTTCTGTATTGACCTGGCGGACCGGGTCCTGGGACCCTCCGACTCGGCGGGTCACGGCGGGGAGAAGCGCGGGGAACCGGCAACAGGGCAGCTTCTGCGGACCGGCAGGAGGCCGGGGCCGGAGGGGCTGCAGTGGGTGGTCCTGGCGTGGGTCCTGGTGGGGCTGGTGTTTCACAACAGCCTGCCCCTGGTCCTGGATCCGATGGGTTTCTTCCTTCGCGTGTTGGCCGTCATCTTCTTCCCGGTGGGTGTCTGGACCGCCAACGGTCTGCTCGGCCTGTTCCGACCCCTGGCCGAGTCCATGGGGTGGTACGATGTGGCGTACCTTTCCTGGGTGCAGCCCGGTTTCTCCTCGGCCGCGGGCAACTTCCTGCTTCTGGTCCTGATCCTGGGGCTGGGACTTTTTTCCTCGAGGTTCTGGTGCCGCCACGTATGTCCCCTGGGTGCCCTGCTGGGACTATTGGCACGTGTTGCACCCATGAAGAGGGCCGTGGCGAAAACCTGCACGGATTGCGGACGGTGCGGGGCCGTGTGCCCCATGGGAGCCATCCAGGAAGATCCCTTCGGGACCCGGCAATCCGCCTGTATCCAGTGCAGAACCTGCCGGGATGTTTGCCCCGTGGATGCCATCTCCTTTCCCATGCGGGCAACGTCCCGTACCCCTGCTGTTCCCCTCCCGGGAGGCATGTCCCGGCGACGGTTCTTCGGCGGACTGGGCCTGGGCGGAGTGTTCCTGATTTTGACAAGCCTGGATCCCCGTGTTATGAAAAGGACCGGTCGTTATCTGCGGCCTCCCGGGGCCATCCCGGAGGATGATTTCCTGGCCGCGTGTATTCGATGCGGCGCCTGCCTGCGGATCTGTGTCACCCACACCCTCCAGGCTTCGGGAGTGGAAAACGGCTGGATCCGGTGGAGTACGCCTGTTCCCGATCTTCGGTTTGCCGGTTGCGAACAGAACTGCAATCTCTGCGGGAAGGTATGCCCCACGGGGGCCGTTCGCAGCCTCCCCCTGGTCGAGAGACAGCATGCAAAGATAGGCACTGCGATCCTCTTCCGGGAACGCTGTGTGGCCTGGGCAAGGGACCGCCTGTGCCTCCTGTGTGATGAAGCCTGCCCGTACAACGCGATCGTGTTCCAGACGGTAGAGGGACACAAGCGGCCGTTCGTGGACGACAGTCGCTGCAACGGTTGCGGGATGTGTGAGGCCGTGTGCCCCGTGGAAGGGGATTCCGCCATCGTCGTGTATCCGCAAGGTGAAGTCAGGTTGAAGGAAGGTTCTTACCAAGAGGTTCTGAACCGGCAACGGATCTTTCTCGTGCCCCGGAAGGACATCCCGGGGCTCCCCCCGGGAACGGAAGAAGGTCCGCCGTCGGAAGGAGAGGGCAAGATCCATGGCTGAATTCCGGCCCTTTCAGGGGGTCCGATTCCAGGAAGACGACAACAGAGACATCTCCCGGATGATCAGTCCCCCGTACGATGTCATTTCCCCCGAGCAGCAGCAGTTTTACTACGATCTGCATCCCCACAACGCCGTCCGCCTGGACTTCGGCCGGGAACTTCCGGGGGACGACGAAAGGGAAAACCGCTACCTGCGCGCCGCCGGCTGCTTCCGGGATTGGCTGTCCGGCGGCGTCCTGGCACAAGATCCCCGGCCGGGGTACTACCTGCTCGAAGAGCGGTTTGAAGACGAGCAGGGCCGGGACCGGGTCCGGTACGGGATCATGGGTCTCAAACGGCTCGAGGAAAACCGCCCGGGGGCCTCTATCCGTCCCCACGAGGCCACCTACGACGGCCCCAAACAGGACCGCTTTCAGCTGATGAAGGCCACGGAGTCCAACTTCAGCCCCATATTCGCCGTCTATCAGGACCCCTCCAACTCCCTGGAGGAGGTCTTTCGGCAGGAGATGGCCGCCGGACAACCGGTGGAGGCCGTGGGGCAGGACCAGGTGCGGCGTCGGCTGACCGTGATCCAGGATCCGGATCAGGTGGAGAAGATCGGTGCCTTCCTGGGGGAGAGACCCCTGCTGATCGCGGACGGCCATCACCGGTATGAAACCTGTCTGGCATACAGGGACTGGCGTCGCGCGCAGGAGACGGATCCACCGGAGGTGATGCCCTGCGACTACACGATGATGTACATCACCAACATGGAAAGTCCCGGTCTGTGCGTCTACCCGGCACACCGGATCCTGAGGTCCTTTGGGGAACGGGATCCGGAAGCGTTCCTCCAGGCCGTGGGGGAGAAGTTCACGGTGGAGCGGGTGGGAGGATCCGGAGATGACGGGAGCCGGGAACGGTTTGTCCGAGAGATGAGAGCGGTTCCGGACGGGGGCCTGAAGATCGGATGCAAGCTCAAGGCTCCGGACCTCTTCTGTGTTTTTTCCGTCCCCGACGTGAGCAGGCTCTCGGCCCTTTTTCCTCCGAACACCCCGGACCTGGTTCGATCCCTGGATGTGAGTATTCTTCACGAGATCGTTCTGGGACAATGCCTCGGGATTTCCCGGGAAGACCAGGCGCAGGAGGAGTACATCCTGTACGCCAAGGGCGAGGGTGCCGCCCTGGAGCGGCTGGAACGGGAAACGGAACTGGGTGCCGCCTTTTTTCTGAACCCGGCCCCGGTCCGTAAGATCATGCAGATCGCGTTCGAGGGGTTCCTTCTTCCCCAGAAGACCACCTATTTCTTCCCCAAGGTGATGACGGGGTTTGTCTTCCGAAAAATGTGAATGCTCACGGACCATGAAGAGCTCAGACGAGCCGGCAGGGGATTTTACTTCGAGGGGCCCGGTCACTGCGCCGCAAGACGCGGGGGCCCCGGGGAGAACCGGTCCGTTCGATCCCCAGTGGGCGGAACAGTTTCGGCAGGAGGATGAAACCCTGGAACCCCTGCTCCGGGACCGGGGATGGATCCTTCAGAAACGCCACGGCTACCGGTTTTCCCTGGACGCCCTGCTCCTGGCCTGGCTGGTCGCGGTTCGACACGAACCCGCGAGGGAGAAAACCGGGATCCGTTACCTGGACCTGGGTACGGGAAACGGTATCGTACCCATCCTGCTGGCGAAGTGGAACCACGGGCTGTCGGGTCTGGGTGTGGAGATCCAGGAACCCCTGGCTGCCATGGCCGCGCGCAACATGAAGCTTCACGGAATAGAGAACCGGTTTCAAATCCTCTGTACAGACCTGAAAGACCTTCCCTCCCGCCTTTCCCGGGGGTCTTTCGACTGGATCACCATCAACCCCCCCTACCGGAAACTCCAATCGGGTCGGGTGAACCCGGATCCTCAGAAGGCCATGGCCCGGCATGAACTGGCCGTCACGCTGAAGGAGATCTGCTCGGTTATGGGGTTTCTTCTTCGTCGGAAGGGAAGGGCTTTCCTCATCTACCCTTCCGGTCGGTTGACCGGGTTGATCGCCGGGCTCCAGGGTGCCGGACTGACCCCGAAATACCTTCGGCCGGTCTACCCGAAACCCGGGGGAAAATCCTGCTGGGTTCTCGTGGAGGCGGTGTGCGGGGGAGGGGATGATCTCCAGGTGGACGCTCCCCTCTGGATCGAGGATGAACGGGGCGGAGATTCGGAAGAGATCCAAACGATCTTTCACTGGCGTTTCTAATCCACAGAAAAAGGAGTGCTGTCATGGATTTCGGTAAACTGCTGAAGACCTGCTGGGAGCCGTTCCTCAAGGAGATCGTCAATCTGATCCTGTTTGGCCTTGTGGGAATGGTTCTGTGCCTGACCATCGTCCTGATCCCCACCGTGGCCGGGGGCTGGACCCGGGGGTTCCTGGGGTATGTGCGCGAGGGGAAACGCCCCGACTTCAACCTCCTGTGGAACTTTGACGGCTATCTGCAGATCTTGCTGCTGATGATCGTGGAGGGGATCCTGATCTCCCTGGGCTTCATGTTGCTGGTGATCCCGGGGGTGATCCTCAGTGTATGGTGGCTTTATGCCCTGTTTTTCCTGGTGGACAGGAACCTGGGCTTCTGGGAGGCCATGAGCGCCAGCCGGGACGCGGTGAGCCGGACAGGCTTTTTCAACCACTTCGTGGTGTTTTTGATTGTATGCGTTCTCAACGCCCTGGGCAGCGCCCTGTCCGGCCTGGGAACATTGGTCACGCTCCCCTTTACCCTGGTCCTGCTGAGCCAGGTTTATTCGGACGTGTCCGGAGCAAAAATCTGACAGGCTGTTGAAAATGGCTCATCTGTTGCGTTCCGCTTATCCCTCGTCAATCAACGTACTTCTAAAGTACGCCTCAATCCTCGGGATTGCGCGCGCCTTGCATCTAAACCTTTTTGAACAGCCTGCTTAAATGGATTTTTTTCGGTCTACTGAACCAGCCGGCAAGCCCGTTCCACGCCGGGGTGGACTCTGCCGCCGGATCCGGGTTCACGTGCTTTCCATGAGGCGGAAACGGATCTGCCGGACAGTCCCGGCGACGGAACCGGACTGTTTGATCGCCCGGTTCATCCGCCTTTTCAGGTCCTCTTCCTGCATCTGAAGGCTGTGTATGCGCACCGAGTTGTTCACCTCCACCCAGAGAGTCCCCTGCTCCATGTAGGCTGCCCGCGCGTGCCGGGAAACGTCCTCTCCCACCACCTCCTCCCAGAACAGTACGGCGCGGTTTTCGCGGACCTGCTCCTCGAGACCCGTTTCGCGGAATACGGTTTCCAGGATGCTCCGGATGTGTTTCGGCCCGGATTCCTCCCGGCGTTTCCGGGAAGACTTGGCGTCCTTGGGTCCTTTCTTTTTGTTCGAGACGTCTTTATCCACGATCCGGTACCCTTTGCCCCTGAAAAACCGTTGCAGGCGAGACGGCTCCTTTCCCTGTGGCCCGCTTCGGATTCCGGCCGGGGTGGAGCGTTTGTGCATGGCAGTATTTTTACAGAAGACCCTCCGGAAAACAATGCGCTCCGGCCATGATCGACATCCGCTTTTCAGGGGGCAGGCTCCCCGGACGGGTGCTGCCTGTTCCCCGGATCCGGCGCCTTCCCGGTTGACAGCGGCTGTTTATTACACGTATTTTTATGAAAGAGTCAGGGACCGGCAGCGAACGACCTGGAAACGGGGGTGCTGCTGCAGAGGGATTCGTCCAACGCCGCATGAAGGAGCATGGTCTTGAATGGAAAAAGGATCTTAGCTGTCGCGGGCCTTCTTCTGCTTGCGGGCCCCGGGTGCATGGACGAGGGGTTTGACGGCAACATAGAGCCGGTGAACATCTTCGTGGATGAACGGGGGTGTGTGACCGAAGAGCCTCAGACCTTTTCCTTCTTCATCGATTTCGACGTGGACCAGCTGCACGGGACCCTGGACGTCTACCAGGGAGCGGCAGACCTGATCCTCGGAGTGGGGGAGGCCCCGTTCAACTATACCAGTGTGGGGCGGGGGCCGGGTACCCAGAAGCTCCGCGTGGGCCCGGGAAGCAACGTTCCGGTCCAGGCGGGAACCTGGCAGGTGAGCGTTGCCGGTGCGACGGGCGTCACCACCCAGTGCGATCCCGAGAACCCCACGGACTGGCGCCTCGTAGTGAGCCGGACCGGAACCGGGGGCGGGACCGTGATCCTTTCCCAATCGTGCGACTCATTGGACTGTTCCGTTCCCGCCTGCCTTGCCACACCCTGCGTCAATGCCCTGGAGATCCCCCTGGTCATCCCGGAGGATGCGGGAACCCTGGAGGTGGTCCTGAACAGTCTCCGGGGAGATGCGGATCTGTTCTTTCTTTCCGACACCGGGGTGCAGCTCGGTGCGTCCACGAACCCGGGAACCGGCTATGACATCATCCGGCTGGGCTCGGACGTTGTGGTTCCTCTCCGGACCCTTACCGCTACCCTGCGGCTGCAAAGCTGGTCGCAGGCGACGGAGGAGTACAACCTGCAGGTGAGGTACAGCCCGGGCTCCTGATTTCATTTCAGGGAAAGGCACAACCCCCGAGGAGTCCCTCCTCCTGGCGGTCAGCGATCCGCTTTCCGTTTTCGGCTCCCCCGATTGCCCACAGGTGTCCGCCGACTCGCGGCCGCCGCTATCCTCCGGACGGCCCGCAGGTTCATCCGGTCCTCCCTGGCGCCGTCCCCCCGGCCCTTGGGGGTCTCCAGGACCATGGGGATTTCCCTGAAACGGGGGTCCCCCAGAAGATGGAGGAACCCCTTCCGGCCGATCGTGCCCTTTCCGATATGTTCGTGGCGGTCCACACGGCTGTTCAGGCGGGTTTTGGAATCGTTCAGGTGGACGGCCTTCACCAGGCGGATGCCCACGACCTGGTCCAGGTGCTCCATGGTCTCCCGGTACCCGTCCCGGAGGTCGTATCCCGCGGCGTTCAGGTGGCAGGTGTCCAGGCAGACTCCCAGCCGGTCCGGTTCCCGTACCCGGTGGATCAGGACGCGCAGGTGTTCGAACCGGTGCCCCAGCGAGGTGCCCTGGCCCGCCGTGTTCTCCAGCAGAATCCGGGTCCGGAATCCGGCGGTCCTCCGGTGCAGTGAGTCGAGCCTCCGGACGACCCTGCTCAATCCCCGGGTTTCCCCCTCTCCCATGTGTGCGCCGGGGTGGGCCACCACGTACGGGATGCCCAGGGCCTCGGTCCGCTCCAGTTCCTTCTCGAACGCCTCCAACGACTTTTTTCCCAGCCGGGGACAGGGGGTGCCCAGGTTGATCAGGTACGAGTTGTGGGTCATCACAGGCATCACGCCTCCCTGAACCGCCGTTTCCCGGAACAGGTCGATCTCCTCTCGGGAGAGGGTTCTCGCCTTCCATATGCTGGGGGCCTGAGTGAACAGCTGGATAACCTGGCACCCCAGAGCCTCGCCCCGGAGCAGGGAGCGGTTGAGCCCGCCCGCGATGGAGGTGTGCGCACCTAATTTCATCGGGAAATTCTAGCCCCGGATTATGCGGCAAAGAGGCAGAAATAGTTCTCGAAATCTCTCCAAATGTC
>CAYTRL010000090.1:0-16256 GCA_964439795.1 uncultured Thermodesulfobacteriota bacterium
CACCACACACAAGTTTACCGGCAAAATTACCGGCAATTTCGCGGCAACAAACCCCTTGAATCAGGATCTGAATCATCTCATTTTTCGGTTCTTCCGGCAGAAAGAACGGAAAACCCCTTTCAGTTCACCGGGTTGTTCATCTCCGGCTCATCTCATGCTAAGCGGCAGAAATGCCACATCATCATTGCCAAGCGGCATATCTTGTGGTAGTTTTCTGGCCATGGGAGAAAAAACAGAAAAAAAACGCCTGGCCATCCTGGGGATTCTCCGCGAGGCCAACAAACCGCTGGGCAGCTCGAAGATCACGGAACGGCTCGTGGCTGCACACTACGAGATCAGCGAACGCACCGTGCGCCTGCACCTGAAGAACATGGATGAGCAGGGGCTCACGGAAAACCTGGGCCGGAAAGGCCGCCGGATCACAGAACAAGGCCTCGAGGAGTTGGGCCACGCCCGCATCATCGACCGCGTGGGCTACCTGGCCGCCAAGATCGATCAGATGACGTATCGAATGGACTTTGACCTGGCGTCAAGGTCCGGATCGGTGGTTACCAACCTGAGCATTGTGGGCAGACGCGATCTCAATGCAGCCATCCCCTCCATCAAGCGGGTGTACGAGGCCGGATATGCCATGGGCAAGCTGGTGACACTGCTTGCGCCGGGCGAACGGGTAGGCGACGTAACCATACCGGAAGACCGCATCGGCCTGGGAACAGTCTGCTCCATCACCCTCAACGGTGTTCTCCTTGCCCACGGCATCCCCGCCTACTCCAGTTTCGGAGGGCTGCTGGAAATCCGGGATTACAAACCGATCCGTTTCGTGGAGATGGTCCACTACAGCGGGACCACGCTGGATCCCCTGGAGATCTTCATCCGGAGCGCCATGACCGACTACCACGGTGCCACGCAGACCGGAAACGGGCAGATCGGTGCCAGCTTCCGCGAGGTGCCGGCCGCCAGCCGCGATCTCGTCGTGGACCTCGCCGGCCAGCTGGAGAAAATCGGGCTGGGAGGCTTCATGCAGATCGGCTGGCCCGGACAGCCCGTACTGGAGATCCCCGTGAACCAGGGGCAGGTGGGCGCCGTGGTGATCGGCGGGCTGAACCCGGCGGCCATCCTGGAGGAAAAGGGGATCAAATCCTTTTCCCGGGCCCTGTCCGGGCTGATGGAGTACAACGCATTCTTTCACTACAAGGAGCTGGATGAGCGCATCCGGTCCTTTATGTAGCCTTTCCGGAAACGATGCATCATGCCGTGGCACGGACACCGCAGCCAGGAGACCGCATGGCAGGTCTCAACGAGCCGTGCGGGCACCCGCCTCAGCCGCCGATCAGGCTCTTCGCGTAGTCCTTGCCGGCGGTCAGGTCGTCGTCGTAAAAATCGGCCCCGATCTCTTGGCAAAAACTCTTGTTAACCGGCGCGCCGCCGATCATGACCTTTACCTGGTCGCGCAGGCCCGCCTGCGACAGCTCCTTGACCACCTCTTCCATATTCACCATGGTGGTCGTCAGCAGGGCGCTCAGCGCGAGCGCCTGCGGCTTGTGCTCGGCGACCGCCTCGACAAACCTGGCCGAAGACACGTCGATGCCAAGATCGACGACCTCGAACCCCGCCCCTTCGAACGCAATGCAGACCAGGTTCTTTCCGATATCGTGCATATCACCGCGCACCGTGCCGATTACCACCTTGCCCACGGGCTCGACGCCGCCTGCCGCCAGGCGTGGCGCAAGAATTTCCATCCCCCTTTTCATCGCCCGCGCGGCCACCAGCATCTCCGGCAGATAGAATTCGCCCTTCTGGAAAAGCTCACCGACCTTGTCCATGGCCGGTATCAGAGCCTGGTTTAGTATCGCCTCCGGCTCGGCGCCGCCGTCGAGCAATTCGGTTATCCGCTCGGCGGCATGTGGGGCGTCTCCGTCTCGAACATACTCGAGTACTTTTTCCATGATATCCTCTTATTTCGCTATCGGGTATTTGCCGTATTTTTTTGCCGCCTCGACCATCGCCCGGTAGTTTTCCGGTATGACATAGTCAGGGACCGAGTTGGATGCCGCCAGTCCGTAGCCCCCCCCCGGCGCCAGGGCTTTGATGCGTTGAATCACCAGCTGCTCGACCTCTTCAACCGTTCCCCGGGTGAGCGTATAGTCCAGGTCGATGTTACCGAATATGCAGAGCCGGTCCCCGTACCGCTTCTTTAAATCCTCGATGTCCATGGCCTGCGGCTCCACCGGATGTACTCCCTTGACCCCGCAGTCCACCAGGTCGTCGAGCACCTCCCAAAGATTGCCGTCCGAATGGAATAAAAAGGGCAGGCCGGCGTTGGCGAGCGTCTCGCCGATCTTTTTATACCAGGGGAAGACATACTCCCGATAAATTTTCGGCGACACCAGCGGACCGCCGCCGTGCGCCAGGTCGTCGCATAAAAATACCGCACCCACGCGTGGAACGGTCGCCAGCCGCTTGGCGATTTGCAGATAGCTGGATCCGATGATCTCGAAGAGCGCCGCGACCAGCTTCGGGTCGTCCCAAAGGGCATAAGAGAAGTTTTCTAAACCCATCGATTGTGAGGTGTTCCCGAAAACCGCTGCGGGCACGAGCACTCCGAGGACCTTCATCTTTGGAGGCAACAGCTCGCCGATTTCGTAAAACGATGTAAAATCCACCTCTTCGGCTTTCGGCCAGGGAAACTTCTCGACGTCCGCCATCGTCTTGATGATTCCCTCGCTTTCGGTCAGCCAGGCTCTTTCGAGGTCGTCGTCGGAAAGATCCCCCTCGCCTGCGGCGGCGGTGCGCATCAACCGGGGTGTGAAGAAGGGCGGCGTTACCGGAACATAATCGTAGCCGGCGCGGATATAGAACTCGACCTCGTCTTCCATCCTCTCGATCGGCCGTCCGAGAAACCACTCCTGGATCGGAATGGCGATCTCCGCCTCGAAAAGCGGAACCCGGTCCGCCTCCTCATGCCTTAAGGCCGCCTCGAGGCGGCTGAAGTCCGGATCGAGCGGCACCCCCCCCAGCTCGCCCTCAATGACAAGCGGTTTCGAGGGGCCGGCCCGTGGCGCGCCGGACTCTTCGGCGGGTTGACCGCTGATAAACCGCTTCGCCTTTTCCCAAAGCGAGACCTTTTGCGGTACGCCGATCACATCGCTGACCTTTAGCGTGGCCCCTCCATATTCATTGGTGATTAAACCGATCCTGAGCACGTGTTTGCCCTCGTCGAGCGGCGCACCGGCAATCCGGATGATCAGCGGGGAGCTCCTGTCAAATTTAAGGACCCCCTGCTCGTCGCTGCCGCTTAAATCGATCGGTGTTTCTCCGAGGATCAACCGTAATTTCTCGACCGGGTAATGCACACCGTCGACGTCGATCTTGATGTCGCGTATTCCCGAAATCTGCAACGGTGTCATCGTGTTAAGAAAGCGAAACTCAAACCCGCCCTCGACGTTAGCCAAACTGCCCTGCTCATAAACCTTGTTGACTAAAAAAGCCGGTATGTAAACCATCGCCGTCTCCTTTCGCTATGAGGATTCCCCTTCCCCTTTTTCCTGCTCGGAAAGAATCGTTTCAAATATTTCGGTTATCCGGTAAAGATGCTTTTTGCGTTTTTCTAAAAGCTCGGCATCGAGCGGGTCGGCCCCGAGCAGCTTCTCAATCAGTCGAGCGTGATTGACGTAGGCGACGACGATACCGTAAAAACTGATCAACAACTGCTCCGCCGCCAGATCGTCGGAAGCCGCCTCCGGAAATTGCTCTGCAAAAAGTTTCGTTCCGGCGCTGAACATCGGCAGCAGGTGATCGGTAATCCGGTCGTTAAAATTCCCCGCCGTGGACTCGCGCTGGACGAGAAGGCTGAACTCTCGGTTCTGAATCAGAAAATCAAAATAGGTGTCGATCATCAGCCGGATTTTTTCGCGCCAATCCGAGTGCTCACCCATCGCTTTCTGTAACCTCGTATTGAGGTCTTGGTAATACTGATCGAGCAGGCAGTTAAACAAAACGTCTTTGCCTGGAAAATGATAGTAGAGCGTCGCTTTATTGATGCCGGCCGCCTCGGCGATCTCGCGCGTGTTCGCCGCTTCGTAGCCACGTTTTCCGAACAGCTCATAGGCCGCTTCTAAAATTCTATCCCGTGAACCCATCGTTTCGACCCCGGTAGAAACAAACTAACCAACCGCCCAGTTGAGCGTATCCCCCCGGCAAGCCGTTGTCAAGAAAATTCGTCACCTGTTCCTAAAAAAATTTTAACACACTGGAATCGTTGGCTTTTCCGGCCAGGCCTGTCAAAATGACCTGCCATTATGAAAGTCATACAGATTCTTCTCCCGGGAATCCGTTTGCTTTCGAAAACCCACTCTGGACGGCTGCAGGAGAACCGCATGGAGCACCTGCTGCGCTTGCCGTTTCTCCGATAAACCTTCTTCCTGCAACGGCCGATATTCCCTGTAAGCGGCCTGCTTCCCATCTGGCCTCTTGCTGGACATGAAAGAATCATAATCCCGGGTCAGGAATGTTTTCTTCCTGCAAACCGAGAAACAGAAAAAGGAGAACAGAATGAAACCATTTTCAGGGTATTGCATACTCGCGCTCCTGTTCGCCGCTGCGTTTGTCGCCTTTGCCGGATGCGGCAGTGACGACCCGGACCCTCCGGGCCCGGTCTGTACCATGGCATGGACACCCATGACCACGAGTGCCTCGAACCTCCTCTATGGTGTATGGGGGAGTGCGGCCGATGACGTGTTCATCGCGGCGCGCTCCTACGGCGAGATCCTCCGATACAACGGGACCGCCTGGTCGTCGTCGACGCACGGTTCCTACCTGTTGACGAATATATGGGGAACCGCCTCCGACGATGTGTTCGCCGTGGGCGACAACGGCACGATCCTTCACTTTGACGGCACGAACTGGACCGCCATGACGGCCGCCACCACGGCGAATTTCACGGACGTGTGGGGAAGCGCGGCCAACGATATGTTCGCCGTGGCAGACAACGGCACGATCGAACACTACAACGGCACGGCCTGGGCCGCCATGACCAGCGGGACAACACAGCCTCTCTCCGCCGTGTGGGGAACCGGCCCGAACAACGTCTACACCGTGGGCCTCGGGGGCACGGCCCTGCACTATGACGGCACGAACTGGAGCCCCCTGAGCAGCTTGACCACCACCGACTACCTGTCGAACATATGGGGCGACGGCACGGGCAAGCTCTTCATCACCAAGGGCGACGGCACGGTCCTGTATTTTAACGGAACGACGTGGCAGCAGTTGGCGACCGGAAACACCAGCACCCTGCTGGGCGTCTGGGGGAGTGCGGCGAACGACGTATTCTTCTCCGGGGCCGACGGCGTGATCCTGCATTACAACGGAACCGCCGTGTCCGCCATGACCAGCGGGATCAAGGAAGCGCTGTACGGCCTCTGGGGGGCCGCACCCGGTGACGTGTTCGCCGTGGGAGGCGCGAGCGACATCCTGCACTACGGCCGGGTCTGCCGGTAACACCTCCGGGGCGGTTGCATCACCCATGAAAAAGCGATTCGCAGTACAATAGGTAGCTTTTTCATATCATCAGCCGGATATATCTCTACGCAGAATCGGGGACATCCACCGATTTACCGGTGCACCCTGGGACCCGCCAGCGAACACGTCCGTTTGTTCAATCCAACGCCAGACGGGTGAGGAGAAAGTCGCAGACCTGTGGATCGCTGAGCAGTTCCCAGTGGTTCATCCCTGTGAAAACACGCGTGTCGTCCGCCATGAACGCAAGCCGGCGCTGCGCGTTGCTCGACCGCGCGAGCGCGCTGGCGACGGGGACCAGGCCATCACCCAACAGACGGTCACCCAATTGCCCGATCGTCTCGCTCATCGTGGCCGCCACTGCGACACAGCGAACATCGGCAGGCAACGGAACCGGGGTCGGTGCCGACAGGGGGTCCTGAAACCGGTTTCGGCCCTGCCAGTCCACCTCGAGCAGGCTGCCGTAGCGTAAATCGGTAATTCCGCTGCTGCGCAGCCACCCGAGCCGGGCCAACGGCGCTGTATAGGGGCTGAGTTCCGCCAGGGTGTTGACCCAGTGCCCGCTGCGCTCCAGGGCTGCACCCAGATGCGGTGTGGCGAGAAACACCATTCGGCGAAGGCGGGCACGCCAGGGCAACGCCGCCTCATCCGCGTACGCCACGGCACTGCGGCTGACAAGTCCACCCATGCTGTGTGCCAGGATTGACACCGTCTCGACTGGAACCGGCCAGCCATCGATGAGCGATTGGAGTTGATGGGCGAAATCGCGCCCGTTGTCCGAGATATGCCGCCCGGTGTTGTAAAGCAGATGAACGGGCGTGGCGTCATACGCCGCTGCCAGTGCGTCGGCATGGTTGTGCCCCTGGCGCGTCCATTGTCGATCGTTCATGCACAAGCCGTGGACGACGATGAGCAGATGGGATGTGGCATCGGGGATCTCTTCGTGCAGCGCAGCGGTGTCCAACCCGACAGCCCGGCCCCGGCGGCGGAACTGCATCGGAATCGCCAGTGGATTGTCGGTTGCCTCCAGGTGGTCACCGACGACGCCGTTGAGCGCTGAGATCACCGCTTCGCGCCCCGGGCCCGGCGGTGCCAGTTCGTCCAGCGTGTCTGTGAGCGGCGCCAGGACGGCATCGATCGACTCGCGCGTCAAGCCATTGATGCCGCGAACGGCTGCGTGGACAACCCCCGCATTTCCGCGTGCCGGGCCGGTGGGTGCGTTGCCGATAGGTGGCGAGGACGCCTCAATGTTTCGGTACATCTCCTCGACGATGTGCGTCAGGCCTTCGACGGCGTCGAATACCAGCCGGGCCGAGCCGCGTATGGATTTACCGGTTTTCATGACACCCTCCATTTTCTTCTTTCTATTGGAGTCTTCTAGGATATTTCGCACCCGCTTGGATACCGAAACACGCAATCTGCGGGCTTGGTCGACCCGTTCCTCGTGGAGAGACGAGTTTTGTATTACATTGCACTACAATTGTAATACAATCAAATACAATGTCAAGTCTATTTTTCAGGATTTTTCGATTTATTTGGGGGGCGGCGGTGCCGTCAAAATCCACGATTCCCGGGGATCCCTATCGGGCAGAGTTTCCTCTGTGTGACACAAAATGGAACCTGCCGGCCCTACCCGATAAGGACTTGTACCCGCTTGTACTCCGGTCCGCTATCAGCCTCCTGTGCTGACGATGATGACTTTGTCATCCCACGATGTGCCGTCCACAGCTCCGTTGGGGGTATCATCCAGGATGATCATAAAGATCCAGATACCGGGGCCGGTCGGCGAAAGGGGGAAGGCGATGCTGCCCAGCGATGCGTCGTTGATATCCGGCAGGGGCGGTTGTACGACGAGGAGAGGGAATAACCCATAGCTGGGGGAATAGAGAATCAGAAAGAAATCGACCGTCTCTCCCAGATAATCGTTTGCCTGCACATCGAGGGTGAGTTCCACCGGCTGCGAGGGAGAAACGATGACGGGACCGTCCTGGCCTGCCACCTTTACATCGGGAACCGGAGCCGTTTGCGCGCCTGAACAGTATTGCTGTCCGGCCGCGTAAACATTCAGGTATCCGTAGCCGTACGTGTAATTGCCCTCAGCGTCCGGCGGGGCGCCGCAGCTGCCTCCTGCAGGTGCGTCGGCCGTTGATTGGAGCGCCTCAAAGGTGTTCGTCATGTTTCCGATCAGGGACGGGTTGCAGGACCAGAGCAGGGCCACGGCTCCGGCCGTATGCGGAGAGGCCATGGAAGTGCCTTGCCACCCGCACTGATATGTGTTGCCCGGGATCGTGGAGCAGATGTTGTGACCCGGAGCGCTGATATTCGGCTTGGTGTACGGAGCGTGGCCGAAGGCGCTCGGGCCCTTGCTGGAAAAATCAGCAATGGTTCGATCTACCATATGAGCCGCCGTAGCCAATGATTCCTGGTAATCGCCGGGGCTGCCGAGGCTGGTGCAATCGTAATTGTTGCCGGCGGAAAAGGCCGGAAAAATGCCCGCAGCCCGCCAGGCATTGACCTTGGCCAGGTACCAGGTGTTTCCTCCGCCTCCTCCCCACGAATTGTTGACGACATGAGGACGGTTGGCGGGGTTCCCGCCGGGCGCCAGGAGCCAGTCCGCGCAGCTGTTCAAGGCGAAGTCACTGCAGGAATTGTACTCGCAGCCTTTACAGGCGATCCACGTGGCGTCCGGGGCCATACCGGCCATATAGGCAAGGATCGGGTTGTCGGCGGCAACCATCGTTCCCATGGTATGGGTGCCGTGGCCGTCGTTGTCACAAGGCTCCGCTCCGGCACAAATGCTGGAAGGGTCCAGCCAGCAATTTGAACTTGTCGGGGTGCTCTTGCATTTGAACTGATCCATGAGTCCCGGGTGGTCCCACTGGACTCCGGTATCGATGCCCGCGACCACGATACCGGCTCCCTGCCCGTAGGTAGTCCAGAAGTCATCCGCCCCGGTATCCTGGATCCCCCAGGTGGTTGTGCCCTGGACGGCCGGGGGTTCTGTTTCGATGATCGGATCCAGAGGGATCGTGATGGGAGCCCTCACGCGCCGGACCTTGGGCATGGACGCCAGATCCATGGCGGCATTGATGTCCGAGCCGAAAACATAGAGTTCGTTTCCGGCAATGAAGGACCGATAGTTTATCCCCTGTTTGTCCAGGAGGGCCATGGCCTCCGCCTGACTTTTCCGGGCCGTATCCTGGAGCGCTTCATATACAAAGGTCCCGCGCTCCTCCCATGTCATGGAATAGGCGGGAGTCAGATCCGCCTGTTCAACGAATTCCACGACGAGATTGCTGGAACCCTCTCGAACCAGATCCTGCCACAAGCTCTGCTCGATGTTCTGTATCCCGGCGGAAGCCGTGGGTAAGGACACATGGCCTGCCAGCATCAGCGAGAACGAGATGACCAGAATACCGAGAACCTTCTTGTTCCATCCTCTGCTCTTCATGGTTCAACCCTCCTGTAATGAAACGCAAACAGGCACAATGTTCACAACAATCCGATCATGGCGCAGATTCCCGCCACTCTGGTTTGATGTAAGGAACCGAAAAAAAGCATCATCATTAAAGTATAGCACATCCACAGGCATTCTCCATGTTAGAAAGCGATGAGAGGAAGTAACCCTTCACGGAACCTTCACTGAAGGGTTACTGAGGGGCGCGGTCCCGACGGATGCGAACTTCTCATCAGCAGGTAAAAACCTTCGCAAGCATGCCTGTCCTGGATCGGGATTCTATTCGAGGCGGGAAGAATAAAAGTGCACGTGGCGTAACGGCGCGGCAACAACACCCGGAGCCTTTTTTCTGGACAAGATCTTTTCCGTTGCGTATCGTTGCGGAAAGGAGGAACTCAATCATGAAACAACTGTGCGCACTCACGGTACTGTTCCTGATGGCGGCCGCGGCGGGCTGCTCTCCCATCACGGTCAACTATGATTTTGACAAAGATGCGAACCTGGCGGTCCTGAAGACGTTTGACTGGCTGCCCCAACCCGAGGCCGCCTCCAAGAGCGTCAAGGAGGAACTGGAGCGGAACAGCCTGCTGGAGAAACGGGTCCGGGAAGCGGTGGCCCGGGAGATGGCGGCGAAGGGGATCGAGGAGGTTTCTAAAAACCCGGACTTCCTGGTCACCTACCACACCGGCGTGGAAGACAAGGTCGACGTGAAGGACTGGGGCTACACCTATGCCGGGATCCACCGGTACCGGGGGGGCTGGGGTTCCCGGGACGTGAGCGTGTATAAATACCGCGAAGGAACCCTGATCCTGGATTTCGTCGATCCCAAGACCCACACCCTGATCTGGCGGGGGATCGCGCAGGCCGTCCTCTCCAGGACCGAAAACCCGGAGAAGCGGGACAAGCTGGTCTACGAGGCGGTGAAAAAAATCCTGGAAGGGTTCCCGCCGGCCCCGACCCCGTAGGAGAATCGATCCAGTCCCCGTACGCGAAACGGCACGTCCTCTCACCCCAGGCGGTAGGCCTTTTTGGCCAGGCCGTAGGTGGTCTCCAGGATCATCTCCTCCGCATCCTCCCTGTCTACGATACCGCGCACCACGAGCCCGGCGATCCAGTCGGCATCCACGCGCCGCGCCAGGTCATGCCGGGCGGGGATGGAGGGAAAGGCGCGCGTGTCGTCGTTGAACCCCGCGGTGTTGTACAGACCGGCGGTTTCCATCACCCGGCTTCGGTATCGGGTCATCCCCTCCAGACTGTCGTGGAACCACCAGGGGGGTCCCAGTTTGACGGCGGGATAATGTCCGGCCAGGGGTGCCAGTTCGCGCGCGTAGGTGCTCTCGTCCAGGGTGAACAGGATCAGGGTCAGCCGGGGGTCGTTGCCGAACCGGTCGAGCAGGGGGCGGAGGTTGCGGGTAAACTCCACGGGAACCGGGATGTCCGCGCCCTTGTCCGGCCCGAACCGTTCGAAGATCAAGGGGTTGTGGTCCCGCAGGGAACCGGGATGAAACTGCATCACCAGGCCGTCCTCCACACTCATGCGGGCGCTTTCCACCAGCATGTGGCCCGTGAACCGGGCCGCGTCCTCTGCGGTGCCCTCCCCCTTCCAGGCCCTCCGGAAGACCGCTTCCGCCTCCCGGGCGGGAAGCACCTCCGTGAACGGAGTCACGGCGGCGTGGTCCGTGGCCACCGCGCCCGCCCTCTTGAAATCCTCCCGCCTCTTTTCCAGGGCCCGGACCAGGGTCTTCACGTCCCGGACCTCGATGCCGGAAGTCTCGCTCAGGGCCTCCAGGTGTTTCCGCCAGCCCGGTGTATCCAGGTTCATCACCGCATCGGGGCGGAACGTGGGCAGGATCCTGCCCTTCCATCCCGACGCCCGGATGGCCCGGTGATGCTCCAACGGGTCTGTGGCCGCGTCCGTGGTGCACAGGACCTCGATATTGAACCGCTCGTACAGGCGCCGCGGGCGGAACGCGGGGGAAGCCAGCCGTTCCGCGATCCGGTCGTAGATGTCCTGGGCGGATTCCCCGGTGAGCTTGTCCTCCACGCCGAAGACCTCTCGGAACTCGTGCGCAAGCCACAGGGAGGTGGGCGTCCCCCGGAACAGGTGGAAATGGTCCCCGAAAACCTGCCAGATCTTCCGGGGGTCCCCCTCCACCTCCCCGCCGTCCCGGCGGGGAATGCCCAGCCGTTCCAGCGGAACGCCTTGGGAATAGAGCATGCGGAAGACATAATGGTCGGGGATCAGGAAGACGTCCGTGGGCGTGCCGAACGTGGCCTCCGGATCCGCGAACAGATGCGGGTCCACGTGCCCGTGCGGGCAAAGGAGCGGGAGGTCGGCCACCCGTCGGTACAGCGCCGTTGCCACTTCCTTCTGCCCGGCATCCGGGCCGAAGATCCGGTCCTCCGGCAGGAGGATTTTCGGGCGGTCTGTCATGAGACAATTCCTCTGCATCGTTTGCGGGCCGGTCCCCTGGCAATGTTCGGAAAATCTGCTATCGTATCCTATTTCTGATTGTGCAACCCCTCGCGGGAGGAAATCTGGTCACCGCCCCGCTCCGGTGGTAAAATGAAACGCATGAAAACCGGCACCCCCCCCATACGATCGGCACGTCCGGAGAAGGACCGGATCCGCGGGCTGGTTTCCCGCCTGAGACGCGTTTTTTCCGTAGATCCGGCGGATATTTCCGTGGTACGCGCACCGCTTCGCATCTGTCCGCTTGGAGCCCACATCGATCATCAGCAGGGGATCGTCACCGGCATGACCATCACGCCGCCGATCCTCATGGCGTTCGCACCCACCCTCGACGGAACGGTTCACGTGCAAAGCGCCGGCTTCGATCAAGCCATACAATTCCCGGTGGACCGCGTGCCGCCCTGCCGCAACCAGGACTGGGGGAACTACCTTCGCGGGGCCGTCCTGGCACTGCGGCAGGATCATCGAGTGGAGCGCGGACTGGTCGGGGTTGTGGACGGCGAAATGCCCATCGGCGGTCTCAGCTCCTCGGCGGCCGTTACAGTTGCCTATCTGCTGGCCCTGGAGGCGGTTCACGCCCTGCACCTGTCTCCTGAAACCAACGTTTCCCTGGTCCGGTTCACCGAAAACAAGTACATCGGGCTCAACAACGGCATCCTGGACCAGTCGGTGATCCTGTTCAGCAGGAAAGACCACCTCACCCGCATCGATTGCGGAACGGTGCGGGTGGACAGGTTCCCGGCAGCTCCCCAGGCAAAGCCTTTTGACATCCTGGTGGTCCACTCCGGGGTGACCCGGAGCCTGGTGGGCACCGATTATAACAACCGCGTGGCAGAGTGCCAAGAAGCTGCCCGTCTGCTGCTCCGCCGAGCCGGAGGACCGGACACACCGGACCCGCGCCTCGGCCAATTGGAGCCGGACGTTTTCCGGACCCACGGAGGGGACCTGCCCGCGCCCCTGCAGGGGCGGGCCGAGCACTATTTCAGCGAAATGGAGCGGGTGGAGTCGGGGATGGAAGCCTGGCGCTCGGGAGACCTGAACCGCTTCGGGGCACTCATGACCGCGTCCGGGGAAAGCTCCATCCGGAACTACGAATGCGGCAGCCCTCCGCTGATCACCCTGTACGAGATCCTGAGCGAGGCGCCCGGGGTGTACGGCACACGGTTCAGCGGTGCGGGGTTCCGAGGCAGCTGCCTGGCCCTGGTGGACCCCGAGGCGCGACAACTCGTTGCCGAAACGGTCCACCGCCGGTATCCTGCCGCTCACCCCGCCCAAGCGGGATCGTACAGTATTCATTTTTGCGGATCCGACGGAAGCGCCAACGTCACACCGTGGGAGGCGGACTGACATGCAGGCAGTCGTTCTGGCAGCGGGCAAGGGCTCGCGGCTGAACCCGATCACCCTGAACCGGAGCAAGGCGATGCTTCCCATCCTGGGAAAACCGATCGTCGAGCGGGTGATGGAGAAGCTCGCCCGGAACGGAATCCGCGAGTTCGTGATCGTGATCAGCCCCACGGACGAAGAGGTGGAGAAGTACTTCCGGGAACAATCCTCGCTTGATGTGGAAATCCGGTTCGTGGTACAGCCGAAACGGCTGGGCATGGCGGACGCCCTGCGCCTGGCCGTCCCCCACCTGCGGGGCCCCTTCGTACTCTCGGCCTGCGACAACCTCCTGCCCGCCGAACACGTGGCCAGGCTGCTGGCGGCGCACAGGGACCGGGGGGCGGAGGCCACCCTGAGCCTCATGAGCGTGGAACCGGACATGGTGAACAAAACGGGGGTGGTGGAGATGCGGGAACAGGAGATCCTTCGCATCGTGGAAAAACCCTCTCCGGAGGAGGCGCCCTCCCTCATCGCCAGCCTTCCCCTGTACGTATTCTCCCCCAGGCTCCTGAACCATCTCCCGGAGGTGGAGACCTCCCCGCGGGGCGAGTACGAACTGCAGGACGCCATCCAGCTCCTGATCGAACGGGACGGAGGGGTCACCGGCATCTTTACGCCCTCCCGGCTCCAGCTCACCAGTGCCGAAGACCTGCTGGCCCTGAACCGGCATTACCTGACCACCGGCGGCGAGAAGCCCCAGTTGGCGCCCCGAAGCGTCGGCAAGCACACGCACCTCATCACTCCGCTCAGAATCGAGGAGGGGACTGTGATCGGTCCGGGCTGCGTCATCGGACCGCGCGTCTACATCGAGCGCGACTGCCGGATCGAGTCGGACGTGCTCATTAAGGACGCGGTGATCCTGCGCGACACGGTCATCACGGAAGGAAGGCAGGTTGTAGGAGAGGTGGTGTCGTAAGGTATGGGACGGATATTCGAGCCCCGAAAGGCGTACGAACGTTTCCTGAAGATCCGGGGTGAGCCCCGGGAGATCGCCCTGGGGCTGGCGCTGGGCATTTTCATCGGCATGCTGCCCGTTCTGGGCCTGCAGACCGTATCTGCTATCTTCTTCGCTTCCCTGCTGAAATGGAACAAGATCTCCGCCGCGCTGGGAACCCTGATCAGCAACCCCCTCACGATCCCTCCCCTGTACGCCCTCACCTACTTCGTGGGGAACAAGCTCATGGGGCTCCGCCAGGGCCTGCCCCGGTTCACGACCTCCGGGGTGGAAACCCTGATCGACATGGTGCAGAAGACGCCGGAAATCATCCTGGCGCTGTTCATCGGCGGGTTCCTCCTGGGCCTGCCCGCGGCCTTGGTCGGGTACTTCCTCTCTTATGAGGCCCTGAAGAGGTACCAGTCCAGGATCCGGGAAAAGCTGTCCCGGCAGCGGGAAAGTCTCTCCCGGAAGAGAGAAACCCTCGCACGCAGGTCCCGGCAGATCACCCACCAGCTGCACGAGCGGAGCGCCCGGAGAAAGAAACAGAAGAGCCGCAAGAGCCCCACGAAAAGCCGCACCCGGAAGAAATAAAGGTGCCTGCCCGGAGCAGAGGGGAGACGGAAAGAGGGTCAGCCGCAGCCGCCCGCCTTGCGCACGGCGCGGCCGATGTCCTTCACCTTCTTGACGTATTCCCGGCTGGGAGCATGCTGGGGGTCGGGATCCGCGGCGGGGTGCCTGGCGCCCATGGCCGCGTGGAAACGGTGGCAGAGGGGTTCGGCGCCCCCGGCGAGGACTGCCTTCTCCCCCTGGGGACAGCCTTCCGCAGACTCTTCCCCGTACAGGTCCAGCCAGGTGTTGATCCCCCCGGCCAGGATGTAGAGGTTCGGTACTTTCTGCACGGCCAGAACCTTCCAGGCCTCGGTGGCCCGCTGCTCGTCGTTGGACACCAGAACGATCACGGTCTCGGCGGGAAGGGTTTTTACCCACAGGGGGTCCCGGACCTGCCCGGGGGTCACGCGCATCGAGTCCACGATATGAAACAGGTTGAAATCCGGCTCCTCCCTCACGTCCAGAATGCGCAACCCGGTGGTGTAGGTGTTCAGGATGTCCAGCAGTTCCGCCGGGTCGATCTGTACCTGGCGATCCTTCAAGCGGGCTTCCAGTTCCGGGGCCTGGATCCGCAGCCTGTCCTCCAGGGTAGGCTGGCCCTTCAGGAGCAGCCCTGCCGCTGCGGCCACGGCAACCAGGGCGACGACGATCTTCAGGTTCATCCCTGCTTCCCTCCCGAATCACGCCCGGCAAAGTAGGCCTCGATCTTTTCGGCCCCGAAGAACATCCCCAGCGCCATGATCACTACAGAGAGAACCACCACGCCGGTGGGCAGGCCGAAGACCTGCATGAGGGTCACATCGCCGTAAAAGCCCGCCGTCTCCCAGAACGTACGGAACCATCCGATGGTTTCCCCGAAAACCAGCATGCCCGCCCCCAGGCCCAGCACGAAGAAGAGGCCGTCCAGCTTCAGGGTGGACAGGGAGACCAGGGCGGTACCCGGGCAATAACCGCCGATAACGAACCCGAACCCGAAGATGATCCCCCCCAGGATGCCCGGCCAAAGGTACATGGGGTTCACGAAGATCGAGCCGTAGTCCACCCAGCCCAGTGCTGCGGCCCAGAACAGGAGCAGCATGGCGGTGATGATGGCGGTGAACATCACCTTGAGCACCCGCATGTCCCTCAGGTAGAACTGCGCGGCCAGGTTGCGCGAGTTGCCGAAACCGGCCTGCTCCAGCGCGAAACCGAAACCGATGCCGGTGACGATATAGAACAGGTTCTGGCCCAAGTGCCCTACCATTGCATTCAGATCCAGCGGCATCATCTTGATTCTCCTTCGGTCCAGAGCCTTCGGACGAAATAGGCAAGCAGGTAGGCGCCTGCAAACACGGAGAACATGAAGGCCCAGCTTCCCGCCGAAAGCACAGCGCCTCCGGACAGCGCCTGGCTGGACGTGCACCCCCGGGCGATCCGGACCCCGTACCCCGCGATGGCGCCGCCGATGAACGCTGCCACCCACCGGCCGCGGACGCTGATCCGGGGCCCCTTGAATGTTTCCACCTTGATACGGCCGGCCAGGAGGCCGGAGAGGAACCCGCCGATCACCACGCCGAGGATCTCGTACACCAGCCAGGTGTCCAGCGGATGCCCGGCGCCTCGAACCAATCCCACCAGGTAGGCGTTGCCCTCGGTGTGCCCCGGGGCCACCCGGTCCCCTACGGTCCCCACGATCTTGGCCACCCCCCCGGAGGCACCCAACCCGTGTCCGAACATCAGGAACGACAGGAAAAGGATAACCCCCAGGAACACGCCCGCCGCGTATGGGTTCATATAGGCTTTACTTTTTCTTGCCATCGATTCCGTCCTCCCTGTTGAGTAACCGGGGTCAGGTCTTCATTCTACATTTTTCGTTTATCCAAACGAGTTCTCCGGCGCTGCAC
>CAYTRL010000091.1:0-16104 GCA_964439795.1 uncultured Thermodesulfobacteriota bacterium
CCACGTATTTTTCGCCGGTGAGGTCCCACACGCACGCCCCCTCGCGGCGCCCTTCCAGGATGTCGAGGCCCGCGCTCTTGAGCATTCGCGCCTTCTGGGGGTTCACGTGCCCGGAGAATACTTCCAGGGCCGCCTTCTTGGCCGCGGCCATCGCCTCCCGGTCTTGCGGTTCGCTCATGACATTCCTCCTGCCTTGTAAGAAGGATGTTCAAAACGGCTTTCGGCTATCAGCGATCAGCTCCGCACTCTCTAACAGGCTGTCGAAATAGTCCAAGTTTTCGTCATCCCGGCGAACGCCGGGATCCAGGGGTGGTCAGGGGGGATGCCAGAGAACCTCCCTCTCCTCTCCCCTGGATTCCGGGTCAAGCCCGGAATGACAGAAAAACAGAGCCCATTACCCTGACGCCATTGCCACCCCCGGCTCCTCGCAACATTCGCCATTGCAGGCCCGCCACCTCTATTTTTCGATACCCCTTTCCGTCGGGATGATGATAATTATTCCTCATGCGCCACCATTGTGAATGTTTCAAGCGAAGCGCGGGATCAACCGGCGGCTTTTTCTTCGTTGTAGATGTGGACGTCCCGCTGCGGGAAGGGGATGGTAATGCCTTCTCTGTCGAAACGCAACTTCACCTCCCGCCTGATATCATAATGGACCTGCCAGTAATCCTCGGACTTCACAAAGGGACGTGCAAACAAGTCCACAGAGGAATCCGCCAGCTTGAAGACCACAACCGTGGAAGCCGGATCATCGAGCACTTTTTCGTGGCCCTCCATGACCTGCATCAACACCTTTTCTGCACGCGGGATGTCTTCGCTGTAGGACACGCTGAAGAAAAGGTCCACCCGGCGAATCTCATGGGATGAGAAATTCGTGATGACCTCCCCCCAGACCTTGTTGTTGGGCACGATAAGGACCTTTTTGTCATACGTCAGGATGGTTGTGCTCACAAGGCTCATGTGGCTCACAACTCCGTATGCACCAGAAGCTTCCACCTCGTCACCCACGTCAAAGGGCCGATAAAGGAGGATCATCAGGCCGGAGGCGAAGTTTCCCAGCACGCCCTGGAGGGCGAAGCCGATGATGAAGCCGGCGATCCCCAGGCCGGCCAGCAGGGGGGCAAGCTCCACGCCGATCTGGGACAGGGCGATCAGCACCCCCAGGATCATGACGGACTTGGACGCGATGGTGATGAACATGTTCTGAAGCAACTGGGAGAACTGGAGCTTGGAGTGGGAAACCGAAACCGTCACAATCTTGCGGGTGAACCGGGCCAGGATCTTGAACAGGGCCAGGATGAGTACGAACAGCAGCACCTTGAAGATCACTTGCGGCCCGTTGTTTGTGGCCCATCCCTTCACCCCGTCGAGCCATTTTTCCAGGAGACCCAGTGCCACATCCTTATCGAAGATGTCCGCGGTGATATCGCCCGTGGCCTGGATCATGAGCTGCCTGTGCTCCGCGGTTTCCAGGCCCATTTGTTCCATAATGTCCACGGTGGACTGCAGGCCTCGCATTACACGTTCCTGTTTTTCCTCCGCCGCTTTGAGTCGGGCCTTGATGTCCTTGTCTTCCGGGTCCTCATTTGCCTTGACTTGAAGAGTTTGGATCTCCTCCAGGGACAGTTCCACGCGGGCACTGGTGAACTCCGCCCGCTCCGTGAGCCGCTCGCTCAGGAATTCCTTCTGCTTCGAGCTGTCCAGTTCCAGCTCTTCCCGGATGCCGATCAGGTTGTAGATGGAAGCGTACAGCTTGTCCAGGAGCGCGGTCTCATCGGCCAGGGCCTCCTCCAGAGGCAGCCGTTCCTCTGGGGGGGCTTCCTCGCGCTTTTTCCTCAGTTCCTTGATGGAGGAGAGAAGATCCTTGATGAGCATCCGGTGCCGCGCTTCGCTTTGTTCGAGGACCGGGACCAGCTGGTTCTTGAGGCTCGAGGTGTCGTAACCTTTCTTCTCCTGTTGGAGAATGTTTGCCATGAGTTCCCTGGCGTCCTGCAGGGCCTTGGCCCCGTTCTCGGACATATTGTGGATCAGTACGTTCCGCTCTTCTCCGCTGGTCCCCTTGAACTGGGACGCGAATTCCTGTGACTTTTGAGTTCGTTCCTTGATCTTTTGAAAGAGTGCCAGGGCCTCCTCCTCCAGGCCGTTTTCCTCGCCGTTCTGGACGGCGGCGGTGGCGGGAGAGCCGGAGGGTTCCCCCTCCTGGGCTGCACGCAGGTCCGGGGCGAACATCAGCAGGGCGGCCGGGGAACAGATCAGAAGGGCGGTCAGAACGACGAGCAGATGGAACGAGCGATGTTTCACTTCACATTCTCCTTTTTTCTGAGATTGTTTTTAACCTGTTTCGAGGAAGATGACGTAACACACTGGAAAGCAAATAATATTTCTATATAAAGAGAAGGAAAATCCCGGGATGGGCATTTCTAAATCCGGAAACCTCCCGGGTTCATGGCCCGGCCTTCATCACAGGCAGTTCAATGTGTGAAGGGTAGGCGGCGTTGCGGTAGTAGCGCACCGTGGGCGGTTGCTCCGGCATAAAGGCGAAGTGGTCCTTGTCCGCCCCGGCCAGGGCAACGCGTACAGCGTGGCCCTTTTGAAACTGGTAGGAGGTTGGGTACAGATCGAATACCAGTTCCGCGACCTGGCCGGGAACCAGGGGCTGGGCATCTTCCCGGCTGAAGCTGCGGTAGGGGGTCACGGTAGAGTAGGGGGCCTTCTCCTCCGATTGTTTCCGGTGGATCGCTCGGAGCACACCCTCGGTGATGTAGGTCACGTTGCCGTCCGGGCCCACGTCTTCCAGGTAGACGAAAAAAGCTCCGTCGTCCGCCGTGGAGCTGACGTACAGGGTCACGATGGGGTGGCCGGTGACCTCCATGGGGGCTTCCAGGGGTGCGGAGGTGTAGTAGAGCAGCTTCTCGTCCTGTTCCTTCCGGTCCGGGTACTCGATCGGCTCGTGCAAAGGGTTGACCAGGGAGACCCACCGGGAACGGGTGCCGGTGCCGGCGGAGTAATCGAACTGGCAGGTGTCGTACCCTTCTGGCGTGGCCGGCGCCGAGGTGGACAGGTCATGGGCACCGGCAAAGTAGAACGGCACGGTTTCGGTGCCGGGGGGGGGCCAGGTATCCGTGAACTTCCACTTCTCCTCGCCCATGGTGTAGTAGGTCACCGGTTTTTCCTCGTCGAAGCCGTTGTCCACGCCCCGGAGCCGCGCGTCGAAGAACCGCAGGGCCTCGGCCTCGTGATTGAATTCCGTCTTTCTGCTCCTGGCGCAGGGGCTGATGTTCTGCCACCCCCCATGATCCCATGGCCCGATAATCAGGCGCTTGTCCGGCGTCTCCAGGCTCCGGTAGAAGTTGATTTCCGAAAGTACGTAGGAAGCGTCGAACCAGCCGGTGTAGCAGTAGATCGGCGCACCGGTTTTCTGTATCTCCCAGAGCTTGCCGAATGGGCTGATCTCATCCACGGTGACACCCAGGGCCGGGGACACATCGTCCCGGTACTCGATATCCAGGCAATTAGCCGCCACGTCGCCGTTGCCGGCATGCTCCTCGATGGCCGCGGCGAGCATGGATCCGTCCCGGTCCTCGTCCACCGGGCGTGTTCCCTTCAGGGCAACCTTGACCCTGTTCCCCAGAAAGTCACCCAGGGTGTCGGTATCCAGTGCCTGGCCCAGCCCGCCCCAGATCTCGGTAAGCCATATCAGGTGGACGCCCCCGGGCCGCAGGACTTCGGGGTAGGCGTCGAAGAAGGCGTACCGGGGAAGGATCGCCTTGACCGCGGGGTGCTGGGTGCTGAGCAGAAAGATGGCGCTGTCGCCGGTGTAAGAGCTTCCCAGGGATCCGATGGTCCCGTCCGACCAGGATTGGCTCAGGATCCAGTCGGCGACCTCCATACCGTCACGGATCTCCGCCGGCGTGTAGGGGTAGGCACGGGTCCCGAAGGATGCACCGGAGCCGCGCGCGTCCACATAGACCCAGGCATATCCCCGGGTCACAAAGTACTCGATCATGGGTTTGAAGCGGCTGTGAAGGAACAGGCTGAACGGCCACCTGTAGTTCATCCCGCGCACGTACCGCGTCTGCATGACGATGGCCGGGATCCGGGTCCCGGCCGGGAGGCCCTTGGGCAGGTAGAGATCGATGGCGATCTTGACCCCGTCCCGCATGGTGATGTACCGGGATGTACGGACCGTGCCCTTGTAGATGGGGGGCCGCTCGATGCTGCCGAACTCCTCCTGCCCGTACCAGGCCTGGTCCGTTCCCCGGTTCCGGCTTGTTGCACAGTTCGCTGTAGTGAACAGGATCCCCAGCAGGGAAAAAAGAAGCAGAAGTCTCATTCCCGGTGAACCGTTCATCAGTTCTTTCCCCTGTAATAATCTACATCATGTAAATTCTGTAACACATTGAAAACAAATTATTATTTGTTGGTTTATTGTCCTGAGAAAACCATGTGTTTCTCTCTGTTGGAAGAGCGATTCTATCACAGAAAAAGACAAGAATCATTCCGCCGGAAGGGAGCCTCGATTATCGTTCCCTTACAGTATTTTTCAAGGTTTACAGCGATGAGCCCAACGGAGGAGATTGCGAGCGAAGTCGAAGATCGCGAACGGCATACCGTGTTCTCCCGTCTCCACAGGTCATCCAGCGTCGGGGAATATCAATAAAGAGTGAAGCGACCCCCCGCCCCAGAGGGAAATCTTCCTGCGCCGGGGGCTTGCCGCGTCGTCTACGACTCCTCGCAATGTCCCCCACGGGGCATAGGTCCCGGTCACCAGGGATCTAGCCCCCTATGGGGGCGTCAACGGTTCGGGTTGGCACCCTCACAATGCCCCCGGCTTTGCCGGGGGATCATTTACGATCCATGGCAGACTCGCAGTCATAAGGCAGGGCTATGATGGCCTTGTATCTGGCGGTCCGGTTGAAGATTCCCGGTGGATTTGACATAGTGACCTGCATTGAAATCTCAACAACATTCGAGGAGGAAAGATGTCTGACCGAGTCTGCATCACCCGTGACGATAAGGGCGTGGCCCATGTGGAACTGGCACGTCCCGACAAGCTCAACGCCCTGGATTTCGCCATGTTCGAGGGCATCATCGAGGCCGGGCACTCGCTGGCGGAGGACCCATCGCTGCGCTGCGTGGTGCTCTCCGGCCAGGGCCGTGCCTTTTCCGCCGGGCTGGACGTGGCAAGCTTCATGGCCTCCGGGGACGTGGCCGAAAAGCTGCTCGAGCGCACCGAGGGCTGTCCCGCCAACCTTGCGCAGGAGGTGGGCCACGTCTGGACCGAACTCCCTGTTCCGGTGATCGCGGCCGTGCACGGTGTGTGTTTCGGCGGCGGCCTGCAGATCGCCCTGGGCGCCGACATCCGGATCGTTGCGCCCGACGCCAGGATGTCCATCATGGAGATCAAGTGGGGGCTGGTCCCGGACATGAGCGGAACCCAGACCCTGCGCCACCTGGTGCGCCTGGACGTGGCAAAGGAGCTGGCGTTCACCGGGCGGATCGTCCCGGGCGAGGAGGCCTGTTCCCTGGGGCTGGCCACCCGCACCGCGGCCGACCCGGTGGCGGAGGCCCTGGAGCTGGCCCGCACCATTGCCGGAAAGTCCCCTGACGCGATCCGCGCCTGCAAGCGTCTGTTCAACCAGTCCGTACGCCTGGACCTGGCCGCGGGCTTCAAGCTCGAGACCGACCTGCAGCTCGGCCTGATCGGCTCCCTCAACCAGATCGAGGCGGTGATGGCAAACATGGAGAAACGCGAGCCTCGATTCGCCGATCCTTCGGCCTGAGCAAGGTTCGTCGGGCCGGGGAGTGTGGGCGAACGCCATCAGGGAAGGGACGCAATGACCCGGAAAAAAGCGATCGTGATCGGAAGCGGGGTCGGGGGCAGCGGCATCGCCGCCCTTCTGCAGCACTCCGGCCTCTACGACGTTGCCCTCTTCGAACAGAACCGACTCATCGGGGGCCGGTTCGCGTCCCACTGGAAAGACGGGTTCCGCCTGGATGTGGGGTGCCACCTCATCGCCAACTGTGACAAGGGGACCCTGGGTGAGATCCTGAACATCCTGGGCCGGCCCGACGCGGTGGAGTGGCGCTACGCCAAGCGGCCCAGCCCGGTGTTCAACTACAAGGGGGAACGCGTGCGGTTTCCCCACGAGTTCCACAAGCTGGGGTTCACCGATGATGAGCTCCAGAAGATCATGCAGTTCTTTGCCGAGACCAACGCCATCCCGGAGGAGGAGTGGGACGAGCAGGACCGTAAGAACATGCTTGACCGGCTGGAAAGGTACGTTCGGAACGACAGGGCGCGCATCATCTTCGGGATCCTCTCCGGGGTTTATTTCGTGATTCCGGACTTCGAGACCCCGGTGGGCGAGTGGGTGCGGTGCAACCGGGACTTCATGGAAAACCGGTGCAGCGGGTATCCCATCGGAGGCACCGGGGCCGTCCCGGAGGCCTATGTCCGGCTTCTCGAGGAAAACGGGGGCCGGGTTCACTTGGCCACCCCCATAAAGCGGATCCTCGTGGAGGACGGCCGGGCCGCGGGCGTGGAAACCAGGGAAGGGGTCGTGCACCCCGCGGATGTGGTGATCTCCAACGCGGGGCTCAAGCCCACGGTGAACGCCCTGGTAGGCCGGGAGCACTACGGGCCTGAGCCGCTGGAGCGGGTGGACGCGTACGAATATTCCGAAGCCACCTACATGGTCAAGGTGGCGCTGGACGTTCCGTTCGTGGAGAACGAGAACATGGTGATGTTCATGGGGTGCGATGACCAGGCCCAACTGCAGCGGGAACTGGATGAGGGGATCATCCCGGAGGTGGCCTCCCATGCCATGATCCCCATCGTCTCCAACCTGGATCCCTCCGCGGCCCCGGAGGGGAAGCAGCTCATCATCATCGGCGGAGGCGCCAACCGCCAGCCCCTGAACTCGTCCCGGGAAGACTGGGAGCGCTGGAAACAGGCGTTTCTCAACGCCCTGGAGATGGTGTTTCCGGGTGTCCGGGAGCACATCCTCTGGACCGTGACCACGTCCCCCGCGGACATCAACACCCTGTTCGGGGAAGACGGGTGTGTGATCGGCATTGGACAGAAGGTGGGCCAGGTGGGGGAGCGGCGCCCATCCCTGGAGGACCCGGCGGTCAGGAACCTGTACCACTGCAGCGCGGACACGGGCATGCACGGCATCGGCGGGGAACTGGCCGCGGACAGCGCCCTGCGGTTGTACCGCCGCCTGGTGGGAGACGCGTAGCGTGTAAGAACGGGGTGGGGCAGGGCCCCACCCTACGACTGGAGTCAGTGGTCGGCGTTCAGCACTCGGCTCCCAGCTACCATCCCCTGCATGCAAAGCGACACAGAGTTGGAGATTGCGAGCGGAGCGCGGCAACCCCCCGGCCCCGTGGGGCTGTTGGTACCGGGGGATTGCCGCGTCGCCTGCGGCTCCTCGCAATGTCCATATTGGACTCATGGGTTTCGGTCGGTACCACTCTACAGGACGGCCTGCATTTTTCTTCACCCACTAGGAATGGAATCCAATGCTGAACGAGAGGGAGATCCTGGAACCGGTGGACCTGTGCGACGGGCGGGGCGACCTGAACCCCGGTGCCGTGGGGTGGTCACGCCAGCCGCTTCACCGGGGCAACCTCCGGGGCAAGCCTCTGCGCAAGAAGAAGTGGCACTATTGGATGATCACCGGCCCGGAGCACCTGTTTTCCGTGACAGTGGCCCACGTGGACTACCTGTCCCTGGCCGTGATCTACACCCTGGAGTACGAGAGTGGAAACCTGTTCCGGGATGAACAGGTGCGGGTCCTCTCGGACAGCGGCGATTCCTACCCGGAAGGGGTCTACGGCGATGTCCTCCTGGAAAACCGCAGGGTGCGGATCGCCATCCGGCACGTGCCCGACCGGGTCCGCATGGAAGTGGAGTGGGGTTCCCTGTTCCGGGGGACCCGCGTTTCAGGGGAACTGGACATCGCGGTTCCGGCCGGACACGAGACGCTGAACGTGGCGGTCCCCTGGAGCCGGAAACGGTTTCAGTTCACCTCCAAACAGAACTGCCTGCCCGCCACCGGATGCGTTCGGGTGGACGGCCGGGAGCTTCGCTTTGCCCCCGAAGACTCGTTCGCCTGCCTGGATTATGGCCGCGGAGTCTGGCCCTACAATACCTCATGGAACTGGGCCTCCTGTTCCGCCCGTCAGCGGGAACGCATGGTAGGCCTGAACTTCGGGGCACGGTGGACGGACGGGACCGGCATGACTGAAAACGGGATCCTGCTGGACGGGAGGCTCGTGAAGCTCGGCGAGCAGGTGGAGTTCCGCTACGATCCTGAACAATTTCTTTCCCCGTGGCGGCTCCGCACGCAGGAGTCCCGGCGTGTGGACCTGGAATTCCGCCCCTTTTACGATCTTCGGACCTCCCTGAACCTGGGCCTGCTGAAGACCGGGGTACACCAGGTCTTCGGACGGTACAGCGGCCGGATTGAGCACGAAGGGGATGTGGTGGAGATTCGCGATGCGGTGGGGTGGGCCGAAGAGCACATTGCCCGGTGGTGACCGGCCTGAAATCCGAAAAAAAGGGGCCCCTCGTACATGCTCGAACGAGGGGCCCCGGGCGTTTTGATGAAAAACCAGGCCGTGATCAGGTGATTACGATGTCGCCCAGCCCTTTCTCCCGGAGATACTTGGGGTAGAGGTCGTAGGCCGGGTTCAGGATCGGCAGCAGCTTGACGGTCTTCGGGACGTTGCCCTTGGCCTGCACCTGCCGCCGGGTCAGCGCTGTGAGCAGGTTGGCCTTCCCGTGCCAGAACTTGTGCGCGAAGTCCGCGTTCATGCTCATGGTCACCTCGGGACTGCCCTTGAACTCTTCCGCCTTGTAGAGGAGCACATCGTCGCCGGAGGCGTCGATGGTGATCACGGCGTCGGGGTTTTTGTAGCGGAACTGCACGATCAGGTTGCTCTTCTTCAGGGACGGTCCGATCTCAGGGTGCGCCTTCAACTCCTCGAAGAAGTTGACCAGCACATCGTACAGGGTCTCCGAGTCCTTGAAATACCCGCTGGCATCCTTTTCCCCCAGCCCGCCGGCGGCGGGCCCGCTCAGGTCCTCGTCGGACACCGGGAGCGGGGAGAGCTTCTGATCGTGGAGTCTCCGGACGATGGCGATCACATCCTCCCGCTCCGGGTCCCGCGGGTTGTACAGGGTGGTGCCGTCCTCCATGGCCTTGTCCGCCACCCCCTCGATCTTGGCCAGGTTGTCGCCCACGCCCGCGTCCTTCAGGTTGAGCGGCATGCCGGTCAGGTGCGACAGCTGGCGGTTCAGGGTGCGGATCTTCTCTGCTCCGGCCCGGGCGGCCTGCATCTGAAAGAACCGGTCGACAAAGCTCAGGTTCCCCACGACCCGGGCCGCCCGGCCCCGGGCCATGAAGGAGCTTGAGCGGACCCGGTCCTTCATTGAGGCCGGAAGGACCTCCAGGATGGTGCCGGCCTTGATCAGGTTCTGCCACTGGGTGATGAACTGGGGAAAGGAGACGCCCATGGCCGCGGCCACATCCGCGTACCGGTCCGGCTGCGTCTCCAGGTTGTACTCCATGACATCCGGAAGGGCCAGGGCGTTGGCCAGGCCGTGCGGAATGTGGTAGGCGCCCCCAAGGGCGTGGGCAATGCTGTGCACCAGGCCGCACATGGAGTGGGAGAAGGCCACTCCCGCGAGGAAACTCCCCACGAGCATGGAGCCCCGGGCCTGCATGTCGTCAGGTTTGGCACAGGCCTGGAGGATGTTCGCGGTGAGCAGTCGGATGGCGTGCAGTGCCAGGGCGTCCGCAGCCGGCGACCACTCCTTGCCCACGTATGACTCGATGGCGTGGGTCAGGGCGTCCATGCCGGTGTAGGCGGTGAGTTTGCCCGGCATGGTCAGGGTGACCTCCGGGTCGAGCACCGCCAGCTTGGGCAGGAACTGCTCCTCGGCAAAGGGGAGCTTCACGTTGTTGTCAGGATCCAGGATGACGGCCGCCTTGGTGACCTCGGACCCGGTCCCCGCCGTTGTGGGCACCACGATCATGGGAAGAATCTCCTCGCCGGGGTCCAGCAGGTAGGCGCCCATGTGGTCTTCCAGCTTGCCGCCTTTCTTGATGATGACGTTGGCCACCTTGGCGGTGTCGATGACGCTGCCGCCGCCCACGGCGATGATCAGGTTCACCTGGTGTTTCTTGGCCATCTTGGCGCAGTCCATCACGCACTTGAGGGTGGAATTGGGCGGGACCTTGTCAAAGGTGGCGGCGATCGTGATGTTCGTGTCCTTGAACCCGTCCTTTACCTTGTCCACGGGACCCATCTTGACCAGGATTTCGTCCGTCACGAGCAGCGCCTTGCATGGCCCCATGGATTGGACCGCTTCGCCGATCTTGCCCAGGATGCCGATTCCGTAGACAACCTTCGTGGGCAGCGAGAATTCGAAATATTCGGGCAGCATGGGGAGGTCCTCCTTCGCAACAATCTGAATGGTAGGGTTGAAAGGATCGTTTTGCCAGCACAAGGATAAGAAAGGATCCGATGACAGTCAACATGCGGGGACACGGTGTGCCGGCATGTCCGCCACGCGAAGCGCGCTTTCCGCGGCCGGCTCGGTGCCGATGTTGTCAAAACCTTCGTTATTCACAAAAGAAAACAGTGAGACGTTTCTAAAATAACCGAAAATTTGTTACAATTTTTAAAAGGTTTTGTTTTGTCCCCGGTTGCACCTTTCCCGAACGGTTTCCAAAGAAAGAGGGTCGAGATGAGAAGATTCATGGTAGTTGTCTGGGTTTGCAGTTTCCTGGCCTTCACCGCGCATGCGGTCGGTGCGGCGCCCGCCTTCCTGGTGGAGCCGTACCTGCAGTCTCCCGCCGTGGACGGCATGACCGTCATGTGGGAGACCGGGGACTCCGACAACCAACTGGAATACTGGAAAGACGGCGACCCGCCTGTCTCGGTGTCCGCGTCCGTGGTGCCGGGCCGGGTGATCTACTTCGTCGCCCTGAGCGGGCTGGAATCCAACACCGTCTACAACTACCGGGTGCTGACCTCCGGCGGGACCGGAGAAACGTACCGGTTCAAGACCTGGCCCGCGGAGGGTGACGGGGTGACGAACTTCAAGCTGGTGGGCATCTCCGACTCCCAGGGCAACTGGCCCGATCGGCTGCAGGACATCTGCGAGAACGGTATGATCGACAAAGAGTGCACTGACGGGCTCGTGGAAAACTGCCCGGACGATATCGCGGGTATCCTCATCACCGGAGACCTGGTGAGCACCGGGAGCCAGGTGGACCAGTGGCGGGACGAGTTCTTTGCCCCCTGCAAAACCCTTTATCACTACATCCCGATTTTGCCGGCCATAGGGAACCACGATGACCCCTACGTGAACTACGTGGAATACTTCACCCTCCCCGAGAACGGGGACAGCTTGCGGGGGGAAGATTATTACACCCTGGACTACCTGAACATGCGGCTCATCACGCTCAACACCAACATCTTCTGGCCGGCCCAACACACCTGGTACGAGGATCAACTGGATGCCTCGCTCTGGGACCCGCAGATCGACTACGTGCTCACCCAGTTCCACCACGCCTGCAAGTCCGAGATCTGGCCCTCGGGACAGAACTTCCAGGCCTGCAATTTCGTGGACAAGCTGGAAGCGTTCAGCGCAGACTGCGGCAAGCCCAGCGCTCACCTGTACGGCCACACGCACGCCTACAGCCGGGGCCAGTCCCGGGACGTGAAGCACCTCTGGGTGAACGTGGCCACCTCGGCCGGGGACATCGACTATTGGGAGGAGGGGGGCGAACCCGCCATTGATCACGACGAGATCCAGATGACCTTTCACGAGTACGGGTTCGAGATCTGGCATTTCACCACCGGGGCTTTCCCCATGATGCGGATGGTCCGCAGGACCGGGGGAGAAGACGGGATCTATTATGGGTACACCGACGAGTCCATCCTGGATGAGTTCTCCCTGGAGGCCGCAAACCTTCCGCCCGCCGCCCCGGCGGCGGTTTCTCCGGTGGACGTGGAGGTGGACCCCGGGGCGGTCGTGCTCCAGGCCTCGGCCTTCTCCGACCCCGACGGGGACGGCCACCTGTCGTCGCACTGGCAGGTAACCGCCACGGCCGGGGACTACTCGGCCCCGGTGGTGGACGCCTGGGGCAACGATACGCGGTTCGAGAACATCTTCTATGATGAAGACACCCAGGCCGGCGTGGACATCACCGCCTATACGGCCAGCCTTGCTCCGGACGCCACCTATTACTGGCGGGTCCGCTACCGGGACGAGCACCTGGAGTGGTCCGACTGGTCCGGGGAGGTTTCCTTCTCCACGGGTCCGTCCCAGGCCTGGGGCGCGGCCAGCGTGGCAGGGGCCGGGGACAGACCGGCCTCTCTTGGTGCCAATGTGTTTCTGATTTTCATGCTTCCCGCCTGGGCACTCTGGTGGGTACGAAGGAAGCAGCGGGTTTGACTCGTGTCTTAAATCCGATCCATCCGGATATCGTTTTCGGCTTCCCTGACCGATATTCCTGTGGACGAAGCAGGCGATAAACGTCATGCTGTTGTCATGCCTCTCCCTGCTTTCACGGGACGAGATCCCGTGGTTATCCGGAAGGACCCGGAAGAACCGGATTCCCTTGAAAAACATCTTCCAGCCCGAAACAAGCATCCAAATGTGAAATGAGCAGTGAGTAAGAAGGTCCATGAAGTTTGAACCGTCTGAAGACCCGGAACAAGGAGGCGGACGATGGCCAAGATAGCGGATGACATCACGCAGTTGGTTGGACGGACCCCCCTGGTCATGTTGAACAAGGTCGGCGGCGGGCTCCCGGGAAGGGTTGCGGGCAAACTGGAAAGCCACAACCCCCTGGGGAGTGTGAAGGACCGTATCGGCCTGAACATGATCGAGGCGGCGGAATTGGCGGGGCAGATCACCCCGGATACCGTTCTCATCGAACCTACCAGCGGAAACACCGGGATCGCCCTGGCTTTTGTGGCGGCGTCCCGGGGGTACCGGCTGATCCTGACCATGCCCGACACCATGAGCATGGAGCGGCGAAAGCTCCTGGCCGCCCTCGGGGCGGAACTGGTCCTTACGCCCGGCGCGGAGGGTATGCCCGGCGCGATCCGGAAGGCGCAGGAAATGGCCCGGGAGGACCCGAACTACCTGGTGCTGCAGCAGTTCCAGAACCCGGCGAACCCGGAGATCCACCGCAAGACCACCGCCGAGGAGATCTGGGAGGACACCGGCGGGGAGGTGGACATCCTGGTGGCGGGCGTGGGGACCGGGGGCACCATTACCGGCATTTCAGAGGTGCTCAAGGCCCGGAAACCATCGTTCCGGGCCGTGGCCGTGGAGCCCGTGGATTCCCCGGTGCTTTCCGGCGGCAAGCCGGGGCCGCACAAGATCCAGGGGATCGGCGGCGGGTTCGTGCCGGATGTGTTGCGGATGGACCTGGTGGATGAGGTGCTCCAGGTCCGTCACGAGGATGCCGGAGCCATCTCCCGGCGGCTCGCGAAAGAGGAGGGGATCCTGGTGGGGATCTCCGCCGGCGCCAACGTTTGGGCGGCCCTGGAGGTGGCGGCCCGCCCGGAGAACCAGGGAAAGCTGATCGTGACCATTCTCTGTGATACCGGGGAGCGCTACCTCAGCACATGGCTGTTCGAACCGGGGGATGCATGAAAAAAGAAAGGGGGGCTGCAGGCCCCCCCTACGCGAAGCGGAGAATCATGACCCGAAAGCGTCTTCGGCTCCCTGTGGGTTTATTGTTTCGGAACCCTTGAGATGACGATCTTTCCGGTGATCGACCCTGCCATCATGGGCGTCTGCTTTCCCCCCTCTTTTCTGGAGCGCATGGCCACACGATCTTCCAGATAGTCGTACGTTTCTTTCAGGGTCACGTAGCCGTCGCCGTTATCCGCATCCCCGGAAAGAGCTTCCAGAAGATAATAGGTGAAAAGGCCGTGTCCCAGTTCCGGGAGTTCCAGGGCCTGTTCATTGGCCTGACTCGCCGTGATCAATACCTTTCCGTACCCTTGCGGCCCTTCGGTCAGCTGTTTCAGAAACCCGGGGGTGAGGGTCACGCCCCGCAAACCCATCTTTCTTGAGGAGAAGGTTCGTTTCAGCACATCGGGAACGTCTCCTTTTCCCGCTCCCCCGCCGCTGAAGCAGCTGTCGATGAAAAAGATCACCCTCTTGGAACGTATGCTGGAGAAAACCTCGGAAAAGATTGACATGGGGACGCACGTGGCGGCGACGCGGTCCAGGTCCGCATCCGTCGGCACCAGGTATTTCTCCATGCCGTCGTCGGATCGGCCCGTGAGGTCGGTTTCGGGTATCCCGTGGCCGGCGAAGAAAAGGACGACCATGTCGTCTTTCCCCGCGTTTTTCGGCAGAAAGCTCTTGAGCGCGTCTTCGATGTTGACCTTGGTGGCCTCCCGGTCCAGGAGCAGCTTGACCTTGCTCTTGTCGAAGTTTCCGCCGCGGGACGAGGTGATAAAGTCGTAGAAAGCCCGGGCATCCGGAACGGTGTATTTCAAGGGTGAGATGTTCGAGTCCTGGAATTTTGAGATGCCGATGATGACCGCGTAGCTCTCTCCGGGGGTCAGATCCGGTTCCGCGGCCATGATCACTTCCGGGATTTCCCTGGGTCCCTGGATCCCCTTGGTGCGGAAGATGATCACAAGCCCGTTTTCGAGTCCGGCCGCCAGCCACTCGCCGTTGGGACAGAAGGCCAAGGAGGAGACCTCGGCCTCACATTTCATGTCCGCCCTGATTTGGCCTGTTTCCAGGTCCCAGACGTGTACGTACTTGCCATCCCCCCCCGAGGCGAGATAGTCCCCCTCCGGGGCCATGGCAAGCGCCTGGATGGGCAGATCATGCCCCTTCAATATCCCTGCATGCCCCCAGGACATTCCGTCCCGCAGGTAAATGTTGTAATACTCCCGGATCCCCTTGTGGAATTTCTGCATCCGGACCACGGTGGCCCCCATGGCGCAGATATCCATGGAAGGGTTGCATGCGGCGGTCTCGACCTCATAGTCGTACTCATCCACCATGGTAGACAGGGGGCGGGATCTGCTGACCTCCCAGAATTTCGTCTTCCGGTCCTCCCCAACGGAACGGAAGGTATCCTCTCCCGTGGCGGCCACGAAGTGAACCGCCGAGTCGTGGGCCCCCCGGATGGTCTTGATGATCCGGCCGGTTTTCGTGTCCCAGAGGAAAACCTCTCCTTTCTTCCCCCCGATGATCAAGGTTCTTTCATCCGGGCTCAGCGCAAGGCTGCGGACTTTCTCCCCGACCTTGTGCTCTTTCTTGAGCTTCCCATCGGCCAGGTTCCACATGCGCACGTACTTGTCCTTGCCGCCGGAGAACAGCACCCCCTGTCTCGGGGAGACCAGCAGCGCCGTGACCTCCTTGCCGTGGCCGGAGATCCGCCGGACGGGTTCGCCCCCCTTGCCCGGGTCCCACAGGAGGATCGTACCGTCCGCGTCGCCGGATGCCAGACAACTCCCGTCCGCACAGAACGCCAGGGCGGTGATCTTGTCCTGGGACCCTCGCAGTTCATCGTACAAACGACAGCTGAAACCTGCGGCCCCGAGATCGGGAACGTATGTGAATAAAAGCAGGAGGGAAAGAAAGAACGAGGTTCGGATCATGGTCTTGAGCTTTCCGTCTCGGCCGGGGCCTTCTCAGGTTCCTGGAGGAGATGCGGGGAAGGGGTACGGAGAACCAGAAGAAGGACCCGGCACGTCCCGGATCAGAAAACCACCTTCAGGCCGAGAAGAAGCATAATGTTGTTGATGTTATCGTTTTCGGCAAACACCAGAAAATCCCGCAGTTCCATATACAGGGAGGTCGATGCGGTGATATAGATGTCCAGGCCACCGAAAAAGTCGACCTCTGCGTTGAACTGGGAGTCGCTCCCTTCAGCTTTGAAATACTGCCCGCCACCGCCGAATCCGATGTACGGGGCGACTCGCTGGGTTGCTCCATATTGAAAATAATAGGTCAGAAAGGGAAACAGTGAGATGCTTACCGTATCTCCAAAATCGGAGTCACCCCCGCCCCCCCCGCCGGGTCCGTGCGCGGGCGCC
>CAYTRL010000092.1:0-16093 GCA_964439795.1 uncultured Thermodesulfobacteriota bacterium
CATCGCCGCGGGGCGTCCGGGAAGCGGTCGAAGAAACAACACGGCCGGGTCGAAAGGTCGAACATCGGGTGCCGCATTTCACGAAGAGGATCCCGGAAAAGCCGACGGATTACCGGCCGGGATCAAAGCTGAGGATATACTCCGAGTTCCGGGTGCGGACGAGGATGGAATCTTCGTCCAGCCGGGAGATCGTCTCCACCTTGGTGGTGCGATAGATCTCGCCCTCCGGGGTTGCGTAAAGCATGGGATACCCCAAGGAGTTGAAGTAGACCACCCGCCCCATCAACTCCCTCTCTCCCAGCTCGGCTCCCCCGGGGAATGCCGTATCCGGATTCGTCTTCCTCCTCCAGAGCACATACCTGGCTGCCCCTGGTTCGGTTCCCGGCTGCTTGACAAGTGTTGAAAGATTCATTCGGGACCTTTCCTGTAAAAAGGGGGTTTCGGAATACCTCGCTGTTTGAGGAATCAACCCGTATGCCAGGGAACCCGGCCGGATCCACACCAACCGGGAAATCAATAAAATCCGAAGTAAAATAAATAGGTTACCTATCATCCGGCTCAGGAAATCCGGCTGCCGATCCTCGTACAGGTACCGGCCCTGAATACGAAAGAATTCATAGAAGTGACCATTCTTGCCATCGAAGAGGAAAACAAAAGAGGATATTCAGATTAACGCAAAGAACCGGCCCGGGGGTGAACAGCTTCCCCCTGCCCACCATTCCCCACTCTCTTTCAGGTCTTCCGGTACCAGGTCCATGGGTTTCTCCAGGATGCGGGCTTCCCCGGAAGGGAAAATGGGCCTTTGCTCCTCCACGAGAGGCTCGGGCCTGAAAAAAAAGTAGTACACTACAAACACGATGAGAAGAATCAGGTTCAGCCCGATGAAGGCCATCAGGATCTTGATGCGGGGTTCCATGGGGGTCTCCGGCTCCCCTTCCGGGATCCATCCCCCCCCCGGACCAGAGGGTTCATCCTCCTGTTCGTCCGGACCTTCCCCGAAGACTGCGTCCGGGGTCCGAACGTCTTCAACCACGGGAACGGGCGGGGGTTCCGGGACCTCCGGAGGCTTTTCCGCTTCCCGGTCTTTCATGTCCGGCTCGAGGAAATCATGTGCCCCCTTCCCCTCCACCGGGATCTCTTTGATATCCACCGGGGAAACCGGCTGATCTTGTCCGGAGAAAAACCCGGCATTTATTCCCGGCTCGGACGTCTGCACCTGAAATCGAAACCGGAAGACGTCGATCCTGATCTCATCCCCGGACCGGAGCGGCTGGCTTTTCACCTGCTTCCCGTTGAGGAATACACCGTTGGTGCTGTCCAGGTCACGGAACGAAACCGTCCCTCCTTCCCGGGAAATCTCCGCGTGCCTTCGCGACACCGCGAGAATGTCCAGATGAATATCGCAGGAAGGATCCCGTCCGATCACCAACCGATCTTCCTTCGGAGTGTACGTTTTCCCTGCACAGTCCTCGCTCAAACCCTCCAGAAAAAAAAGCGGTGGTTGCTCCGGAAAATCCTGGAGGCCCGTTGAGGTGTCCCCCTCCATTTCGGGCCCGAAATAAACCGCCTCCAGGTTGTCTCCGAACCGGATGCGTTCGTTCCCCTGCAGGGTCAACCGGGAGATCCGCTCCCCGCTCACCCAGGTCCCGCAGGTACTCGTTTCATCCCGGAGAACGGGCTGGGGACCCGACAGGTCCAGTACGGCGTGATGCCTGGAAACGCTGGGATCGTCCAGAACGATCTCATTGTCCGGACTGCGCCCGATCCGGAACCGGGCTCCCTCCAGCGGTATGACCTTCTGCCCCGAAGGCAGGTACAGGACGAGTCTGGCGGTGGTCACGATCCCTCCGGGATTCCTTGGAACTTTTTCGTTCGGGCCGGGGACCGGGCCCGGCCGGCGGTCTTACAGCCCCCCCGGATCTCAGGCAAGGTCCAGCCGGTAGACCTCGGCCGCGTCCTCCCCGGGATGTCCTCCGAAGATTACGGAAGCGGGAAAACCGTCCACTTTGACATAGTAAGATGTCTCCGGGTCCAGCCGGTTCTGCACCGACCATGCGGTGAAATCCGTATCCCTCACGCGTGCCTGGATCCCCTTGACAGGATACTCCACCACCGCCTTCTCCGGCACCCGGCCCGCCGGCCCCACCCCGTGATGCGTGATCCTGGCTTCCTGGCTGACCCCGAACATGATGCCTTCCCAGGTCTCTTCCCGGGGACCGATCTCGAACCACTGCCACATGCCCGGACCGCTGTGCACAATCAGCCGGTAAGGTTCCAAAGAAATTTCCACCGTCCGAAACGCAGCGGCAACCACCTTGGCCGGCCAGTCCGCCTGGTCGGAGGAGAGCAGGACCCCGTCCCGCAGCGTGGGGGGAAGATCGTCCTCGCCGGGAGGGGACCCCACGCCCAGGCAAATGACGGGCAGCTTTTTCGGCCGGGTCCGGCTGGCAAAGAGGGAAACCAGGGAAAGACCAAAACGGATGGGATGCGATTCAAACTCCTTTTTCGAGCCGGCAACCACCCAGACATCAACCTTTTCAGGCTGAGACAGGGCCTCCCCCAGGGGCAGCCACACGGCGTTGTTCAGATCGTCCACCCAGGCCCCGCCGGACAACTCAAGACCGACCTTTTTCATCGCCTGCAAAACCGGCTCCGGTTTCAACCCGGTTTTTTCCGCGGGCAACCAGGTCAACAGTGCTTTTTTCGCTGCCATGAATCTCTCCTCTTGATATGAAGGGTGAGGATGAGGATGTTCGCCGAAAAATTCAACATACAACCATCATGGATAATAGAACAAGTATTTAAATTCCGTCAACAAAAAATATAATGACTTGAATTTATTCCGCTTTTGTTTGACAATTCAAGTGCAATGCGATAAAAGATGCTACAAAACAGGGATATAATGGATAATTATTTAAATGAATTCAACAACATAAGCAAACCCCTCTCCAGTCAATTCTAACGACATGGAAATAATATTCCTGCCCCCTGCTACACAGAGTGGATTCAGGCTGGAGTTGCTTTTCAACGCACCTGTGAAAGGCGAACTCTTCGAGGAAATACAAGCTCCTTTCTACACCCTCTTCGACACGGGCAGGTACGCCAAGGTGCTGGGCGCTCAGGTCGTGTCCCGGGAAAACCACCCGGTCTTTCGTCTGGCTATAAAAATCCAGAAGGACCAGTACAGCCTGGGACTGGGGGCCAACGCAGGTTCGCAGGAAACGAACACGAACGTGGACCAGATGTGGGAACGGGAACTGGACAACCTGCGAAAGTTCACCGCGCCGGATTCCCCCGTGGGCTCCCTGTTCGAGTGGGGGATGAAGCAACCGATCAAACCGGTGCTGTTCTGTAAGAAAAAGCGGGTGTTTCTCCGACCCCACTGCCCCGTTTGCTCTCAGACCCTGTCCACCTGCCGGGAAGATCTTCCCCTGTCCCGACGGGCGCTCACGCTCTACTCCCAGGGGGTGAACCGGTATCTCTGCTGCCCGGACTGCGCACGCAAGGATCCGGAAAACGTTCCGCTTTACAGCCATCAGCCTTCGGAAAACGATTTGTCCCGGGGCGTCCTCGGCCCCTCCGATCTTTACCGGAACACCATCGGATCCCGCATACAGGCACCGCCCCCCAAACCAAAGGACGAGGCGTTGCGGCGCGAACTCGCCGAAGACCTCTGCTGCCTTGCGTGCGACAGTCGCGACGCCTGTTTCGGGTCCGGGGAGGACTCCCGAAACCGATCCGAGGCAAGCAGGGTCATCGCTCCGCTGGGTTTCTATGATTTCTTTCTGCTGCCGCAGGAATATCTCCTTCTGCGATACGACGAGCACAACAAGCTGTTGAGCGGCTCGGCACCGGATGCGCTGCATACCCCCGTTTGGCCGCCCTCCCCCGATGCGCCGGACGACAGTCCGCCGGAGCGGAACTCCCCGCACGAAGGGCGACGGAACTTTCTGTTTCCTCCTGACGATCAACGGGCCCTGGAAATCTTCTATCTGAAAACCACGGCCTTCCAGCAGTTGTGCGAAGACCTCCGGACGTTCTACCGGGTGTGCGGGCAGCCGCACCTGCAGCTGGGCCCCGACAACGTCATGGTGACCCTGTCGGAGAACGGGAGCCACCTGCCCCTGGCCTGGAACTTCCACGTCAAACTCATCGACCTGGCCTCCGGCCATCCGTTCCGGCCGGCCCCCGGGCTCACCGACTATCTGCCGGACATCCGCCGACCGATCCGGGATCAGGACCGGTTGTACGCCGCCCCCGTGCTCCACGAGAAATTCGGCCAGCAGAACTGGATGAAGATCATCCTGAAGGACATCTCCGAAACGCCCCTGGACGGAGGGGACGTCCTGTTCAAGATCCACGGCACCCTCTCTTCGGATGCCGTGGACCTGCAGGAGATCTCCCGGAAGGACCTGCTTCACCTGGCCCTCCACCAGGAACACCTGGGGTTGACGGGTACCGAGTTCTGGGGGAAAAAGCTGGCGCAGGAAGAAAAGATATGCAGCATCGAGTGCTGCTCGTTTCAGATCACCAAGAAAGAAAAAGAACGGATGCAAACACTCCGGGACCGGGAGATCGACGTACTGGTCTCCTGTTTCCCGGTCTACCACCTTCCCTGCGACCTGTACAGCCTGGGGCTCCTGCTGCTGGACTCGCTGCTGGCCAATCCGGCCAACGAACGGCTGGACATCCGTGAAACCCACCACACCCTCTGCCAGCTCATGGAAAGCTACATGTACAACCATCCGCTGGCGGACGAGTCCGAAGTCATCCAAACCTTCCGCGAGATCTGCGTTACGGACCGGGCCTCCCGGGTGCTGGCCCGGAGCAACATCTTTTTTCAACCGCAGGAGAACGCTGCCAGCGCTTCCGCCATCCCGGAGATCCTCTGGTTCGAGGCCCTCCTCATCGCCTTCCGTCTTTCTTCCCACCTGCCGGTGTTCAGCTTCTGCCGCGACCACGGGGATTTCTCGGAAGACCGTCCGGAAGAAAAACTGGATCATCTGGTCCACGCGCTGGATGCCCTCCGGGCGAAGATCCACACGGAACTGTTTGCCACGCACCAGGCCAACGATCAGATCACCCGCATCCTGAAAAAGGTCGCCGCGGAGGAGAGAAAGCCCCCCGCCGCTGACACGCCGCTTCCATTGACGGTACACGGGAAGCCCCTGGAACCCGAAAGTGCGGCGGAGGGGACCCAGGCCGGTTCCCACGCCACGGAGGATCCGAAGGAGCCATGAGCCGTCCGCCGAACGAACGCGCCGATGAACTGGCCCGGGAACTGCGGGAAGCGTACGCGGCCCTGCGCCAGGAGGCACCGGAGGCGCTGGAAAAAAAGCTGACCGAACGGATCCACGACCTCCTGGCCGGGGAGACCCCCGAGGCGGCGGCGGCCCTCCTGGAGGCCCTGGCCCACCGGTTTCCGCTGATCACCCACGAGCGGGACGAGGAAAACCGGCAAAACCAGAAACAGCTGAAACAGCTTCAGCTGGAGATCGCCGGGCTCCGCTCGCGCCTGGACGACAAGCTGAAAAAAGACGAGTGGTCGTTGGAAATCGGTGCCGAGCTGGCCGTGGGCGTTCTTCAGCTCATCTACGGCGTAGCGGCCAACCTGGACTACGACCTGCGGGACCGTCCGGACAACTTCACCGCCCGCCTGTGCGACTCGGTGAGGATCCTGCTCATGTTCACCCACGACCTGTCCGGCCGGCTGTCAAGCTTTCTGGAGGAGGTGGGCGGCTGGAAAGAAGACAGCGATATGTTCGAAATCATCAAGGAACGGTTGATGAGCAAGACCGATCCGGGACCCGGCCCCCTGGAGTCCTATCTGGAGGAGATCCGGAGAAAGCTCCCCATCCTCCTGGCGGCCCACCACAAGGCGACGATCGGCGGCGCCCGGAAGATTCTGAAAGACCTGTCCCCCGGGCAGATGGAGGTAAAGTCCGAAGGCGCACGCCTGAAGGGAAAATGGAATTGTTACGAGGAGACGCACGAGCAGATCTCCTCCTACCGGGATTACCAGCTTTACAAGCAGTACTTTGAGGAGATCTTCAAGACGACCATCAAGGAAGAAGATGCATAACAGGCTGAAAAAGTCTACGTTGTTGTCATCCCGGCCCCCGCTTTCGCGGGGACAAGCTCCAGCCGGGATCCAGGGGCAGCCTGGTGGGGGATGCCAAACAGCCACCTTCACCCCTCTCCTGGATTCCGGGTCAGGGGGGTTAAAGGGTCAAGCCCGGAATGACGAAACACACAGAATTATTTTTTTCAGCCTAATCATGTAAAGCAAGTGCATCCCACAAAAAGCTGGAAAGGGAGTTCAATGAAGCAAAGGAAATATTCCGGCCGGGCGGTTCGGGCCCTGCTGGTTATCGTGGGGGCGAGTGTTCTTCTCTTGGGAAACACGGGGTGTGCCAAGGTCCGGTACAAACTCATGTCCGACCGGCAGTTGAACTGGTACAACGAGGAACCGCACACCCTGGAGGTACGCATCTTCCAGTTGAGAAACAAGACGGATTTCGAATCCGCCGGCAACTGGAAAAAACTCTGTTCCGAGCAGGTCGACCGCGGCCTCTTCCTCGGCGATCCGATCGTGGAAAGAACGGTTTACCCGGACATGACCATCAAGAAAAAAATCCGGAAGGAGAAGGGTGCCAAGTTCCTGGGGATCGTGGCCTGCTATTACGATCCCAGCGGATATCCGCCCAGGACCCGGGCCGTGATTCCCCTGCCACGCAGGTTCCTGGGCATGGGACGACGTGCGCGCTACACCGTCCACCTGGGTTCCAACCAGATCGAACAGATCACCCGGCGGGGGCTCTTCGGCAGGGAAAAGCCCCTCACCAAGCAGGAAATCGATATCCAGGGGGAAGACCTCGACTGGAAAACGAGATACGAGGAGGGTTTCCAATCGGATGTAAATGATGGCGTCAAGAAACAAAAGGACGACGCCATCGACAGGGGGATGGATTCCCTGTATCCCTGATCTGTTTTTTATCAAACGGAGAGGGCACCCCCCTCCACGAAAAAACAACCCGGGCCTGGATCCTGACGCTTTCGGGATCCACGAGAGGAAATCATGCGCAAGATCTGCTGGTCGGAAGGTCTGTTTCTTCGCCCGCACCACATGCAGTTTCAGGACGTGTATCACGACGAACGGTCGACCCTGAGAAGCCGCGTCCTCAACAAGTATTTCTGGGGTGTCCACTCGCTCGAACTCAACGAGATTTCCATGCACACGGGACAGGCGGAGATCACACGGTGCGAGCTCCTGCTGCGGGACGGAACGATCTTGAAATTCCCCGGGAACACCGTGATCCCTCCCCGGGATTTCACGTCTTTTCTTCCGGGCGCGGGGAAACCGGTGTCGGTTTTTCTGGGCATCCGGAAACAGAAGCAGGGAGAAGCGAACCGTTCCACCGCGGAACAGGAGGACCCGAGAACACGGTTCGTGGAGCGGAACGAAGAGCTGTCGGACCTGAACACGGGCGAGAACCCGTGTACGATCCCCCTTCTGGACCTGAACGGCAAGCTGTTTTTCACCGGGGAAGAGGAACAACTGGAGGACTACGACTTCATCGAGATCGCCCAGATCCTGGAGACCGGAAAATCGGATCCGCCGTTTGAAATGTCCAAGCTTTTCGTGCCCCCCTGCCTGACCATCTCCTCCAGCCGGGTTCTGTACTCCCTGGCGAAGCGGATCTCGGACATGCTCGTCTCCAAGGCCAAAATCCTCACGGAACAGGTGAGAAATCAAGGCATGGCTCATGCCAACCTCCCTCCCGGAGAGATGTTTTCCGTCCTGCTGCTGCAGGCGATCAACAGCAACCTGCCCGCTGTCCAGCACTGCGTTTCCGACGGGAGCGCTCACCCCTTTTCGTTTTACACCCTGGTCGGTCAGGTGTTCGGTTCCCTGTCCACGTATTCCTCGGAGATCTCCTCCTGGGAGATGACGCCGTATGATCACCAGGCCCTGGGACGCTGCTACGAGGAGACCGCCGGAAAGATCTATCAGCTTCTGGATTTGAGCGTCCCCACGGACTACGACCAGATCACCATGGAGTTCGACGGAGAGTTCTTCTGCGCTTCCCTGACCTCCTCCCAGTTGGAAGCCGACAAGCGGTTCTTTCTGGCTGTGAAATCATCCTCCTCCACACCGGAAGCCCTGCAAGACAGCCTGCCGCCCACGGCGAAGATTTCCGCGCGGGAAAACATGGAATACCTGATCTCCCACGCCCTGGGGGGCGTGCCACTGCAGCCCCTGCCCGTGCCGCCGTCCGAGATTCCCCAGAAGCCGGGCACCGCCTTTTTTCGCTTTTCCGAACATGAAACACAGTGGGACGCCATCCGGAGATACGGGAACATCGCGATCAACCTGGACGTGGCTCCTGAGGAGTTCACGCTGGACATCTTCATCCTATCCTGAAAGGCGGAGACCCCGTGGAAAAATTATCCGACATCTTCTCCGAACTGTTCGAGTTCCTTCTCGTGTTCCGGGACATGCCCGCGGACGAACGCCCGGATTACAACACGTTTCGCAACAAGGTGGTGGTGCTCATGGACCGGATGGAGGGCATGGCCAGGGAAGGCCAGGTCTCCTCCCAGGACTTTACGTCCGCCAAGTTCGCCCTGACCGCATTCATCGATGAACTGATCCTGAACTCCACCTGGGAGTATCGGAAGGAGTGGAAAGCGAACACCCTTCAGATGCAGTATTTCCAAACCCACACGGCCGGCGAGGAGTTCTTCCGCAAGCTGAAGGAGCTCGACACCGACCAGAAGGATGTCCTGGAAGTGTACTATTTCTGTCTGTGCCTGGGTTTCCAGGGGGAGATGGTCTCCAACCCGGCCAAACTCATGACCATCCGGCACGAAATCATGCAGCGGCTGGATTTCCACGACAAGATGTCCAGCACCAAGTTGACTCCCCAGGCCTACGAAACATCGCTGCACGGACAGAAAAGCCAGTGGAACCTCCCGTCGTACCTCTGGGCCATCCTTCCGCTGGGCGGTCTGCTGGTCTGTTATATGCTTTACGTTTTCATCCTGCGCTATCAGGCAGGATCCACCATTGAAATGATCACGGGGTGAGGGAGTGGGCCTCCCCCCGCGCACCTAGAAACCATTTCGGGGAAAAACCTTGAGCCAGTTCATGCAATTGAAGATGCTGCTCCCCGCGGGCCTGGCGGCCGTGATCAGCGCCGTCATCCTCATCGGCCGGGCCGTGGGGCTCTCCCTGACCATGATCAGTATCCTGGTTCTTTGTCTCGTCCTTCTGGGCCTCGTGGTACTGACCATCGGCCTTATCCGGGCCCAGAAGAGGCAGAAAAAGTTCCTGGAGGGGGTGGACAAGCAGGGAGATGACGACTTCCAGGTGGCCAGTGTCCAAAAGCGCCAGTCGATCAGGGAACTTCAGGAAAAATGGAAGGTGTCGATCGACCACCTGAAAAAATCCGGTTTATGGCAGCAGGCGGACCCCCTGTATCATCTCCCCTGGTACGTGATCATCGGAGAACCGCAATCCGGGAAGAGCACGGCGATCAAGAACTCCGGCATGGAGTTCCCCACCGGCGAGTCGGTCCAGGGAACGGGGGGCACCAAGAACTGCGACTGGTGGTTCTCCAACAAGTTCATCCTGCTCGACACCGCCGGGAGGTACACCTTCGACGAGGGGCAGGAAGCGGACAAGGAAGAGTGGCTCGCCTTTCTCAAGCTGATCGGCAAGTATCGGAAACGGATGCCGATCAACGGACTGATCCTGTCCCTGCCCCTGGACAGCCTCATGCAGAAGAGCCAGGATCAACTGCGGCAGGACGCCCGCAAGGCCCGCCAGAAGATCGACCAGCTCTCCCAGGAACTGGGCCTGCACTTCCCGGTCTTCCTTCTCGTCATGAAGAGCGACCTGATCAACGGCTTCACCGAATTTTTCCAGAACCTTCCGGAAGACAAGCTGGACGAGGTGCTGGGCTGGACCAGCGACCAGGTGTCCCTGGAAGATCCTATCGCTACGTTCGAGACGAACTTCGACAAGATTCACGAGACGATCCGGAAGCTGCGCTTGTCCCTGCTGAAGGACGAAACGCGTTCCGAGAACCTCCAGACCGTCTACTTCTTTCCCGAAGAGTTCCGGCGGTTGAAGCAGCGCCTGAGCTGCTACGTGGACGTGGTGTTCAAGAGCAACCCGTATTTTCCCGCTCCCTTCCTGCGCGGCCTGTTCTTCACGAGCGGCACCCAGGTGGGCACGGTGATCTCCTCCCTGATCCAGGCCATCGGACTCAAGGGAAAGCTGCGTACCTTCGATACATCCTCGGAAACACGAACCTACTTCCTGAAGGATTTCTTTTCCAAGATCATCGTCCGGGACAAGGACCTTTCCGTGCTGAGTCAGCGCCGCATGGTTTCCGAGAAACGGAAGCGGTGGTCGTTGTTTTCCGTGGCCGGGGCGCTGTTCGCCCTGCTGCTGGCCGCATGTACCGTGTCGTTCATCCTCAACCTTTCCCAGGGGTCCGGGATCCTCCACACCGTGAAGGACTACCGGGAGTTCGCGTATGAACTGGCCGGCGGCCTGGACGATTTCAACGAAAACGCCTACCGGTTGGGAACCTACGTGGAAAAGCTGGAGGCTTCCCGGAAAAAACATTTCTGGAAAGGCTGGGGGCTCTATCAGGGCAACCGGTACGTGGAGCCGTTGAAGCGGCTGTTTCGACACGAGTTTTATGGTCAATGCCTGAAACCCACCATCGATGGCATGTTGCACTCGATCCAGAACCCGTTGCAGGCCGGCCAGGGCCATGCGGTCCAGGACCTCACCGCGGACATCGTGACCTTCGGCAAATACCTGAACAGCCTCTCGCAGACACTGGAAGGGCCCCAAAACCAGGTGCGGGGCAAAGGGTTGCTCGTTCCCCTTCCCGCGGCGGCCCCCGCTGCAGCGCCCGCTGCGACCCCCGAAACGGAGCCCAAGGAAGGGTCCCCGGCGGTGGACGTGCATCTTCCCCTCCTCGCTTCGAAACCTGATCCGCTCCTGACCCTGGACCTGCAGGACCTGGAGCGACTCATCGCCCGCTATTGGAAAAACAAGACCCCACAATCCGCCCTGCATTTTCAAACCAACCTGAAGCGCTACCTGGAATGGGCGGAGCGCCCGGAAGTACAGAATGAGTACCAAACGCGGAAAAACGAGATTCAGGTGGACATGATCCGGCGCGCCTTTTCCTGGGAAGAGATGTACCGGCACCTGCAAAAACTGAACCTCCCCCCGGTGGAACTGTCCCAGCAGTACCGGAGAATGACCAAGCTGCAGGAAATCCACTCCCGATCCGTGGAAGCCGCTTTCACCAAGAAGGTCTGGGAAGAAAGGGTGTTTCCTCTCCTGAACATGCTTCGGGCGCTCGGGGAAGACCCGAACCTGCCCCCGGCGTTCCGGAACGAGGTTCGCAAGGATATCCTGCTCCCCCTGGTGGACGAATACAGCAACCGGTATGTGGAGGCCTGGAGAGAATTTCTTTCCTACAACGTCGTTCCCTCCCTGCGTCCCGGATCCCACGATGCCGTGGTCTGGACCATGGAACTGCAGGCGCTGGAACCGATCAACCTGGCGTTTGAAAATACCCGGATCGACCCCGTGGAGGGACATGCAGACACGTTCCGCGCCTTCCAGGAAGCCCAGCAACCGTTTCAACTCCTCCATCAGTTCAAACAGGAAGAAACGGAGCGGCAATACAAAGAGCGGATCATGGAAATCTTCAACGACTGGGACCTGATCGTCAACAACCCGGACGAGGAACTCCGATGGGCCAAGGCAAGGGCGTTTCTGTTTCCGGCCCTTTCCTCGGAGAGTGAGGCCGAAGGCAATCCGCTGCGAAAGGCGGAGCAATGGATCAACTCGCTGGTTCCCGAAAAGGACGACAGCCTCTCCGCGATGCAGATCCGCAAGGCCCTGATGCTCCCCATCGTCACGGCCCGATCCACTCTCTTTGACGAATACGTCCAGTTCATCAACGAGCAATGGGGACGTGTCATCTTTGAAACGTTCGGGAACAAGTTCCACAATAAATTCCCGTTCATGTCCAACCGGGCGTTCCGCTCATCGGTCAACACGGTAGATGTCCGCCCGGAACACATCCGCCGGTTCTTCGGCAGGGAAAATGGCATCCTGTTTTCTTTTGTGAAAGAACACCTCTCCCTGTTCATGAAACAAACCCGGCAGGGGTACGAACCCAAACCGAACCCGGATTTCCCTGTGAACATAGAAAACAGCTTTTTCACGTTCCTGAACAAGTCCCTGGCGGTCTCCAGGTTCTTTCTGGATGATCAGGACGCATTCATAACACACGACATCGCGCTCACCACCCGTCCCTCCAACGTGATCCCCAAGAGGGACGACCGCCGGAGCAACATCTTCGTCACCGAAAGCCGGTTGTGTATCAAGTGCAGTGAAGAGTTCCATGGCTGTCTGAAATACTGGGACGGCCCCCCCATCAATAAGTTCTGGCGATGGTCCCTGGAAGAAGGAAAAAGCGCGTATCTTGTCATCCGGCTGCAGGAACGGGACCCACAGTCCGGGGAGGAGGGGAGGTTCAGCCGGATCGAAAACAGGAAAGACATCATCTTCAAGGATGACGAATGGTGCCTGCTGAAGCTTTTGAAGCGGGGGGAACGAAGCTCCAGGGACATCATCAAATGGACGTTCCAGATCCGGAACCTCAATACGGACCAGGTGGTGGCAACGGCGAACATTCCCTATGTGATGCGCGTTTCCAGGCGGGATGATCCGTTTTCGGTCCCGTTTGAATCCATCCGGTGTCCACAGGAAATCTTCAAACCGTAACGGGCATCTCACGCGAACATGAAAACCAAGAAGCTGAAAACCGGTTTTTATGGGAAGCTCCCCTTCTATAAAGAATTTATCCGTACAGGGGACTTCCGTTCGGAGACCCGTGGTTTTGAAGATTTCCTGCATGGCGGTGAATCGGAACGGAGAGCCCGGCCGGAAACAGTGGAGACCGTCCCCCGGACCCGGTTTCTCTTTCTTTTTTCTCCCCAGAAAGGCAGCAGGATCCTGGCGGGTACGCTGCGGCCGAGCACCGACGGGCTGCGCCCGTTTCCCATCACACAGTTCTGCCACCTGCGCAGACGGCCCGTGTTCAAGCAATATTTTCTTCTTCCCCTGCTTCTCGAGGAGTTCTGGCAGGCATCCGACCTGTTTCTGACGCGTTCCTTTTCCAACCTCCAGGATTTCGTGCAACAGAGCCGCGAGCTTCCGATCTCCGTCCCCGGAAGCTTCTCCCCTGCGCGGGAGCGGTTCCGGGACCGGATGGAGCGATCGACGATCCGGGAGTTGCCCCCGCCCCCCGTTTCCATGGAGGACGCGGACAGAGGGTGGACCGCCCGGGTATTCCGAAACCTCTACACCACCGCCGGGATCGAGCGGGCCCACAACACCCGGCGGGGGGGGGTCTCCCTGGCCTTCTGGCTGCCGATCCATGGAAACCGGGAAACGCGCCTTTCCCTGGCCTCCTTCTGGTTAAAGGTTCTCGACGTGGTGCTGGGAAAACCACGTTCCCTCCCTTCCGTATTCATCGCCGACCATGACGATCCACAACCGCGTCCGGGAATGTTCATCGTTTTCCGCCCGGTGATATCCTCTGACTTCGTCTGCATCATGGAGGGACACGCCGGAAAGGATACCATCAGCGATCTCACGGCCGACTGGGGAAACGTGGGAAGCGGCACCGCCCTGGACGACCGGCTCGATCAGGCGCTGCACAGCCCTGAAACCACCCTCGACAGGGTCCTGGCGATCCTGGAGGGACGGACGATCCGCCATGCGTGAACACGTCGCAGGAAGCAGTCTCTTCGGCATTCATCTGGGCAACACCAACACCCGCGTGGCTGTTGCCGAACCGGACACCGAGGTCCGCCTTTTCTTTCCGAACATTCTGGGGAGGAAGGAATCCTGCCTGTGCTGCTCCTATTACGAAATCAACGGCTGCCTTGTGCCCTGCGACGAACTCCGCGCCGGGTGCGGAACGTCGCGCATCCGGCTGGACCTGGCATCGCTGCACAGGGGCGGGCCGGGTGAGTCGGCGTCCCCCTCGTCGGAGCTGCTGCCCCACATCCTGCGAAGGCTCATGGGCCAGATCCTCATGGAGAGGGAGTGGATAGAGCATGTGGTCGTTTCCGTCCCCGACTCCCTCGGCCGCGAACAGCGGAGCACCCTGTCCCACACGGCCGAACAGCTGGGATTTCCCGTGAAACGGATCATCCCGCACAGCGAGGCCATCCTCTTCGCGTACGGATACCCGGACCTCCCCCGGGAGGAGGTGCTAGCCCTGGTCCGGATCGGCGGGACCTCCCTGTCGATCCGGCTCTGCATACTCAGCGAAGGCCGCATCCTCTCACTGGCGAACCAAACCGTGCAGGAGATGGGCACGGAACGGCTGGACGACCTGCTCTGTGAACAGGTGCTGACCCTGATCAAGAACGATCCGCACCAGGAGTTGAATTCCGACCCGGAGACGGTGGACCGGGTCCGGAAAAAACTGGAGGCGGCGCGGGGGTTCCTCCGGCCCGGGATCCCGTTCCCGTTTCACGCCAGGGGGATGACAGGCCCCCTCACGGTGGAGCCCGACCAGGCATGGGAGGCCGTGCACCCCCTCCACGACCAGATCGGACGGTTCCTGAAAAAGACACTGAACGAGGCGGGTCTCAAAAAGGAAACGATCAGCCAGGCCCTCATTGCAGGGGGAGGCTGCCGGGTCCCTTACCTCGTACACGCCGTGGAGGAAGGACTGGGGATTAAGGTCTCCTTTCCTCCCACTTCGCCGGAGGACGTCATTGCACGGGGGGCGGCCATCAACGGCTACTATTACCGGTACGGGAAACCCCCCTCCAAACAGGCCGGCACCCTGGAGCTCCCGGATGCCACGGTTCTGCGCACGGCCACCGTCCCCGTGATCGAGGTGGAAAAAACCAAGATCACCAAGATCACCAAGACGTACGTGATCTCCCTGCGCTCGTCGGAACAAGAGGACAAGGTGAAAACATTCGAGAACCAGGACGAAATTTCCATCGGCCGGCGGGCGGAAAACCATCTCCCCTTTGAGACGGCCGCTGTCTCTCGAACGCATGCGAAGATCGAGTTTCACGACGGGACCTTTTTCATCATCGACCGGAGCGCCAACGGCACTTTTCTGAACGGAGACCGGCTGGTCAAGTGGCAACGTAGAAAGATCAAGAAGGGGGACACCATCCAACTGACTTCCATGAACGGGCCGTGGATCAAGATCGAGTCGATCACTTGATTCCGCACGAAACGGTTTGTTGAATCCGTCCATTACCGGATAACGGAGAAGCATGTACCGCTCGATTATCGACAACCTGAAAACGATGGAACCGGACCGGTTCACGATGAAACGATGCCTGACAAGACGCGCCCGGTTCCGGATCTCCTGCCTCCTCCTGCTGGCGGCCGTCTCCCTCCCGGCGTGTAACTCCAGCACGACAAAAAGCCGGACGCAGGTCCGGAGCCAGAAGCCTCACGATTTCCGCCCCCACTCCGTCCAGGACCTGAAAAACCCCTACTTCATCCGGCACAAGCTCCAGCAGATCCTCTGGGACTGTGATGAATCCATGTTCCTGGGGGACCGGCTTCTGGAAGAGGATGTGGTGAAGTTTTTGGGCTCTTACACCCGCTGCAAAAGCCGGAAAAGCACCAACCGGACCTTTCGGCGGGGATCTTCCTACACCCGGTTCATCCGCCAGGACTTCGCCCAGTTCGATCTGTGCCGGCATGTGGCCTGGGGCCTCCCCTACGTGGAGAGTCACTTCCGCCCGGAGGCACGCTCCCGGGCCGGAGCGATGGGCATGTTCCAGTTCATGCCAATGACGGCCCGGGAGTTCGGCCTGCGGGACCCGCTGGACTGGCGCGCCTCATCCCAGGTGTCCGCCCTGTACCTAGCCACGCTCCGCAAGGTGTTCGGAAAATCGATCGTCCTGGCCATGGCGGCCTATAACGGGGGGCAGCAACGCATCTTCAATGCCATCTACGCATCCTCCAATTCCCGCCAGGCAGAACATTTTTGCGAGGCCT
>CAYTRL010000093.1:0-15867 GCA_964439795.1 uncultured Thermodesulfobacteriota bacterium
CCACGATGTTCCACTTGACCATCTGCAGGACCTCGTCCTCGGGGTAGGAGTCGGGCTCCCCCTGCAGGCCGAGCGCCAGCTTCACGTCCCGGACGTTCTCCGCGATGTTGAAACGGTATATCTGCAGCAGCATTCCGGAGATGAGGTTTCCGGGATAATCGTCTTCCGTGCCGTCCATCATGCTCAGGGCCAGGCTGTAGACATGCTCCCCGTCCAGCGAGAACACCGGCTCCTGGCCCGCCACCGCCACGGGAAACAGGGGCCCGTGATGCGTGTAGTAGGCAGGGGCGGTGACCGCGGAGGCCCCCTTCACCTGGATGGTGATGCTGTCCTGGGTGATCGGTTTCTTTCCGCCCGGGGCCGGCGCGTACAGGTATTCCGAAAGGTCGCCGGGTGTGGCCAGCTTTTCCCGATAGCAGTCCGCGAAGTCCAGGGTTCCGTTGGAGGTCTGGGACCAGGCCACGTTTTCGTTCCGGCCCATGGCGATCAGGGGCGTGCCCAGGACCGCCGCACCGGTCACGTTCAGCACGCCGGCCTCATCCTTCAGGTGAGCCTCGTACCACTGGTTGCCTCCCCACCAGGGCAGGTGCGGATCGGCCAGGAGCATGGCCGGGCCCCCGCCGGTTTTGACAGGCCCCACGACCCACTGATTGGACGCCCGGGCATCCCCGGGCGGGAACAGGGCCGTCAGGGCCTGGGTCTTGACCGCCCGGGCCAGGTCTGCCTGGGCCATGGCGAGCTGCCTGCTGAACTGGCCGTAGATGCCCCAGGCCAGAACATCCACCCCGGAAAAGGTTTCCACCACCTGGGGCCAGTGCGACGCGTTGTACTCACGGATGTAGGCGTTCAGGCCCCCGGAAAAACCGTCCAGCCACGACTTCTCCTGTGTGTTCATGGCTGTGTAGGCCGCCTCGGCGGACTGGGGCACGCGGAACAGTTTCACGATGTAGTCCGAGTAGATGTACCCCCCTCCCGCGCCTTCTCCCTCCTGCTTGGCCCGGGTCCCGTTCGCAGTCCGGTACAGGGTGACGATGGTTTCGAGCTGATCGCGGGCCATGGCGTATCCAAACCCGTAGGCGACCTCCTCCTCGCTGTCCGCGAAGATGTGAGGCACCCCGTGGATATCCGTGTAGACCGTAGCTTTTTTCGTAGGAGGGCAGCCGATCAGAAACGTGAAAACACCGACGACCAAGACCGCGACTGCCAGCTCATTCGTGGAAATTCTCTTCATGGTTGTTTCCTCCCTGGTGATCTGCATGAGGGTTACAACACGAAACACGAAAGAAAGTTTCCCCTCCGGGAAAATTCGTTTCCCCCTGGAATTCATTGTTTGACAGAAAACGTTCTCTTTACCTATCCTGTCATCAATTGCAGACCCGACCGGTGTCATCCGTAGAGAGGAACCCTTCCGACCGGACGATGCATGTGCCTCTCCAATTTTCAAAGATGAGATCTCCCCAAACATCCCTCCCGTGGATTCTTCTCCTGTCTTGCTTCAGTCTGATTCCTCCGGCGGCGTTTTCGGATTCTTTGTGGAAGCCGGATCGATGGACCGTGGGGATGGATCTCTCGCAACGCTACCGCTGGGAAGAGAATATCCCTGCGTATCTTGATGTGGTATGGCGGCACGAACAGAACGACCTCTATATGGCTGATCTCATCCTCTCCGCGGGGGTGGCGTGGAATAAAGTGGGGGTCTTTTCCCTGGTGCTTGACAGCGGGGAACTCTCCGAGGATACCATCCATGACGGTTGCCTGGAAAACGACCGTTCCAGGGATGCCTTTATACGGGAAGGCTATTTTGAGAGCTATTTTCTGGATTCGGCCGGCGTGGCTTTCAAGGTGGGACAGCAGCATCTCATCATCGGAGAAGGATACATCCTGGACGACTTTCTCCTGACCGGCCAGGTGGGTTTCAACCTGAACAGGATCCTGGGATGGCCCGGGAACCTGTACGCAACCGTGGCAAAGGTTGGAGGATCCAGTATCTACTCTCAGCTCAGAGCGGTTCGTCCGTTGAACCCCTACGAGCGGATCTCGGTCTCTCTGGGGTGGCTGCACGACACGGAGGGGTTCCTGGCGGAACTGCTGGAAGATGTGGATGGTTCCTATCCGGGAAGGTTGCCCTGGTCCGGATACGAGCTTGAGACCCGTTCCGATCTCTTCTGGTTGACCTTCTCCCTGAATAAAATGTTTCACACTTTCCTGTTCTCCGCCGTGGGGATCGTGGAGGGGGGTGTGATTCACGGGCGGGCCGAGCAGGCGGGGAGGACGGCCCGGTCCACGATCCCCAGCCTGGGATATCTCGTGGATCTGCAGGTGGAGAAGAATATCACGGACAACTTTTCGGTTCAGCTGTACTGGTTGATGGCCAGCGGGGATGGAGATCCGGTGGGAAAGATGGCAAACGGAGAACTGCTGGAGACGTATCTTGCCATTGTACCGTTCATCACCCGCACAAACATTTTCTTCAACGGCGGGATCAATGAAACCTTCTCCAACCGGGAATTTCACATGGCCGGGCATACGGCCCGGGGGTTTTGCGTCCCCGGGACCGTCCTGGAGTATTATTTCACGGACAGGATCTACGCGGTGGGCAAAGCGGCTTATCTTTTCAGCCTGGTGGACCCCCCGGCATGGTCCCGGGGGCGGACGTACGGGTGGGAAGTGGACTTGATGGGGTTCTGGGAGATCGGCAAATATGTCCTCCTCAGTTTCGAAGGGGATGTCTTTTTCCCGGGAAGTTTTTTTCAATCCGCTGCCAACCCGGACCCGAACACTGCCTATCGCATCATGGTGGGCCTGGACCTCTTTTTCGAATTCCCCTGAGACGCTGCCCGGGGCCGGGCAATTTTTTTGGGGGAATAGCGGAACCAAAGGGAAAATAAAGGGTTATTGATCCTATGGACAGGCTGTCGGAAGACATCCAGGATATGCTGGCCTTTCAGGCCGGCGACGAGCAGGCCTTCCAGAGGCTGTTTGAACGATACAAGGGCCCGATCCGGAACTATCTGTACCGCTTCATGGGAAATCTTCCCGTGGCGGAGGAACTCACCCAAGAGGTTTTCATCAACGTCTGCCGGGCCGCGAAGACCTATGAGGCCAGGACAGCTTTCCGCTACTGGATCTACCGGATCGCGACCAACGTGGCCAGGAACGAGGTGAGAAGGAGAGAATACTCCGTGAGGAAAGTGCCTTTCGGTCTCCCGGGGTCCAAGGAGAACGGGCACATGATGGAAAAATATCCGGAACCCGGGGGGGACTCCCCGGAGAAGAACCTCCAGGCAAAACGGCTGGAGGGGGCGATCCAGGAGGTCATGGAGCGGCTGTCGGAAAAACAGAAGACCGCTCTGCTGTTGTGCCGTCAGAACGGCTTTTCCTACCGGGAGATCGGAAAAATCATGAATCTGCGGCAGGGGGCCGTGAAGAGCTTGATCCATCGAGGGACGGAAGTCCTGCGCAATGCTCTGGCCCCTTATCTGGAACCGGGGCCCGAACAGGCCGTAAACCCACAGGCAGGGGGAAAAGAATGAGGTGCCGGACCGTACATCGGAACCTGGTCGCGTATCTGGACGGTGAGCTCTCCGATCGGATGCTGCAAAGGATCCGGGCGCATGTCGGTTCCTGTCCGGGGTGTGCGAAGGAACTCGAGGCCCGTGCCCGGCTCAGGAACGCCATGGTGTCCATGGAACATCCGCCGATGGACGATGGTCTGGTCGCAGCGGATGTCCTGAAGGCGGCCGCTTATACCGGCGGTTCCTCCCGAGGGCAAAGACGTGCGGAACCCGTCTTTGCCTCCCGGGGACGCCGCGCCTGGAAACCGGCGCTGGTCATGGGTTCCATGCTCTTTGCGCTGGTCTGGCAGCGTGGCGAACCCCGGTTCAGCAGGTTTTCCGTTCCCTCCACAGAGGAAATCAGGGTCGCGGAGAAGATCGAACTCTTCGAGAACCTGGAGCTGATCGAGGACCTTTCTCTTCTGGAATGGATGGCGGCCGCGGAAAAGGGTGTAGGGGAAACCGGTTGAGATGAAACCCGAACGGAAACGGAGTCCGGGGCTGGTCATCCGCTGGGCATGTGGGACGATCCTGATCTTTGTCCTGCTGTCTTTTCCGCGGGCCGTGATGAGCGGGCCGGAACGTGATGAGCCGGTGGCCGAGGGGCGTCCGGACACGGGGCTCTCCCCGGGGGAGAGCTCGGAGGGGTCCGGGAACCCGCCCGCGGCGTGGATCCGTGAAATGATCGACAACGCGGAGCTTCTGGAGTCTCTGGACATGATGGAAAAGATCGAACTGTTCGTGGAACCGGATCTGTTTTCCCCGCACGATTTCTAGGAGCGCTGCGGAGGAAGGCCGGAACCCACTGCCAGGAAAGGGTATGCGATGAAAAGGAACGGTTCAAAAATCGAAACGCCGATGCTGCTGCTTCTCGCAGCGGGGATCGCGGGCATGCTGCTTTTTACCCCGCAAAGATGCGCGGCCTCCAATGCGGAACCGAACCCGGAAGGTTCTCTGTCCATCGAGGCGGACCGGGACGCGGAGGCGTTGAACCAATGGAAGCGGCTGGACCCGGAGCGGAAGGAAAGGTTGCTGGAGAACTACCGAAAATGGAAAGATCTGCCGGCAGAAAAACGGGTGACAATCCGTCGAAACCTGAAATGGTTCCGGTCCCTCCCGGCGCCGCAGCGAAAGAGGATCCTGAAAAACTACCGGGCCTTCAACAGGCTCCCGAACGCAGAAAGGCGTGCGGTTCTGAAGAACTACCGCCGATGGAAAGAGATGAGTCCCGAAAAAAGAGAACAGTTGAAAAAGCAGCACAGGCAGCTTCTGAAATCGTTCACGCCGGAGGAAAGACGGCAGCTCCGATCGCTTCAGAAAAAATGGAACGATCAGCCCCCGGAAACACGGAAGAAACTTCTTCGCAGGATGCGGGAGAAGAGCAAGCCTTGAAGTTTGGAGTGGATTCCCACCGGTCCCCGTAACGGCCGTCCCCGCGCCGCGCCCCCTCCTTTCCCCCCCCTTTTCTTTTCCATCTCCCCGGACACCCGGTGCGCATCCGGCTTCTCCATGAGGCCCGTTGCTCCTGTCCCCGGGGGACGGAAAAGAGTTCCGGAACCATCGGAACCATTTTCAATACTCGGTGTTCTTGATGGATGAGTGGCGCCGAAAGGGATCCCGCTGAAAAGCAAACTTCAAGCAGCAACGTAAAGGAGGGAAGATGATGAAAAGAAAGGTGTATGTTCCGGCAGTCGTCTGTTTTCTCATGCTCTTTGCCCTGGCCGACTCCACACCGGCGGAAGAGGGGACCGGCTTCAGGATTGTAAAGGGTCAGGGAACCGTCTGCGCGGCCGGTCATGGAGCGATCCAGTTCCATGGCTCCGGCGACTTGATTGCACGGGCCCAGGGCGGTCAGGTGATCATCAATGACGATTCCGCGGTGGTATCCGTCAAAGGGGCAGGGATCCGGCATCAGTTCGCCAACGGCTGGGTGCTCTATCAGGGGTTTCATGGAGAGATCCGGCTTTCCGGGGACAACCTGTTCGGACAGGTCCTCGGGACGGGAATCCGGATGGGTGCCAGAGGAGAAGGGATCATGCTCCTGGCGGGCCGGGGGGTGTATAAGGTCCCCTGCGGGGATCCGGACGCACCGTTGAACTTCCCCGGTGTGGAGGGTGTGGGTATTGAACTCGGGTCGTTTGTTGTGGATTCGGAATCGGTCGGGGAGTAGATCCCGCTTGTGAACGAGGGAGAGAAGAGGCCGTGCGGGATCGTTGAGATCTCCGCGGCCTCTTCTCCATGGTCTCTCCCGGCCCCCGGGGTCCGGCGAAAGCTTGTTGCGGTGAACGCCCTTGGCCCGGCACGTTGCAGAACATCCAGGGGATGCTCAGGGCAGGGGCTGGGCGGGTTTCGTGCCTGTGGGTTTCAGACCCCGGGGGGGTAGCCGGGGTGGGAACAGCACCGATTCCATGGCGTCCAGGAGCGGGGACAGGCTGGAGGGGTCCAGGGCGCACGCTGGAACGCCCCGGTGGCGGCGGCAGAGGTTGTCCAGGAGTCCCGGGTCTGTCTCGTCGGACTTGTTGAAAACGGGCAGGCACGGGATCGAATGCAAGTTCAGGGACTCCAGCAGGTTCTGCACCACCGTCGCCTGCTCTTCGGAGTTTTCGACGGATCCGTCAATGACGTGGATCAACAGGTCGGCGTCCTGCAGTTCATCCAGGGTCGCCCCGAAAGCCGCGATCAGGTCCGGCGGAAGGTCACGGATGAACCCCACCGTATCCGTGACGAGGGCCGTACGGTTTCCCGGGAAGGGCAGTCGGCGTGTGGCCGGATCCAGGGTGGCGAACAGCCGGTCTTCGGTGTACACCTGGCTCCGGGTCAGGGCGTTCAAGAGGGTGGACTTGCCTGCATTGGTGTATCCCACCAGGCAGACCAGGGGCAGGCGGTTCCGGGTACGGCGGGCCTTGCGGGTTTGTCTTCCCTTCCGGATCTTCTCGATTTCCTTCTCCAGCCGGTGGATGCGCTCCCGGACCCTCCTCCGGTCGATCTCCAGCTTCGTCTCTCCGGGGCCCCTGCCGCCGATCCCTCCCATGAGGCGTGAAAGCCCCGCATCCCTGTGCGAGAGGCGGGGCAACCGGTAACGGAGCTGCGCCAGTTCCACCTGAATCTTGCCTTCCCGTGATCGGGCGTGCTGGGCAAAGATGTCCAGGATGAGCTGGGTCCGGTCGATGATCTTCAGTTCGGTGACGTCCGTGACCGAGCGCATCTGGGCCGGGGTAAGATCGTGGTCGAAGATGATGATCTCCGCGCCGCACTGCAGCGCCTGGATCACCAGGTCGTTCAACTTCCCCCTGCCGGCCACGAACTGTGGATGGAGGGCCGGCCTCTTCTGCACGATGGCGTCCAGAACCCGGACCCCGCAGGAGACGGCCAGAGACCGGAGCTCCCGCATGGATTGTTCGGCATCGTGGCGGCCGCCGGGGGAAACCCCCACCAGGATCGCCTTGTCCATTCCGTCTTCCGCCGGCACCTCGTACGCCGTGGAGGTGGAGCGGGCAAACTCTTTTTCCAGGTTCCAGATCAGGTCGTTGAATGCAACGGGGGGCGCCGTGGGAGAGAGGGGCTCCCATATCTGCCACGGTTCGGTGTTCCCGGATCCCGGCACCAGGGTCGCCATGTGCAGTGTGCGGGGCACCCCCAGGTCTCCCACGTCGATGGCCAGGATGCAGTCGAACCGCAGCATGGACAGATCGGTCAGGTCTTCCCGGTCCAGGGGTTCGCCGTGCAGGTGTGTGTGGATGTATCGGATGCCCGAGAGGCGTTCCGTTGCCGTCCGTTGACGCTTTCGCTGGGGAAGCAGGATCTGCCGTGCATCCCCTACGATCACCTGCTGGATGTACCCTCGCCGGTCTGCGAGGATTCCGATCTGTCTTCCGGTCTCATGGGAGATTTCTGACAGGGTGCGTACCAGTTCGGGGGTGAAGATCTGGGTGTGGGGGATTCTTCTCCGGTAGATCCTTTCGATCTTCCGAATCTGGCCGGGCTTCAGTCCCAGGGTGTTTCCGACGATTTTCTGGATGGAGGGATCTCCTTTTCCGCATGCGGGATGGAACTCCATTGTAGGACAAAGACACCGTGCATGCAAAGGCGTGCCTCCCTTCACGGTTCCCGCCGTTTCTGGTAGAGTAAACGGCAGGAGAAGCGGTTCATTGCAGGAGGTGTTCCCATGGTTTCCCTGATCCGAAACAGCTGCATTGTGGTTCTGGTGTCCATAGGTTTCGGGATGATCGCGAATACCGTCTCCTCGCGTGGAATCCCGCTGATGGGGCCGGTGCCGCAGCCTCCGAACACGGAAGGGGTCAAGCGGATCGCGCTGGAAGAGGCTTATCGCCTGTTCCGGGAACGCAGGAGCGTGTTCGTGGATGCCCGTTCCGAGGAGGAGTTCCGGGCAGGGCATATCCCGGGAGCGCATTTCTTGAATCATGACAACTTTGAGGAGAGCGTTTCCACGTTCCGGGACCTGATCCCTTCGGACACGGTCCTTGTCACCTACTGTTCCGGCGAGGGATGCGGCTCGAGCCGGGAAGTGGCGGAACTCCTGCACGAGGAAGGTTTCTCGGATATCCGGCTGTTCTCGGGCGGCTGGGACCGATGGAAGCAGAAAGGGTACCCGGAGGAACCGGGGCGTGCCCCTTCGCCGGAATGGTTTGAGGACTTCTAACCGGGTTTTCCGAAGGGACCGGGGGGGGCAGGACGTGTCTTTATCGAGCAGCGAGGTGAACGTCGACGTGCATACAGGGACCGGGAACGAGATGGAGAGGTGGGTACTCATCCTTTTTCGGACGGTGGTGGGGCTCGTTTTTCTTTGGGCGAGCTACAACAAGATCTTCGATCCCGGGTCGTTCGCGATCGCGGTGTCCAACTACCGCCTGGTCCCGGCCTGGGGCGTGAACCTGATGGCCGTGGTGATGCCCTGGCTGGAGTTCATATGCGCTCTCCTGCTGCTTTCGGGACAGTGGCTGCGCACCTCCTCCTTTCTGCTGGCGGGGCTCCTGGGGATCTTCATCATCGTTGTGACGATCAGCATGGCGCGGGGGCTGGACGTGGACTGCGGGTGCTTCAATGCCGATTCCGGACGGAAGATCGGTTTCAAGCTCCTGGCGCAGGATGTCCTGTACCTGGTCATGGCCGCCGTCCTGTTTTTTCGGGGGGGGGACGCCGTGGGGTGGAAGGCCTTCCTCGGCGCACGTGACTCCTGACCGGTGAAAGCGCGTTCTCTCTACGGCGGAAAGCTCATGGGGTCAAACTCAACCACCGTGACACCGTCGCCCCCTTCCCCTGCGTGGCCGGGCCGGAAGGTGAACGCGTAGGGTGCCCGGGAGAGATAGCCCCGTACGGCGTCGCGCAAAACCCCTTTCCCCAGGCCATGGATCAGGACCATGCGGGGGACCCGCCCGCGGAAGCCCCTGTCCAGAATCTGCGAGGCGCTGTCCAGAGCCTCTTCCACGGTCAACCCCCTCAGGTCGCATCGCTCGAGGGCCGTCGGATCTTCCGGCGTGTCCCGCAGGACCATGGGGGGGCGCCTTCCCGGGGGCGCACCGCCCGGTGTCCGGGGTTTCCCCTCCTGTTTGTTTTCGTCACGGAGCCGGTACGCGTTCTCGGTGCTCACCTGCATCCGGTACCCCTTCGCCTCTACGGTCAACGTCCCTTTCCGGTCCGGTTGTTCCACCACGCGGGCTTCTGTCCGAAGTTCCGGTAGATACACCCGGTCCCCGCGGTGAACCGGTGGACCCTGGGATACCTTTTCCCCCGCTGGGACCGGAGGAGGGACGTGAAACGGGCCTTGCTCGGACAGGAGGCGTTCCCGGGCCGCCTGCAATTCTTTATGGGCCTGCGCCGGGGTGAACGTCGTGTCGGAGGAGGGGCCTTCCCGCTCTTTTTTCCACTTTCTGAGGTCGCGCAGGGCTTCCTGAAAAGCGGTTTCCAGTTTATCCCGGAACGCGCGCCGGACCTCTTTCTCGCGGGTCTCCAGACGGGAAATTTTTTGCTGCAGCTCCCGTTCCATCCGTTCGGACGCCGTGCGGGCCTCTTCGAGGCGGACCCGTTCCTCCCGGGCCCTGCTCCTTTCCGCGTGGATCTCCAGCAGGAGAGCCTCGATCTCGGTGCCGGAACTGTCCAGCAGGTCCCTGGCGCGGTCCAGGATCTCCCGGGGAAGGCCCAGTTCCCGGGAGATGTGAAGGGCGTTGCTCGACCCGGGGATGCCGGGACTCAGTTCGTAGGAAGGATGAAAGGTTTCCGGGTCGAACCCCAGAGAAGCGTTTTGTATGCGGGGGTCCTTGGCGGCCAGGGCTTTCAGGGAAAGGAAATGGGTGGTGGCCACGCTGAAACCGCCCGTGTCCGAGAGGTGTTCGAGAACCGCCTGGGCCAGGGCGCTCCCCTCGTCGGGGTTGGTGCCGATAAGGATTTCATCGAGAAGGGCCAGTCGGAACGGCGGGCCGGACTTGAGGAAGTGCGTGAACCGCTGGATGTGGCCGGAAAAAGTGGAGATGTCCTTTTCCAGGCTCTGGTTGTCTCCGATGTCGGAAAAGATGAAATCGAAGAAGGGCATGTTCGAACCCGGGCCGGCGGGCAACGGTATGCCCGCCCGCAGCATGAGGGCGGACAACCCCACGGTCTTCAGGACAGCGGTCTTCCCCCCGGCGTTCGGCCCGGTCACGAGCAGGGTGCGGGTGGGCGGGGCGATGACGATGTCGTTGGGTACCACGTGCTCTTTTCTCAGGACGAGGATGGGGTGGCGGGCACGGGAAAGCCGGATCCCCTGTTCCCGGTCCAGCGTGGGGGTTTCCGCGTGAAGGGCTTCGGCAAACAGGGCCCGGGCGAAGACCAGGTCCAGGTGGAGAAGAAACGCATGTCCCTTTTCCAGATCCCTGGCATCCCGGTGGATGTTTTCACAGATGCCCATGAGGATCCGGTGGGTCTCTTTATGTGTTTCCAGAAGGACGAGCTTGTGGCTGTTGTTCAACGCCACGATCTCGCGGGGTTCCATGAACAGGGTGGCCCCGCTGCCGGAGCTTCCCAGCACGATACCGTCCACAAAGGTCCGCTGCTGGGTCTTGATCGGCAGCACGTACCGGTCTTCTTTGATCGTATAGTATCGATCCTGCAGGAGATCCCGGTATTCCCGGGCCTGGAGGCAGTCCTCCAGCTTCTCGTGGATCTCCTTGTGGAGCCTTCGCGCTTTTTTCCGGAGGGTTTCCAGTTCCGGGCTCGCCTCGTCCCGGAGTTCCCCGGTTTCGTCCACGGCGCCCCGGATGTCATAAATCAGGTGCGAGAGCCCCGGAGCCGTTGCCGCGTGCCGGTACAGGAGCGGGGTTCGTTGCCGGTGGGTCACCAGAAACCTTCGTGCGGCATCCACCGTATCCATCCAGGCGGCCAGGTCCAGAAGTTCGGCGGCCTGGAGGACCGCTCCTTTTTCAAGGAGGCGCTGCTGGGGGCGGATGTCCGGGACGTTCCCCAGGGGGAAAGAAACCCCCTGGTGGAGAAGATCGCGGGCTTCTTCCACCTCCCGCAGGATCCCCATCGCGGACCCTTCGTCGGGCTGCCAGATCCTGTCAGAACATGTATCGCGGGCGGGACCGGTTTTCAGGTGTGCCCGGATCCGGTCCAGCACCCAGGGCCAGTCCAGTTGCTCCAGGGTGTCCTGGTGGACAAAGGTTGCATTTTTCATTGCGGGCTGTCATCCTTTGGGCGTGTGATCGTGACCTTTTATTCTTGTAAGAGAAAATCGGTAAAAAAGCCAATCCGGCTGCGGCTGCGGCAGGGGAAAAACGGGAACACGGGCCCTTGGATCCGCCCGTCCTGGACCCGGAACCGGGGGAGCCGGGACGGGTTGACAACCCTGGTAAAACGAAAGTATTTTATTCTCAGCCGACATCCTACAAGGAAGATTGCGTACCGGATATGGGCATAACGATACTCCAGAAAAGCGATCTGAACCGCCCGAAGCCGAACCCGAAGGTGGCCATCGTACTTGCGGGGGGGGCTGTTACCGGGGGAGCCTTTAAGGTGGGGGGGCTTCAGGCGCTGGACCATTTCCTGGAAAACCGGAAGGTGACCGATTTCGACACCTTCATCGGGTTGAGTGCCGGGTCCATCATTTCCTCCTTTCTCGCCAACGGCATCCCTCCCAAGGAGATGCTCAGCAGCCTGGAAGGAGACTCCGCGCTGCTGGATTCCATCCAGTTTTCCGATTTTTACTACCCCAACCTGGAAGATTTCATCACGCGCCCCTTTTATTACCTCTGGGATGTGCTGAATTTCATCCCCGATTTTCTGATAGAGGCTCTCCTGTCCACGAGCCTGCTCAAAAAGGATTTTCGAAAAGCACTGCGCCAACTGCTTCTGCATCCCAGCTACCGGAACCTGGAAAAGCTCGCCCGGCACTACACAAAGGCCCTGGGGGGGTCCCGTCGGTTCCCCTCTCCCTTGAACTACCTGCCTCGCGGCTTGTTCGCAAACGACCGGATCGAGTCTTCGGTACGAAAGACCATGGGCCGGAACCAGCTCCCCAACGACTTCATCGAACTGTATCGAAGGTCCGGAAAGGAGCTTTACATCGTTGCCGGGAACCTGGATACGGCGGATCGGGTGGTGTTCGGCTACAACCAGAACAACAACCTGACGATTTCCCAGGCGATCCAGGCGTCCACGGCGCTGCCCGGCTTTTTCCGCCCGGCCCGGATCCAGGGCGTGGATTACATCGATGGGGGGGTCCGCAAAACGGCCAACCTGGATGTGGCCGTGGAGAGCGGGGCGGATCTGATCATCTGCTACAACCCGTTTCGGCCGTTTCACAACCGGGTGGTCACCCGGTACTCCAAGGAAAAGCGGAAGCAGGTCACCGAGGGGAAATATATCGGGGATGAGGGTCTGATTTCGGTGCTGAACCAGGTGTTTCGGATCCTGCTGCACTCCCGGCTCTCGTACGGAATGGATATCTACCGCCGCGATCCCCGTTTTCGCGGGGACATTATCCTTATCGAACCCACGGAATATGATTATCGGTTCTTCGATATGAACCCCCTGGCCTTCTGGGAGAGAAACCGTGCCGCCAAGAGGGGGTTTGATTCCACCAAAGAATCGATCGAGAAAAAGTACCACCAGTTGAAGAGGATCCTGGACGCCTACGGGATCCAGCTCAAGAGACCGGCCGGGGGGGAGCCTTTCGAAGAGGCCGAAGCCGAACCACCATCCAACGTCCTGCCGTTTTCCAAGGAGAGAGGCCGGAAGATCAGGCAGGCGGCTTCTTGATGTGGCGAAATCCCGTCCCAGCGTCCTTTCTTCCTTTAGTGGTTCGTGCAACGAGAATAATGGGAAGTACGGGATGCCGTTTCTGAGAATGCTTCGAGGGTTCGACCTTCTCTTCCTTGCCTACCTGTTTTTGGTGAGCGTCCTGCTGGCTCTCTATCGGCAGGGGATCCCGCAGGGGAACTCCCTGATCACCCAGAACCTGCTCATGCTGGTCTTCTGGGCAGGGATCGTGATGGTGGGGGAGAACCACCGTAAAGGGTTGCCCTGGTTTCTGCGCAACTGGTACCTCGTTGCGGCGTTCCCCCTGCTGTTTACCGAGTTACAGTTCCTCATCCACCATGTGCGCCCCCTGGATCTGGACCCGGTCCTGGCCCGACTGGATTACCGGATCTTCGGGTGTCATCCCACGGTGTGGATGGAGCGCTTCATCCACCCCGGACTCACCGCGTTCCTCCAGGTGTGCTACGTCTGCTATTTCATCATCCTTCTGCCCCTCGCCGGAGTACTCTACGCACGGAACCGGGAAGAATTCATGAACTTCGCCACCGCTGCTTCCATGATGTTTCTTTTCACTTTCATCGGGTATCTCCTCGTTCCCGCCATCGGGCCCCGATACGAACTGGCGGCCCTGCAGACCGTCCCCCTGAAGGGGACGGCGTTCACCGACGCCATGATCGCGTGGGTGAACCAGGCCGAGGGGACCTGCCGGGACTGTTTCCCCAGCGGGCATGTGGCCCTGATGGTCCTGGTGGGCATCTTCTCGTACCGCTCCTGCCGCTTCCTGTTTCCCTTCTACGCGGTGGTCGGGTCGGGTATCCTGGTGGGAACCGTGTATCTTCGCTACCACTACGTGGTGGACGTCCCTGCCGGAATTCTCCTGGCCCTGTTCTGCCTGAAGGCGGGGCCCTGGTTCCACCGGAAGTGGGAGGAGATGGCGGCCGGGGAACCCTCCCTGCAGGTCTCCACAAGCCTGCCGGGGTCGGTGGACATATCCTCCGGCAGGGGGTAGGCACAAGCTCTCCGCGTTCGGCTTTCTAAAAAAACCGGGGTCAAAAAAACCGGGGTCAGGTCTTCATTCTACATTTTACATCTATCATCCGGGGGAGTTGTCCGGTACAGCAGCCCCGAGAAAAATGTAGAATGAAGACCTGACCCCATGATGCTCTCAGGGGGTTTCACGGGCAGGGGAAACCGCGCGTACGGGGATCCGGATCCGGAACATGGTTCCCTGTTCCGTCTGGTTCTCCAGAGAGATCTCGCCTCCCAGGTCGCGCAATAGCTTTCTGCAGATTGCAAGCCCCAGGCCGGTCCCGTGTTTCTTGGTGGTGTAAAAGGGCGTGAAGATGTTCTCCCGCTGGACAGACGGGATCCCCGGCCCCGTGTCCGAGACCGTCACATCGATGTGGTCCCTGTTCTTTTCGGTTTGGATACAGAGAAGCCCGCCTGTGGGCATGGCCTGGATCGCGTTGTTGCACAGGTTTAAAAAAACCTGCTTCAAACGGTCTTCGTCCGTTAAGATGCGGGGCAGGTTCTCGTCGAGGCTCCAGCGGATTTGAACGGAGCGTTCCTCCATCTTGGAGGAGACGAGCTTCACCGTGTTCCGGAGAATCTTGTGGAGGGAGACGCTCTTGTTCCGCAGGGGCTGGTCCTGCCTGAGTTCCAGCAGGTTCTCCAGGATCCTCTCCAGGCGGTCCGCCTCTTCACGTATGATGGCAGCGATTTCCCGGGTCTTGTGGATCTTGGCCGCTTTTCGCTGCAGGAGCCGCGCCAGGCCGCCGATAGACATGAGCGGGTTCTTGATCTCATGGGCAACGTGTGCGGCCAGTTCTCCGATGGCCGCCATCTTCTCCGACTGGATCAGCTGCGCCTGGGCCTCTTCCAACTCCCGGGTCCGTTCCCGCACCCGTTCTTCCAGCTCTTCGGTGTACCGCTTGATGGTTTTCTTGAGCCGGGTCCGCTCCAGGGCCCGTTCGATGGAAAGCTTCAGAAAGTCAAAGTCGATCGGTTTGGTGACGTAGTCGTACGCCCCCTCCCTCATGGCCACCACGGCCCCCTCCAGGGTGGCGTATCCCGTGATGACGATCACCGGCGTATCCGCCAGAAAATCCCGGACGTAACGCACGATATCCATGCCGGACACATCGGGCATGACCACGTCGGTGATGACCAGGTCGTAGGCGGACTCGTTCAGACGCTGCATGCCGCTGCTGCCGTCCACCGCGATGTCCACGGCGAGGCCTTCTCTTTTCAGCAGCGCCTGAACGTTCTTGCAGAGTTTTTGTTCGTCGTCGATGAAAAGGATCCGATGAGGTGATTCCATAGGAACCGGTTTTTCAGCGGGTGTCGGCAAGGCATTCCGCAATCTGGATCGCGTTCAGGGCCGCCCCCTTGCGCAGCTGATCTCCCACGATCCAGAGCCACAATCCGTTCTCCACGGTCTCGTCCGCGCGGATTCGGCCCACCAGGCAATCGTCTTTCCCCGCCACCATCCGGGGCATGGGATACTTCCCTTTTTCCGGGTCGTCGTGGAGGCGGACCCCCCGGGCTCTCCGTATGAGGGAGCGGGCCTTGGAAACCGGGAGCTTCTTCTCCGTTTCCAGGTGAACGGATACGGAATGCGACCGGAACACCGGGACCCGGACCGTGGTGGCCGAGACCAGGAGATCCGGATCGTGAAGGATCTTGCGGGATTCCTTGAGACACTTCACCTCTTCCTTGGTGAATCCGTTTTCCTGAAACGCGTCGATATGCGGAATCAGGTTGAAGGCGATGGGATGCGGGAACTTGTCCGGACGGGGGTCCACGGTTTTCGATTCGTGGAACACATCGTTCCGGATTTCCTGCAGCGCCCATTCGATGGTCTGCCGCCGGAGTTCCTCGATGGCCCAGGCGCCCGCGCCGGAGACCGCCTGGTAGCTGGACATAATGACCCGCTTGAGGCCGTACGCCCGGAGGGGGTACAGTCCCATGAGGGTGATGATCGTGGTGCAGTTCGGATTGGCGATGATGCCCTTGTGGGCTGCAATGTCTTCGGCGTTGATCTCCGGAACCACCAGGGGGACCC
>CAYTRL010000094.1:0-15827 GCA_964439795.1 uncultured Thermodesulfobacteriota bacterium
TCCCCTTGGTTGCCATCCCGGAACTCCTTTCCAGGGTTGTGCGGGGGAAACCTCCCGCATCATCATTCTTTTTCTACAGACGCTTGCGCCTGGTTCGTCCCACCGGTTCTTTCATTGCACCGCTCGTTCCACCGTCACATCCTGATACATTGTCTCCTCCCGCGGCAGGTCGATCCGGAATACGGTCCCCTTTCCTTCCGCACTCTCCACGTGGATCGTCCCGTCATGGTTCTCCACGATTCGATAGACGACCGCCAGCCCCAGCCCGGTGCCCTCCTGACGGCTGGTGAAAAACGGGTCGAAGATCTTCTGGATGTCCCCCTGCGGGATCCCCTGTCCCGTATCCCCCACGGTGATGGACACCACCGGGTTCCCCCGCGTATCGGTGGTGTTTCGTGCACGGATGCGAATCCTTCCCTCTTTCATGGCCTGGGCCGCGTTGAGCAGAAGGTTCCACAGGATCTGTTTGATCTGCTTTTCATCTGCGAAAACAATCACATCGGGTGCAATCTCCACGGAGATCCGGATACCTTCCCGCATATGGGGGCCCGTCCGGAACAGGTCCAGTATTTCCTCCACCACCGGCAGCAGGAGCAGGCGGTTTTTCCGGTCCGCGTGAGGGGAGGCGAACTGAAGGAAATTAACGATCAATCCGTTCAGCCGCTCGCTCTCCTGCAGGCAGATCTTCATGAGCCGCTGATGACTGCCATCCAGGTCCAGTTCCCCCTGCAGCAGCTGGATCGAACCGTACAGAGACGCCAGGGGATTCCGGATTTCGTGGGCCAGCCCCGCTGCCAGTTCCCCGATGGCGGCCAGCCGTTCCGCCCTCCGCAGATCCTCCTCGATCCGTTTGTACGGGGAGAGGTCCTGGAAGATGATCAGGTGCCCGAAACTTTCATCGTTGTGGTCCCGCAGGACCGCGCTGGAGCAGCCCAGGCACAGCCCCTGTTTCCCCTTGGCCTGGAACGGTTGCTCCCACCGGGAGGGATACGAAGAAGCCGCACCCTTACGATGCAACGCGTCGGCCGGGACATCTCCCAGAAATTCCTCCAGTTTCTTCCCCACGATTTCCCTCTTGTCGTACCCGGTGATCAGAGCCGCGGCGTCGTTGATGGAGGTGATCCGGTTCTCCCGGTCCAGGGTGATGATTCCGGACCGGACACACCGAACGATGGATTCATTCAGGGAAAGGAGGTCATGGATGTTGTCCGTCTTTTCCTGCAGGAGCCGCCGCGTTCGTGTCCGCCGTTCCTTCAGGTTGTTGGACAGCCAGGCGGTGAGACAGATGGCCGCCAGGATGAAGATGAACCCGGCCACCGGGTAGACGCCCGGATCCCGCGGTTTCGGCCCGGCCAGGAACCTCTGTACAGGGGTGAGGACACGGTGGTATTCCAGGTGCAGTTCCGTCCAGTAACACAGGGCGCACAGGAACGCCGTGAGGATGGTCCCGTTGAGTTCCAGCAGGAAACTCGCCTCAATGATCACGAACAGGTACAGGAACAGGAAGAGGCTTTCCGTCCCGCCGGTGGCGTAGATCCAGGCAACGGAAAAGAACAGGTCCCAGGCCACCTGCAGCATCCCGAGAAAGGCGGTGGGAATATGCCACCGCAGGCCCAGCGCGGACATGCCCGTCACACCCAGTGCGCCCCCCAGGAGCAGGAGGAGCCCCCCCCGGTCCGCCGGGATGGAAGTCCCCACACCCGCGGTGCCGGCGACCAGGGCGAACAGGATGCCGGCAATGAGAATCCGCAGCCAGAGGAACGCGCGTACGCGGGCGCCCAGGGGCGAGTGGATCAGACTCTCCCTCCCGTTGGGATCCCGGTGCGCTGCCTCCCGGGTCCCGCCGGGAAAGGGACGGACATCCATATTTGCATGTGAACCAACAGCCAAAACCTGACTCCCTTAGAAACCGGCTATCCCACGACCGTGGCCATCTTGAAGATCGGCAGATACATGGCCACCATCATGCCGCCGATGAGCGTCCCCAGGATCACCATCATCAGGGGCTCCAGAAGAGAGGTGAGCGCCGCCACCGTGGCATCCACCTCCTCGTCATAGAAATCTGCGATCTTGTTCAGCATGGCGTCCAGGGATCCGGTGCTTTCCCCCACGCCGATCATCTGAACGACCATGGGTGGAAACACATCGGCATCCGCCAGGGGTTCGGCGATCGTCTTCCCCTCCGAGATGCTCGCCCGGGTCTTCATAATGGCTTCTTCCAGCACTTTGTTCCCCGAGGCCCTGGCCGTGATGTTCAGCCCGTCCAGGATCGGCACGCCGCTGGAGACCAGGGTTCCCAGGGTACGGCTGAACCGGGCGATGGCGATCTTCACCAGCAGCGGCCCGAACACCGGCGCCTTGAGCAGGGCCCGGTCCGTGAGCATCCGGCCCGACTCGGTCTTGCGATACCGCCGGAAGAGCAACACGAAAACCACCATGCCGGCGATGATATAGAACAGGTTCCCCTGTACGAATTTGCTCAGGGCGATGACAAACTGGGTGGGCGCCGGCAGGGCGGCGCCAAAGCCTGCAAACATCTTCTCGAAGACCGGGATCACGAACACCAGGAGGATAATGACGACAAGAACGCAAATGCCCAGGATCGAAGCCGGGTACACCATGGCGCCCTTCACCCGTTTCTTCAGGGCGATCGATTTTTCCATATACTGGCTGAGCCGGTTCAGGATGATGTCCAGGGTGCCGCCGATCTCCCCGGCGGTGACCAGGTTGGTGTACAGGTCGTTGAACGCCTTGGGGTGTTTGCGCAGGGCGTCGGAAAACGTGGCCCCCCCCTCCACGTCGCTTTTCACGCTGAGCAGGATGTTCTTGAAGGTCGCGTTCTCCTGCTGGGAGGACAGGACCTCCAGCGACTGCACCAGCGGAAGACCCGCATCGATCATGGTGGCCAGCTGCCGGGTGAACACGGCCACCTCCTTCTCCTTGACCCCGCTGCCAAGCGCGATCTTGAAGGCGGCTTTTTTCTTCTTTTCCTCCCGCAGCTGCAGCGGTACGATCTGCTGCTTGCGCAGCTGCATGACCGCCACGGCGGTGTTGCTCGCCTCGATCTGTCCCTGGATGTTCTGTCCCTGACGGTCTTTGCCTTCCCACTTGAACACAGGCATGACATGCTCTCCTTTTTATCGGGATCCTGATTTCCCGTACATGCGCTGGGGCCCCCCCGCCGGCCGGGAAGTCGCGTTCCGGTTCCCGGTTCCCGTCTGAGTTTGCCTGGCCGAAATCATGGTACCCAGTTCCTCGGGGTCCGAGGAGCGAAGGGTCGCCTCTTCCAGCTGAATCTGTCTTCGAAGCACCAGGCTGCTCAGGGCCTGGTTCATGGTCTGCATGTTGAACTTGTTCTGTCCCATCTGCATCTGGGAGTAGATCTGGTGCACTTTCTCCTCCCGGATCAGGTTTCGAATGGCCGGGTTGGGCACCATGATCTCCATCGCCAGCACACGCCCCGCCCCGCTTGCATGCGGGATGAGGATCTGGCTCATCACCCCTTCCAGCACCAGGGACAGCTGCGCCCGCACCTGGGGCTGCTGAAACGGGGGAAACACGTCGATGATCCGGTTGATGGTCTGCACGCAGGAGTTGGTGTGAAGGGTGGCCATGGCCAGGTGCCCGGTTTCGGCGATGGTCAGCGCAGCCTCGATGGTCTCCAGGTCGCGCATCTCCCCAATCAGCACCACGTCCGGATCCTGCCGGAGGATATACTTCAGCGCCGTGCTGAACCGCCCCGTGTCGCTTCCCACCTCCCGCTGGTTGACGATCCCCTTCTTGTGGGCGTGCACGTACTCGATGGGATCCTCGATGGTGATGATGTGATATGCGCGCGTGGCGTTGATCTCATCGATCATGGCGGCCAGCGTGGTGGATTTTCCGCTTCCCGTGGGCCCGGTGACCAGGATCAGCCCCCGAGGCTTGTGGGTCAGCTCCTTGACGATGGGCGGCAGCCCCAGTTCCTCGAAGGTCCGGATATGATACGGGATCGTTCGAAAGGCCCCGGCCACACTGCCCCGCTGCAGAAAGATGTTGGCTCGGAACCGGCTCAGCTCCTTGATCCCGAACGAGAGATCCAGCTCGTTCTCCTGTTCGAAATTCTTTTTCTGCGACTCGGTCAAAATGCTGTAGCACATCTGCTTGGTCTCGATGCCGCTCATGGGCTCCATGGGCAGGGAATGCAGCGCGCCGTCGATACGCACCTGGGGCGGGGAGCCCACGGTAATGTGGAGGTCCGATGCGCCGCGTTCCAGCATCTGCTTCAGGAGTTCGGGAAGGGATGCCATGTTGGGGTTCCTCTCTTCCAATGTTCCGGGCCGGGTCCGCCCGTGTCTCAGCCGAACCGGCCCGCCGCCTCGCAGACCTTCATCTCTTCCGGCCCGTCGTCTGTGGTTATTGCGCGCGGTTCCGCATCGGATGCGGAGACCCGCAATATCTCTTCCGTCGTGGTGATCCCGTTCCGGATCTTCTCCAGACCGCTTTGACGCAGGGTCTTCATGCCGGCGTTCATGGCCGCTCGTTTCAACTCCATGCTCGAGGCGCCCTCCAGGACCAGCTCCTTCAGATCGTCCCCCATGGGCATGACCTCATACAGGGCGATCCGCCCCTTGTACCCGCTGTCGTTGCACGCATCACACCCCTTACCCACATACACCACCGTCTCCTCCGCCTGCTTCCGGGTCATGCCCATGTCCACCAGGACCTGGGGGTGGGTGTCGAGCACCTGCTTGCATTTCTCGCAGATCTTCCTGCACAGGCGCTGCGCCAGGATCAGGTTGACCGAAGAAGTGACCAGGAACGGCTCCACCCCCATGTTCAGCATCCGGTGGATGGTGCTGGGCGCATCGTTGGTGTGCAAAGTGCTCAGTACCAGGTGGCCGGTGAGGGCCGCTTTCACCCCGATCTCGGCGGTCTCGAAATCCCGGATCTCCCCCACCATGATGATGTCCGGGTCCTGCCGCAGAAAAGCCCGCAGGGCCGATGCGATGTTCAGCCCGATCTCTTCGTGCATCTGAACCTGGTTGATGCCCAGCAGGTTGTATTCCACCGGGTCCTCGGCCGTAGAGATGTTCTGCGTGGTCTTGTTGAGCTCACTGAGAGCGGAATAGAGGGTGGTGGTCTTTCCGCTTCCCGTGGGCCCGGTGACCAGGACCATGCCGTAGGGTTGATAGATCGCCTCCTTGAAGTTCGCCAGTGCCTGTTCCTCGAACCCGAGCTTGGTCATATCCAGCTGCAGGTTGCTCTTGTCCAGGAGACGCAGTACGATCTTTTCCCCGAAGAGCGTGGGCAGCACGGATACCCGGAAATCCATCTCCTTGCCTTTGGTCTTCAGCTTGATCCGCCCGTCCTGGGGGAGCCTCCGCTCGGCGATGTCCAGGCTGGACATGATCTTGACCCGGGAAATGATGGCGTTTTTCATTTTCATGGGGGGGTTCATGATCTCGTACAGCACGCCGTCGATCCGGTATCGGACGCGAAAAATCTTCTCGTAGGGTTCGATGTGGATGTCGCTGGCCTCTTTCTTGATGGCGTCGGTGAGGATCACGTTCACCAGCTTGACCACGGGCGCGTCCGAGGTGGCCCTTTCCAGTTCCTCCAGGTTCAGGTCCTCGGCATCGTCCACCACCTCCAGTTCCAGCTCCTCCAGGTCGTTCATCACGTCCATCAGCGAGGCGGACTGGTCGTACAAACGGTCGATGGCCGATTTCAGCGCTGCCTCCTCGGCCACCACCACATCGATGTTGTACCCGGTGAGGAACTTGATATCGTCAATGACCAGGTAGTTGGTCGGATCGCTCATGGCCAGCACGAGGGTGGAGGCGGCCCGGCTCACCGGCAACACCATGTGCCGCTGGACAACGTCCGGGGGAACCAGCTTGAGCAGGTCCGGGGAGATCTCCGCATGGGTGATGTCGATGGCGGGATATCCGTACTGGAGGCTCAGGAAGTCCAGAAACGCTTCTTCCTTGATCAACCCGAGCTTGATCAGGTTGGATCCGAGCAGCCCCCCGTTCCGTTTTTGTTCTTTCAAAGCCTGTTCGAGCTGAGTTTCCGTAATCAGGCCGGCCTGAACGAGCCGCTCCCCCAGACGAATTTTCGGTTTTCGTTCCCCGTGGGACGCTATGGGCGTATTGGATGCACTTGAGGGGCTCATCGAGGCAAACAACCTCCTTTGGATGGTTCCTACCCGGTCATTACTCGATCGTGCACAATCCGTTCCGGCCCGTGAGCACGGAACAGGGACATTCACGATGAATTATTGAGCAATAATCGTACCAAGGGGTTCGTTCAGCGTTTTCCACTGGAAAATTGGGAGGAATCTGTCGGACAGGTGACAAAATTGGGCACTTTGAGGGGTCGGTCGGGTGAAAAAAGTTCAAGGGGGCGTCAAAAAGATCATAGCGTTGGGAAGCAAATTCCCTTGCTTTTTAAACAATACATTTACGTTTTTAGAGAGGGTGTCGGCGAATCGGGCCGTGAAGAGCTCCACGAGAAAGGGAGGCTCCCCACCAGAGAATTAGAGAATTTACGAGGTTTTCAATCTACGGGGAATAAATACTTTTCTGTCATGAAAGCCTGCACTGTTCGACACCCGCTTTCGTGTGGATGCCAGGAAAAAAAGAGGTTCATTCGTTGTCCGGACCTCCAAACACCTCCCGGAATGCGTCCGCGACCCGGGCGGGTTCTCCCTTGCGCAGGGTCCGCATGTCCAGGAGCACCTCGTCTTTTTCGATCCGAGCGATCACCGGGACCGGGGCACGCCGGAGTCGTGCAATAATTTCCTGACAGGGGTGTGATGAACTTTTTACAGCCACGGCCGCACCGGCGAGTCCCTCCGTAGGCAGGGAACCACCCCCGGCCCGGGCCGTCGCGTTACAGACACGGAATGAAAATCCGGGGAGCCCCACCGCCTTCAGTCTCACGGTGAGAGCCCGTGCCCGCCGGCGGAGAGTGTCACGCTCTTCGGAAAGCATGGTAAGAACCGGGATCTTTTTCCGGGCCGCGCGGGCGTCCCGGTAGAGGAGCAAGGTGGACTCCAGGGCGGCCAACGTCAGCTTGTCCATCCGCAGGGCCCGGATCAGGGGATGGGTCTGCACCGCCTTCATCACCGCAGCCCGTCCCAGGAGGATGCCCGCCTGCGGTCCCCCCAGCAGCTTGTCCCCGCTGAAGGTCACCAGGTCCAGCCCGGTGTTCACTACGTCCTGAACGGTAGGTTCCCCGGAAAGACCCAGCATCCGGGCATCCAGCAGGCTTCCGCTGCCCAGATCCTGCATCACGGGAAGACCGTGCCGCCGTCCAAGGGCAACCAGTTCCTCCAACTGCACCTCCTGGTGAAACCCCTCGATGCGGTAGTTGCTGGGATGCACTTTGAGAATCAGGCCGGTGGTGGATCGGACGGCTTTTTCATAGTCGCGCAGATGTGTACGGTTGGTGGTTCCCACCTCCACCAGGGTGGCGCCGCTCTCAGAGAGGATCTCCGGTATCCGGAACGAGCCCCCGATCTCCACCAGTTCCCCGCGGGAAACGATGACTTCCCGGCCCTGAGCCAGCACCCGGAGTGCCAACAGCACCGCCGCGGCGTTGTTGTTCACCACGAGGGCGGCCTCCGCTCCGGTCAATTCACAAAGAAGCCCCTCCAGGTGATGATAGCGGAGGCCCCGCCTCCCCTCCTCCAGGTTATATTCCAGGTTGGAGTATCCCCGGGCCACTTCATGCATGGCCTCCAGCGCTTCACGGGCCAGCGGGGCCCGCCCGAGATTGGTATGGACGATGACGCCGGTGGCGTTGATCACCGGACGGAGGCTTTGCACCTGCAGGCGTCGGATCTCCAGGAGGATCAGCCCCTCCAACTGTTCGGGGGTGTCCACACGTTCCCGTCCGCCGCCAAGGATTTCCCTTCTCTGCCGCTCCAGCACGCCCTGAACGGCCTTCCGTACCGTCCAGCGCTCGACCCCGCCTGCCTCCTGCAACCGCTGCAGTGCGGGACGACCAAGCAGTTCGTGAACGGGCGGAATCCCCTGCAGACGCCCCTGCCGGGTTCCGGGCTTGTTCTTCATTTCGTTCGTCCGCCTTTCCATGCTGTTTCTATCCTGCCTGAATAGTAAAAGAAGCCGAAAAAAATAACAATCTCCAACGGTTTTCTTGCTATTTCACGGAAGCCCGTTTACAATATTCTGTTGCTTCTACTCGAACAGTCTTGAACAAAACTCCATTTTTTCAAACGGTTATCGTTCGACCGACCCTCCATTTTCACGGGAAGATCGCCCGAACCCTTGAGCACCCTGAAACCTTTGCCCTGGGAATTCGAAGAATGGATCCGTCCTGGTTGCGTCTTGTGAAAAAACCTTCCCGCTACCTGGGTTCCGAGCGGAACGCGGTTCGGACGCCCACGGGAACGGACGCACTTCACGTGGGGCTGGCCTTCCCGGACCTGTACGAGATCGGCATGTCCCATCTGGGCATGGGTCTTCTGTATCACTGCCTGAACCAGACCCCGCGGATCTCCGCGGAACGGGTGTTTCTTCCCGGGATGGATCTCCAGGGAATTCTTCGGGACCGCAAGATCACCCTGTCCACCCTGGAAAGTCGAATTCCCTTGAATCAGCTGGATATTCTCGGGTTCACCCTGGCCTACGAACTCACCTACACCAACGTCCTGGCCATGTTGGATCTCGGGAGCATCCCCCTCCGTTCCTCGGAAAGGACCCGGGAGCACCCGCTGGTCCTTGCAGGCGGCCCCTGTGCATTCAATCCGGAACCGATCAGCGCGTTCATCGATGCATTCGTCATCGGAGAAGCGGAGTTCCGACTGCCCGAAATCTGCGAACTCGTGGCCCGGTGGAAGGCAGACGGTGGTTCACGGGACGCTCTGCTCCAGGCACTGGATCAACAGGAGGGGGTCTACGTACCGTCCCGCTTCGTCCGGCAACAGGATCCGGTCGGAAAGACGTGGCGCCTTTCCCCCGTTGGGGACCGGACCCGACCGGTAAGAAAATGCACGGTACAGGACCTGGATGCCTCGCCGTATCCCGAGCATCCCGTCATCCCCTTTACCCGGATCGTTCACGACCGGATCAGCATCGAGGCCGCCCGGGGGTGCCCCCACGGCTGTCGATTCTGCCAGGCCAGTGTTCTGTACCGTCCTTATCGTGAGAGGTCCCGGTCCCGGATCCAGGATCTGGCACTGACCTGCCTTAAGAACACCGGTTACGGAGACCTGTCCCTGCTGGCATTGAGCATCGGCGACTACTCGGGCCTGCTTCCCCTGACCTCGGCCCTCATGCAGGATACACAGCCCGCCAAGGTGGCCCTGTCCCTGCCATCGATCCGGGTGGGGTCCGTGGATCCGGCGGTCATGGAAGAGATCCTCCGGGTGCGAAAAACCGGGTGCACCCTGGCGCCGGAAGCCGCCACGGAGCGTCTGCGAAACGTCATCAACAAGAACATCGATGAAGAGGAATTGATCCGAACCGCCCGGTTTCTGGCCACGCGGGGCTGGCGGGCCCTGAAGCTCTACTTCATGATCGGGCTTCCCTCGGAACGGGACGAGGACGTGGAGGCCATCGTGCGTCTGTCCGAGACCCTGCAGAAAACGGCCCGGGCCGCCCGCTCCAAGCCCTTTCAGATCACGGTAAACGTTTCCACCTTCGTCCCCAAGGCGCACACTCCCTTTCAGTGGGAAGCGCAACTGAGCATGGAGGAAGCCAGACAAAAGCAGAATTTCCTGAAGAAAAGGCTTCGAAGACCCGGGTTCCAACTGAAATGGCACGATGCCAGGATCAGTCTTCTGGAGGGACTCTTTGCCCGGGGAGACCGTTCCCTGTGCGATTTGCTGGAAACCGCTTATCGACGGGGATGCGTGCTGGACGGATGGACCGAGCATCTGCGCTTCGATCTCTGGGAAGAAGCTTTTTCCGCCGCTGCGGTCACACCGGGAGACTGGCTCCACCCGTTCCCGGACCCGGAAACGCAGCTGCCCTGGTCATGGATCGACACGGGCGTGGACCCGGCGTTTCTCAAGAAGGAACGGGATCGGGCTCACCGGGGGCTGGAAACCCCGTTCCGCTGCCGGGGGGACTGTGCACGGTGCGGCCTCTGCTCCCAGCAACCCGTCTCCGTGGAGGGTCGACCGGAAACCGCCCAGGTTTTGCAAAAGATGCCGGTGGAAGCGTGTTCTCTGCGAACACCGCCCCCGCCTTCCCCCCACCGGAAGGAACCCAGGCAGCGCGTCCGCGTCACGTATGCCAAGTCGGGACCGCTCGTCCTTCTGAGCCACCTGGAAACCATCAACGTTTATTACCGGGCCCTGCGGCGAAGCGGTCTTCCCATCTGCTATACCGAGGGAGAACATCCCCAACCCCGGGTTTCCTTCAGCCCTGCCCTGCCCGTGGGGGTTGAGAGCCGCGCCGAGAACCTGGACCTGTGGTTTTATGCCCCCCTGGACAGGGAACGGGTGAAGCGCCGCATGGAAGAGGAGCTTCCGGATGGCTTTTCCGTGCTCTCCGTGCGCGATCTCCCTCTTTCCTCCCCTTCGGTGGAAGAGAGCATCATCTGGGTGGAGTATGAACTCCTTCTCCCGGAAGGGGAAGGAACCCGACCCGGCCCGGACGAACTGGCTGCCGCCGTAGAGGCGTTCCGTGCGGGACCCCCGCCATCTTCCGAAGACCCGGCGGACCCGAAGACCCCTGAGAAAAAACCCCTCTCCTCTTTCGTTCAGCTGGAGTTCCTGGATGACAACCGGGGTCTGCGGTGCAGGATCCACAAGGTTTCCGGATCCCTGCCCTCGCCCCTCCGGGTCCTGGAGGCCCTCCTTCCAGAATCGGACCCCATGGAGAGAAACGTGACCGTACGAAAGCCACACACTGCTTTTCTTGCCTTTTTCCCTGCAGTGCACCGGCCCGGGAAGCGGGCCGACCACAACCGACAGGGTGCCGGCAGGAAGAAGTGACCGGTACAGGCATTTCCCTTGCACACAAAGGATGCCCTCATGGCGAACGAACTGATCATCAACGTAACGCCGCACGAAACACGAGCGGCTTTGATCGAAAACGGTCTGGTCACGGAACTCTACATGGAACGAGACCGGCAGCGTGGGTTCGTGGGAAACGTCTACAAGGGAAAGGTGCTGCGGGTTCTGCCGGGGATGCAGGCGGCCTTTGTGGATATCGGGCTGGACCGGGCGGCCTTCCTCTTCGTGGCGGACATCTACCGTGACGACTGGAAGGATTACAGTTTTTTTCTCACCGGAGAAGGCAATGAAACGTACGCGGAGGAGGGAAACTTTCAGGAGCCCACCGACCCGGAATCGATCTACGACCTGATGCGTCCTTCGAAGACGCCTCCCCAGGAAGTCCCCATCGAGGACATCCTGAAGGAAGGGCAGGAGATCCTCGTTCAGGTCACCAAGGACCCCATGGGAACCAAGGGACCGCGCGTCACCATGCACGCGTCTCTCCCGGGCCGCCACCTGGTGTTCATGCCCACGGTGAACCACATCGGGGTCTCCCGCCGTATCGAGGACGAGACCGAACGCGAACGCCTGAAGGCCATCGTGGAGAATATCCGTCCGCCGCAGATGGGGTTTATCGTGCGCACGGTAAGCAAAGGGAAACCGGAGAGTGAGTTCAAGGCGGACATGGATTTTTTACTGAAGCTCTGGGAGGACATCCAGAAACGTTCGGAGGATGCCGCGGCCCCCTCCCTGCTCCATAAGGACCTGAACCTGACCCTGCGGCTGATCCGTGACGTATTCACCACCAACATCGACCGCCTGCTCATCGACTCCCAGGAAGAGTACGACCGGGTCTTGAGTTTCGTGGAACGGGTCATGCCCAAGCTCAGCAACCACGTCCATTTCTACAACCAGGACGAGCCGATCTTCGACGCCTACCGCGCGGAGGTCCAGATCAGCGAAGCCCTGAGGCGGAAGGTATGGCTGAAGTCCGGCGGCTACATCGTCATCGACGAGGTGGAGGCCCTGACCGCCATCGATGTGAACACCGGCAAGTTCGTGGGACATCGGAACCTGAACGACACCATCCTCAAGACCAACCTGGAGGCCGTCAAGGAGATCGCCTATCAGCTGCGGCTTCGGAATATCGGCGGCATCATCGTCATCGATTTTATCGACATGGAGAAAAAGGATCATCGGGATCAGGTGTTCCACGCGTTGACCGAAGCCCTGAAATCCGACCGTGCGCAAACCTACGTGTTGAAGTTCACCGAACTGGGCCTGGTGGAGATGACACGAAAACGAACCCGGGAGAGCATCCTGCGGACCCTGGGGACCGTCTGTTCCTACTGCGAGGGCAAGGGGTATGTGAAGTCCGCGCAGACCGTGTGCCACGAAATCATTCGGCAGGTGCAGCGGGAATCCGTCATGCTTCAGGGAAACAAGATCGTCCTGAACCTTCATCCCGATGTGGCCAATATGATTTACGCCCACGAGCACGACGAACTGGAACGCCTGGAGGCGGAAAGCGGCAAGTCGATCATCATCAAGACCCGCTACGATTTTCACATCGAACAGTTCGAGATCTCCGCCTACTGACCCCCCAACCTTGAGTGAACCGTCCCTCTGCTACGGAATGTCTTCTCGCCGAAAGAAATTGAGGTGCACCGATAGACCTTTCCCGGAATACTTCTGTATCCTTCACTACAGGAATGACCCGGGAATCCGGTGCACCCCAAGCCGCACTGTGCTCACTGCTTCGGCTTCAAACCGTTTCAATTTCACATCTATTTACACAGGCTGTTCAAAAAGTGCCAGGTGCAAGGCGCACGAAATCTTGAGGAAGGAGGCGTACTTTTTTGTACGTTGACTGACGAAAGATGAGTGGAACGCAGCAGATGGTACTTTTTCAACAGCCTGTGCTAGAAAGGGCTGTTGCCCTCGAATGCAAACCCGATCCCCGAGGAGCCCTTATAGCCGCTGTCGGTTGCAGGCGGGATCGGCAGGTTCGGGGCCCAGTACAGGTTTATCCAATCGGTCTGCTCCCACAGCATAATGAAGAACTGCTCGGGAATGAGCTCCAGCACCGCGGGTGCGGCCTCGTTGATGATGAACATGGTGGTGAAGACGTTGATGCTCCCCGGTACATGGTCCAGATCGAAGGAGATGGCGTGCTTTTCCGACACGATCGGGTTGATCTCCATGGCGATCACCTCGGGCGTGGAAAAGCTGGGAGCCTTCTCCCAGTTGATTCCGTCCTGTGACCATGCGATGCCGATGCTGGCGTCCATTCCGATCTGGAAGGCACTGCCATCGCCTTCTTTGGGCCTCTGGAGCTTTCCCTTCAGGTTGCCCGTGTAGTACATGAGGAGAAAGGTCCGCAGGGGCGAACTGTGGATGATGACGCAGGGCTGCCCCACCCTCCCGATGTAATCCGGCCCGTAGGAGGGGTCCGGGTACCAGAACTCCCAGTTGGTCTGGGTGGCCCGCAGCACGGGCTGCACGTTGCGGACCGCCGGCGCCCGGTCGGCGGCACCCGACTCGTGGCCCTGTGGATCGGATTTCGTCCACGTCACCCCGTCCCGTGACCAGGCATACCCGATGGCGCGCTCCTGGTAGACATCGCCGTCGTAGTACATACGGTACAGACCGTTGTAATGGACCACGGTAGGGGAGCCCACCGTACCCCGTTCCCAGTCCTGGTTCGGCACCAGCACCGGTTCGGCATGGAGATGCCAGGCGTGACAGTCTTCCGGGGTGCAGTCGGCTTCGTCGGCCGTGGCGACCCGGATCGCAGCCCCGTCCCCCTCGGTGAACCACATTTTATAGATGCCGCCGGCGTGGTACACGGTGGGGGCGCCCACCCGGGGTCCCGGATCGGAATCGAACACCACTTCCTGGAGGGGCAACGCCTCCCAGGCGTCCATGTCCCTGCAGCCGGTTCCGCGTCCCAACCCGAGTATCGTGGTGTGTATCCGGGACTCGGCGGTGATCTCGTTCCGTCGTTCCAGCCAGACCCGGACCGAACCGTCCTGCACGACCATGCAGGGCTCCCCGGACATCCAGTCCTGACCCACCGGATCCCCGATATTCGGGAAAAACGGCTGGATGAACTCCGCATCACAGTAGAAGTCCTGCTTGATGAACTTACCCACACCGCTGGAAGGCAGGTTGTTGTTGCCCTTGGGTTCGTTCCCCGGGTCCCCGAGAAAACCACACCCTGCGAACAGGATGAGGAGAAGTATCGGCGGTTTTCTTTTCATGGATTTCAACCCGGTTCTCCTTTGCATCGTCCCAGATTCTATCGGGTGCTGTCATTACAGCAATTGCGGACGTGAAGCCGGACGGTTGCCGAACAACGACCGGTTCTTCTCGTTTCGAGGACTCCGCGAATGTCAGAATTCCAGGGTCAGCGTGCAACCCAGGTTCCAGATCTTCCCGCCGAACACCATGTCTCCGAAGCTCTCTTCCACGGGGTTGTTCTTGAGCGCCTCCCCCTGGGTGAGCCAGAAGTACTGTGCGTGAAAATCGAAACGGATCGGGCCCTTCATGATCTTGAGCGTATCCTGGACCTGAGTAAAGTTGAGGCCGAACCCTCCGGAGAAGACATGGGTATCGTTCACCAGGAAGTTGTTCCATCCCGTGGCCTCGGGCGCCGGGGAAGGCTCAAACCGGTACCCCGCGCGAAACACCAGTTCCCAGTGTGTAAAAAGGAAGGGCCGGTACTCCACCCCCACGGAAGGTACCACGATGTCTTGGAAATTCGGAACAGGCAGCGGATAATTGGGGTTCGGCGGGATGATCATCGCAATACCGCCGGAAAAATACGTGGCCCCTTCCGGTGCCGGCTGTCGAAAGGCGGACCATCGCTCCCAGGTCACGTCCAGCCCGATGGTGAGGATCTTGCCTATGTCGTACCCCAGGCCGAAGCAGAACTGTTCCGGGGAATAAAAGGTGAAGATGATCGTCTCCATATCGATGAGCGATTCAGGCAGCAGTGGGAACGGAAGAACGGGCTCGAGGTTATCGTTTGTGAAAATGTAGAGGGGCTCGATGTGGACGTCCATGGGGACCTTGTAGAGCACCTCGTTCTTTCCCCGGTAGCAGAACCCGATGCTCAGGTTCTTGGTGGGCTGCGCCTGGAACCCGGCGGTGGGAAAGAAGGAAGGCCGCTGACTGTTGGAGATGCTTCCCTCGCTCCAGATCCCCTCGTTCTCCGCCGTATTTTCCCGCAGCACGAAGTCCGGCCCCCCGGAGGTCCGCACGTGCATGGACACCATGGCCCCCACCTGGAGCCAGGGGAAGATCTGGAAGGAAAACGGCGTCATGACCACCATGCGCTGGTTTCTCGCCCCGTACCGAATGAAGGTAGGCTGATCATAGGCAATGGCCAGGCTCCGGGCGACCCGCTTGTCCGGGACGTGCACCGCGCCGCCTCCGCCCATCTTTATCGGCCCGATCTTCCAGGACCCGATCTTGATGGTGCCGAAGGTCATGGGGGGCATGACAAAGCCCGCGTTGAGGCCCGAGACAGCGTCCTCCCCCACGTCGTACCCGTTGATCACCAGCAGAGGGTTGGCGTAAAAATAGCCCAGGGACACCTGTACCGACTTGGCCCGGACCAGCCCCGCGGGGTTGTAGTAGATGGCCCCCACGTCGTCCACGATGGCGGTCACCGCGTCGCCCATGGCCACCCACTTGCTCCCGAACCCGTAATTATCCAGCGGGTTGGCGTGCAGGTTCGGTCCGGCGGCCGCCAGGGTCAGGAACAGAACAACCCCGATGAACGGTCCGGACAGGATTCCCCTCTTTGTGCTCATCCTTGCACTCTTCATTCACCGTATTCCACGGCTATCGCCACGCCGAAGAAGTA
>CAYTRL010000095.1:0-15825 GCA_964439795.1 uncultured Thermodesulfobacteriota bacterium
AATGCGCTTTTTTTACTGCCTTTTCAAATACTTATCCTTTCTGGATGGACACTAACTATTCGTATAACCACAAGAAAGCAGCAGGGAATCTTTCTCTCCAGAAAGTTTCGCTATGCTGCCCATCCGCATCAATTACCTTATTTAGCTGGTCTTGGGTGTATCCCATCTGCGATAATTTGTTGTAAACATCTTCCATATCATCTACAGCATCCTGACCTTCCAACTGCCCCATATCCAGATATATCAGGGCATCAAATTCTTTTGTGATGGAATCCAGATAAGTCAGCATGGCGTTATCGGCAACCCAGAAAGAGGAGGACATGGCGCAAACTTTACCAAAAGTTCCCTGATATTTCATGGCTGCATACAAAGAGATCAAGCCACCAAGGGAACTTCCGCCGATTCCCGTATTTTCTCTGTCGGCACGGGTGCGGTAATTGGCATCAATATAGGGTTTGAGGGTATTGACCATAAAATCCACGTATTCATCGCCTTCGCCGCCGACCATTTCTCCGTCAAGATCAAATTCCCATGGGATATATTCATCAACTCTTAGCGTCCCGACGTTTTCGATTCCTACAACGATCACACCTTCGGTCTGATTTTCCTCAAACAGGTTCTCCAACGTTTCGTCAATGCCCCATTCGCCATTAGCGGAGGTTGCTGCATCAAAAAGGTTTTGTCCATCATGCATGTAGAGCACCGGAAAATGACATTTGGCGCTGTCTTCGTAGTTGGGTGGCAGGTAAATCCAAATATCCCGGGTGCGGTTCAGTTCGGGGATGGGGAAATCCTCGATAATCGTCACATTGCCAACAATGGTGTGTACCGGAGGCGGCGGCCAGGTATCCTGTCCAATCAGGAAAAGGCCGGACAGGAGTATGACCCCGATCCAAATGAATGCTGTGCTTCGTGAAAACATGACTTCCCTTTCGTTTTATGGCGTTTATCGCTTAAGATAATATTGTATGGGCAATATGATCCTAATTACAAGAGAAGAAGGGTGTTTTACCAATCAGGACACCAGGGAGTTGTACTCCTGCTTCCGTGGAACGGGGGCGGACCCGGGCAGACCGGCCGTACCCGGGCAGAGACAACACGGGAAAATCCTCGCTGAAAACAGGGCAGGGCCGCCTCTCGTATTTCAACTTGGTGCAATAGAGCACCTGCAGCGTCGACTACGTGCCCCGTGAGGGCGCTGAAGCTGCGGTAAAATTGCTCTTTTTGAACCCCGGATCCCTACTTTGCCGGCGGCAGGCAACTGCACGCGCCTGCTTTGCCGATCTGCGCAAGTGTCTCACATACCTTCAGAGCGATCTGCCGGGCCCCCTCGGGTGTCGGATGCATTTGATCGCAACTGATGTAATCCCGCCCATCGAACACTTCTCTCATGTCAAGATAAATACATCCCTCAGCTTCTGAACAGATCGATGGACCGAGCACTTCCGCGATTTCATTGATAACGGGAGTGATTTTCGGCAGTACCGGAAGAATATAGGGGCCGATATAGAGGATGTTCCGGACGCCGCTCGCTTTGAATTCGGCAAGGTTTGCTTCTACTTCCGGTATCATGTGCTCATGAATCCGTTGTATGCAGGTATTTGCATAGTCATCGTCATCTCCCTCGATGCCTGCGCACACCGTCTCCAGGATATCGTTCGACCCGCCGTTCATCACAACGGTATCCAGATTCGCAGGCAACGGTTCCACAACCCGGGGGAAATATGCCTGCGTGGGGTCTCCCCCGGCCCTGGCAATACGAAACATATCGATCATGGTTCCTTCACCGATTATGGCGCCGCTCGGATAGCTGTTCTTGACGCTTTGAAGCGTAACAAAGTGCCTGGTACCCAGAGCCGTACCCTCGGTTTCTACCGTTGCAACCCGGGAAAACTCGAGATTGTCACCACCTTTGACAATAACAAGTTTTCCGGCCTCTAACGTTTCATCATGCAGTAAATCAACCGATGGATATTCAATCTCGACCTTCACCATGCCGGCCGGCCCCAAAATAGACTCCCTGGTGACGGCCCCGATATGTTCCAAAACACGAATTCCGCTCACCGCGTAATTCGCATGCTTTTCATTCATGCAGAGACCCAGGTGAGTGGTGACATTCTGGCAGGTGTAGTCGCCCATATACTGGACGATGCTGTCTCCCAGCGTGATGATGCTGTCATTTTCCCCTTGTATCTCGTTGTACAGACCGCAGATGTTCTCCTCCAGGTCGTTCCTGCAGCACCCCAGGTTCAAGGTGCATAGAAGACCCAGTACCGCCATCACCATCAAGAGTTTCGCATTGTTGTTTTTCATTAGCATCTTTCTCTGTGTTATGCGGTCATTGCCTTTTCTTCGGTCGATGATCGGGCCTCAGGAAGCATTCAATTTTTCAAGAAAAGAAAACGTGCCCTTCTCAAGACAGGGCGCAGCGGTTTTTCATGGTGCAATGACCGTACCATGTAATCAATTTTTCAATAAAAATAATGGGGGGTTGGCTTCGGAACCATATAGAATGCAGTCCGGTGGGTTTTTTTCTTTTAGACGAGGATGGGTGCAACTCAATCGGGAGGGAGTGGATGGGGTATTTTTTTTGCCAATTTGGGAAAAAATTTACAGGTCGTTTTATCGCTTGTCGGTCTTGTACTCCTGTTTCCGGGGCACGGGTCCGGAACCGGGCCTTTCGGCCGTACCCGGGCAAAGACTCCACAGTTGACGACCCACGATCCTTTCCACCATCCTGCCCAGCTTCATGATCTTTTCCAGGTCGATTCCGGTTTCGATGCCCATGGCGTCCAGCATCACGAGAAAATCCTCGGTGGAAACCAGGCCGGGACGGCGGGAGACCTCTTCCAGCCCGATGAGACCCGGTACCGGAACCCCGTTCACGAAGTTTGCGGGCCATCCGCCGAGACCACCCAACGTGGTCTCGAAACGCGTGACACCCCGGTGCATGGCGGCCAGATAGCAGGCCTGTCCCATGCCCCTTGCGTCATGGATGTGAAAGACATGTAGCTTCGGGTCGGGGTACCTGTCGAAAACCTTTTCAAAATAGTCGTACACCTGAGGCGGGGCGGCCTCCCCCATGTGGTCCGGATGCTCGATGTCATCCACACCGATCTCCAGGAGCCTGTCGATGAACTGAAGCGCACGGCCCACCAGGTCTGTTTTCCCCTCCTCCGGGTCCTCAGGCGAGAAGATCCCCGTCAGGAAGACGTTGACCTTCATGCTCCGCTCGTGCGCCTGTTTTACCGTCTCCTCCACCCATTTCCACGTGTCCTCGTAGTTCATGCCGAGCACGGTCTTGTTGAACTTTTCACTGGCCGGCAGGACGCCCAGCAGGATCCGGTCGATCCGATACCCCTTGTCCCGGGCCTCGATGGCCCGCTGCGTGGCCTTCTTTCCGGTGGTGACGAACGAGTAGGTCACATCCTCACGGTCCGGGAGTCCCTTGACCACATCCTCCAAGTCCCTGAACTGGGGCTGGAAGCGTGGTGGCGCAAAGGCGCTCACCTCCATTTCCTTGAACCCGGCATCCACCAGTTGCTTCAAGATAAACAGCTTCCCCTCCACGGGGATCACGTTCTGTTCGGACTGAAACCCGTCCCGAACGGTGAGATCGGACACGGTTACCTTTTGGGGCAGAGGGTATGCGGTTCCCATCGTTTTTCCTCTCGAGAGATGCTATATGACATGACTGATGCATTAGTCATAAAAGATAATATATTCAAGAACTTATCACAACTCCGGGACAGGCGCAAGGGGTTTTCTCTGGGGGCATTCTCCGCCGGATACGTGGGGAACAAGGGCAGAGGGTCTCGTCCAACAGGCAGTGAAGGGGATACGAAACAGGATCAACGATCACAGGATCTTGTTCTCCTGAAGAAAGGCCAAGATCTTTTCCGCGGTCTTTTCGGGCGGAAGTTCCACGGGACCGGAGCTCTCCTTTTTCTTCTGCTGAGCCGTCCCGCCTCCCATGAGCATCCGGATCCTGTCCTGTGCGGCCATGGAACTGGATGGGGCCCGGACCTTCCGGGTGCGCGGCTTGGGCGGGGTAACCTTTGCCACCCTCGTAAGGGGTTTCACCCGGTCCGGATCCGGGATCAGCCCGGCAGCGTCCCAGCGTTCGATCGTTTCCGCCTCGGCTTTGAGAAGGTCAGCGGTCCGCGGGTACCGGGGCTCGTTGATCCCCTTGTCCACGGTGAACAGCGCAGGCAGGGGACACTCCACCACCTCGCGGTCGCCCCGTTCCAGGGCCTTGTGCACGATCGCCTTTTTTTCCTCCGGGTTACATTCCAGGCGGACGATCCCGCACACGCAGGGGTTGCCCGTCAGCTCGGCAACGATCACGCCCACTTGCCCGGCCCGGTCGTCCAGCGCCTGCCTGCCGCAAAGGACCAGATCCGGCTCGAGCCGTCGCACCGCTTCGGAGAGCATCACCCCGGTGGACCACGCATCGGCCGTGTCCGGACAAGGGTCGGAAATCCGGATCATCCGGTCCGCACCCATGGCCAGGCAGTGTCGAAGCGCTTCCTCAGCAACGAGCTTTCCCACGGTGAGCAGGATGACTTCACCGCCGTGCGCCTCCTTCAACCGCAGCGCCTCCTCCACGGCCAGCTCATCCAAGGGGTTGACGATATGCACGACATCGTCTTCCGCAATGAAGTGCGTTGCAGGGTCCAACCCCGTACGTGCGTATATATGACGGATCTGCTTGATGCAGACGACGATCTTCATCTTTTCCTGTTTTCCCCCATGGACTGCAGGACGATCTCCGCCAGATCCCCGGTTCGCGGAAGGTGTTTTCCCTCCAGGGAGCTGATGCCGTCCTCGAACATGCCCAAGCAGTAGGGACAGCTTGTCACCACCCGTTCCGGTCCCGCGGCAACGGCCTCCTCCGCACGCAGCCGGTTGATCCTCCTGCCCAGGTGTTCGTGCATCCAGACCCTTCCTCCCCCTGCGCCGCAGCAGAAGCTGTGGGCCCGGGACCGCTTCATCTCAACGCGCTCCAGTTCCGGGACCGCGTCCAGGACCTCCCTGCAAACGCTGTACAGCCGGTTCACGCGACCGAGATAGCATGGATCGTGAAACACGACCTTTCCGGGTATAGGCACCTTCATCTCGATATCGCCCCGGCGCACGAGCTCCGCAAGGACCTCTGTGTAATGCTGTACTTTCAACACACTTCCGAACGCCGGGTATTCATTTTTCAACGCATGAAAGCAGTGCGGGCAGAGCGTGATCACCCGTTGAACCGCATGGCGCTCGAGAATGTGCAGGTTTTTCCGGACCAGCCCCTGGAACAGGTATTCGTTGCCCAGGCGGCGGGGCAGGTCCCCGCAGCAGAGTTCCCCGGGACCCAGGATGCCGAAGGCAACGCCCGCCCGGGTGAGGATTTCCGCCAGAGACGCGGCGACCTCCCGGTTCCGGCCATGAAAGGCGCCTTCGCATCCCACCCACAGGAGATATTCCGTATCAACGTCTTGAGACAGGACCTTGACCTTCCGGTTTCGGGCCCACTCGGTCCTGCGGGCGGGCCCCTTGCCGTAGGGATCGCCAAAGATCTCCAGCTTCCGGAAGACAGGCCGGATCTCCGCAGGGAATCGGCTCTGTTCCATGACCAGGTGGCGGCGCATGTCCATCAGCGCCCGGGGATGCTCCACGAACCCGGGGCAGGCAAGCTCGCAGGCCTGGCATGTGGTGCATGCCCAGATCGCATCCTCGGTGATGGAGTCTTTGATCAGACTCATGGATTTTTCCGGGTCCCGGGAGCGGTGTCGGAATCCGCGCCGGTTCTCCTCCATGTTTTTTCGCAGGTCCCGGATCACCTTTCTGGGGGAAAGGGGTTTTCCGGACAGGGCGGCAGGGCACTGTGCTTCGCAGCGGCCGCACTCCATGCAGGCATCCGTATCCAGCAACTGTTTCCACGTGAACTCCTGCGATCGGGATGCGCCGAACGTCTCCCCCTGTTTCAGGGCAAGAGGTTTCAGCACCCCCCGGGGTCCCAGCGCCCGGCGGTAGATGTTCATGGGCGCGGTCACCGCGTGCCTGAGCCTGCAGTACGGAACCAGGGCGACCAGACAAAGCACGAGCAGGAAGTGGACCCGCCACAGGGTGTGAACGGCCAGGGGCCCCATGGGTATCAGCATGGAAAAAACAAGCCGTACAGGGGTCCATGCCGGGTTTCCGGAAGGCATGGTTTGAAGCTTTCCCGCACCCACGAGAAATCCGGTCAGGAAGATCCCGAACAGGAGGCAAAGCACCGCCCCATTTCCCGGAAAAGACGGCTTGTCCTGTCCGGCCCGGGGCCGCGTCCGGCCCAGGGCGATCAGGACCCCTGCCATGCCGAAGAGCCCTGCCAGATCGAGAAGAAGGGCCATCGGTTGAGAGACGGTTTCGGGGAGCGTGAACGGGAGTTGCACAAGGAGCACGTAGAGGAGCGGAACGGAGAAACCGATGAGAATGCCGGCATGGGACAGGCCCGCCAGGCGGTCCTCGAAGACCTTCTTTTGTGCGAACCCGAACGTCAGCAGGGAAAGGAACCGCTCCCCCTTCCGATCGTTTCGGTCCTCCCGGGCTCCTGATTTCCAGAGTTTCCTTCTGCGAACAAAACCGAACAAAAAAGCCGTCACGCCTGCTGCGAGCACAAGGGAATAAAAGATGAGGCCGATCCATTCCGCGGGCCTGTTCCATTGGAGCCCGGCCCCGTGAAAGCTGCCGAGAAGGACCCTGGGGCCTGAGCAGGGGTCATGACACTTCCCGCAGGTCTGTGTGTTCAAGGGGGCGGGCTGGCCATGGGCCGCCTGCCCCTGATGGCAATCCACGCATGCGGTTCCGTTGAAATCGGTGGTGAAGTCCCCCTTCCGGTGGGCGGACGGCTGAAAGGTCAGGAGAGTCCCCGCAAGACCGGTCTGCCCGGATTCCAGGGGGTGGCAGCCGGAACAGGTCTGTTTCAGGTTTTTCGTCTGAACACGGGACAGGGGATGCGGGGCAGGCAGGATGAAATGCCGGGAGTGGCAGTCATGACATGCGGGCAGGCGATCCGGTTCCGCCCCCTGGCCGTGGTGGTTGTTCACCTCGTCGTGGCAGGACGTACAGGCAACGGTCCGGATTTGAGGGTCCGTGCCGTGTTCCGCCTCAACGATACCGGAATGACAGTCACTGCATTCCAGCTCTCCCCCATGCACAGATTCGTTGAACTCGGACAGGGAGATCGTATAGCGGCTCTCCAGGCTCCCCTGTTGGTGGCAGCGGATACAGTCTTGGGATTCAAAGGCACGGGCAGGAGGCAGGAAGGCGAAGCAGAACACGAGAAAAAAAACGGTCAGGCAGGAAACCGGGAACAACGGAGAGCGTCGTTTCATGTGTCTTTCTCCCCGGTTTCAGGGAGAGATCGACTCTCATTTTCCTTCTTCTCTCTGACAAGCCGAAGGATTTCAGGGATCACTTTTCGCGCGTCGCCCACCACCGCCAGGTCCGCCATCTTCATGATGGGGGCGTCCTTGTCGGTGTTTACCGCCACGATCTTTTTGGATTTTTCCATACCGCCCGTAAACTCGCTGGCTCCGGATATGCCGCAGGCCAGAAAGAGCCGGGGAGAGGTGGTCCTGCCGGTGCGGCCGATCTGCCGTTCAAAGGGCAGGACCCCGTCATCCACCACCGGCCGTGACCCGCCCACGGACCCATGGAGGGCGTCCGCCAGGTCATGGATGAGTTGAAGGAACCGGGATCCCCGGTCCCCCTTCCGCCGGCCACGATGATCTCCGCTTCCTCGAGGGCGATCGTCCCGGGGTCGCCCGGGATCCTCTCCAGGGTACGCAGACGACTCTCGCGGCCGGGGAGGGCGGCGTGGATGGTCTGCACCCGGGCCTGGTTCTTGGGGTCCGGTTCATCGGGGTCCATCACCTCCGGCGCCACGGTAGCGATCCGGACCCCCTCGCTCTCGGCCTGCACCGACGCATAGAGCATCTCGTCCGATACGGGTTTTACGAACTCCAGCTTCCCTCCGGAACCGGTCTTGATATCCACGCAGTTCGTCACAAGGGGTGCGCGCAACTTTGCAGCCACTCTTGCGGCAAGATCCGAACCGGCGGAATCGGCGGGGAAGAGAACGAGGAACGGGGCTTTTTCTTTGATCAGGTCCGCCATCAGGGTTGCCGCGGTGTCCGTGCCGGCGGATGGAACGGCTTCATGTTCGAGCGAATAGATCCGCTCGGCACCGTAAGGGCCCAATCGTTGTTCCAGGCCCTCGATCCCGTGACTCAGCACGACGGCACAAAGGCGGCTCCCTGTCCTCTTCCTGCAGAGACGCTTTCCCTCCCCGAGCAGGCCCAGCGCCGCATCCGTAAACTCGCCCCGCCGGTGCTCGGCAAAGGTCCAGACCTCTTCCGTCGCCGGGAGTTGGTCACCCATGTCTCACCTGACTGGAGATGATTATTGGAAACATGTTTATCGGGTCCTGAATGTATGCGTTTCCACGTAGGAGAGGTGCCATGCCGCCCGTCCAGGTTCGCTCCCTTCCGCCCGCTCCGTCAACCACCACCAGCGCTGCTCCTTCAACGGTTCCGCCCGCGGTTCACGAGACAGGATGTTTTTCAATGTATCCATCCCCTCCAGCGTACAGGTTTCATCCGGCTGGGTACTATCCTCCACGCGCAGGGTGCCCGGCAGCTGATCGTTCGGCATCCGGGTTTTCCACAACCGCTTTTCTTCCCCGTCGTTCTTGGAATAAGGCCCCAGGCTCCGGGTTTCCACGTCCACCCCGGTATCCGGACCAACGATCCCCCGCCCGTGGAGCGCATGGTCCGCAAGCACCACCACCCCTTTGCTTTTCACGATACGGCAGAGTTCCCGGACGTGCGCTGCCGCCGCTCGTCTCGACAGGAGCAGTGTGGAGCGCTGAAGAAGTGTCATCGGGTGGGGTTCTTTCTCCTCTCCGCCGGTGTGTTGTTCCTCTTTAAGAAAATAGGTTTGTGTCTTTTCCCTGCCGCAGCTCTCCAGAAAGAGTTTCAACAGAACCTGCACGTACCCTACGAGAAATTGAGAAAGGGTCATGGTGGAGATGAGCAGGTCCGCCCCCCCGTCGCCAAGGGGAAGAGAAGATCCGGCGGAAGAGCCGCGCAGGGTATCCGCCGCCTCCCGGTGAAGGGAAACCACTGCATTGAAGGCACGATGGATATCCGAGGCGTGACGCTCCAGGACCTTTCGGACCCGGTGGATCAAGACCGTTTCGAACAGCGAGACATCCATGCAGACAGGATGCACCCGTTTCCTCAGGAGGGCATCCTGGAGGCGGTTTCTTGCGGTCTCCACGCTTTCCGGATCTACGTCGATCAGATAGACATCTCCCCACCCCACCAGCGCTTCCAGGGGGATATCGTTGCATTCCTTGGCCCCAAAAACAACGGCCGTGAAATTTTCCGACCGCTCCCGCGGAAGGCGGCGGAGCGCATCCAGAATGTGGTTCTGCATCATTTGAAAATGAGGAAGGTTGTGCCCGCCCGCCTCAGGGTGCGCGGTCTTTCTCTTCCTGTTTTCTGCGGATAAGGAGGCATAGTGTTCCATGAGCATGGGGTTCGGGGCAAAACGTTCCAGGCGGCTCCGGTCAATGGGATCTGTAGGTCGACAGTCCAAATTCCCCTGCTCCCCGAACAGGTTTCATTCCCGAAGGTAGGCCGGGAGCCTCACAAGCCAGGGTTTTTGCCCCAGCATGACGCGCTTGTCCCTGGATTCGCGCAGGCCGTGCAGGCTCTCCCCACGCAACATCATATTCCAGAAAACGCTGATATCGACCCGGGGCCCCACGGCTTGAACTCCCTTGAGCAGGCCCTCTTGCGCCACCAGACGAACCACGTACCTTTGTCCTTCATGCTTGACGATCTCTTGAAAGGACGTTTCCGCCGGTGTGACCTCTCCCACGGACACGGCCAGGGTGTCGTAGAGTTTGAGCGTGGTCAGGTTCCAGGATCCGGGGTACCGCTGTTTCCGGCCCAGGCTGTTCATCCCGGCAACCGCTCCCTGTGTCTTTGCATTTCCCCAGAGCATGCTGAGGCCGATCTTTCCGCTCAGCCGATCCAGGGTTTCAGCGCAGTCCCCGCAGGCGAACACATCTTCATGGTTCGTCCGCATGAACGGATCCACGAGAATTCCCTCCTGGGCCCCCAGCCGGATCCCTGCACGTTTGGCGAGCCCGGTCTCGGGCCGCATCCCGATGCTCAGGAGCACGAGCTGACACGGCAGGGTCTGCCGGTCGGTCACCACGGCCTGCACACTCTCCTTGCCTTCGACGGCCGTTACCCGTTCCCCCAAGCGGATCCGGATCCCCTGTTTTTCCAGAAGGGTCTGAATCATGGAGGCGTGCAGGGGGGGGAACAACCTTGGGAGCAGGCGATCCAGAAGCTCCACCACGGTGACGTTCCAGCCCCTTTTCCGCAGGGCCACCGCCAGCTCCAGACCCACCGGACCGGAACCCACAACCACCGCTTCGGTTCCGCGCGCTTCCAGGACCCTGTCCGCGTCGGCCAGGGTTTTCAGTCCGTAGACCCCCTGCTTCCGGAAGCCGGGGAGTTCGGGGACCAGGGGCCTGGATCCTGTGGCCAGAACGAGCTTGTCAAAGGGCAACGGCTCCCCCTGGTCCAGCACGAGGGTTCTCGGTTCCAGGGCGATCCGCTCTACCTTCCTGTCCGGGATCCAATCCCAGGGGGGCGGACCCGCTTTTTCCCTGTCCTTGATGAACACCCGTTCCCGGGGGATCTCCCCGGAAATATACTCGGCAAAGACGCAGGCGGAGTAGGTGGGATCCGGTTCTTCGGAGATCATGGTGACGCGGACTTCCCCGCCGGCCTTCTGAACGGCTCGTGCCGCGCTGTACCCGGCGATTCCACTCCCCAGGATCAGAACGTTTTCAGGACCGGATCGTTGGCCGGAGTTTCTCTTCTTTGTCACGCGGGAGTCCGGTTAGAAGATTGCGTTTCTGGCGGCATGCTTGTTTTCCAACAACCTACCGTAAACTTCTTACTCCAGGCAAGTTCCGACCCCCAGGCAGGCCGGTGAAAATAAGGGTTCCGTGCTTTTTCCGTCATTCCACAATTCCGTACTATACAGATTAGTGAACACGGAATTTTCTACCCCTATGAAAAAGCAATGGGCTTAAACCAAGGCAGCTTTTTCATAGATTCAGCATGCTAGTCATCCAGTGCCGGGCAGGGAAAATCCTTCGGAACACACGTCTCTCGGGGGTCGTCTCTCCGGCAGAAGGTCCCATCCCAGGTGGTGATGGTAAGCACGTCACTTCCCAGGGAAACCCCTCCGATGACGGTGCGGAGGATGGCGTGGGGCGTGACCAGGCGCGCCCGCGAGCAGGAGAGGGGGGTTCCGTCGGCGATGTGGACGGTTTCCCCGGCCTCGGGGTTGTTCACCGCGGCCACGGCGCGCAGGGTCGTGGATGCGGGCGGGCTGTAGGTGCCGGGAGGCGCGTCCGGTGGGGGGGGAGGCTTCAGGTTGTTCTGGTACGGGATGGTGAGGACCAGGGTTCCCGGTGGTGAGGTCCGGGCGTTTTCAAGCTCCGTGGACCAGGATGCGATCATGAATCCGGGACCCGGGCCGGGCTTTTCCTCCACGACCATGTCCGTCTCGGAAAGGGCCGCGGTTCGGTCCCCCAGGGGATCCAGCCGGCCCGTAACCTGTCCGTTTCCATCCCAGTCGGAGAGGAGGAATGCGATCATGTAGACCTTTCCCACGGCCACGTTCCAGAACCGCTCCCGGCAGTCCGCTTCGTAACGGGGTTCCCCCGGCTTCTCGGTGCAGCCCCGTATCTCCTGGACCCCCAGGTCATCGGGTTCCATCACCTGAAGTCGATAGATGCAGGCCTGGGTTACCGAGGGGCACTTCAGGGGGGACGGGATGGCGCAATCGCCCGAGCCATCGGTGTAGATCGGGTTGTCGGAGAATGTACCGTAAAAATCGTAAAACCCGGGCTCAAGCCGTTCCTCCCAACCGTTCCCGTCCGCCGCGGTGCTGCTTTCTTCCGCGCATCCGGTCGTGACGAGCAGGCAGATAAGAAAGGTCCAGATCATCTTGCAGATTTTCATTGTGGTTCCATCTTTTTGGATGTCCCCATCTCCGTGTGGATCCTTTGCAGGAGCTTTGTCGCCATGGGTACGTCCACCATGACCCAGTTTGCCCGGTTATCGGGGTTCGGGCAATCGATCAGCGCCTGCAGGCACGAAACGGCCTCTCCATAGCGCTTGTTACGGACCAGGAACTCGGCGAGGAAATAGTGGGCGATCGAGCAGTGCGGATCCAGTTGCATAGCGCGCCGGTAGAGCTTTTCGGCCTCTTCGTCGCTGCCCCCGAAGATCCCGGGCATCTCGGTCATGTACTGAGCCTTGGCCACCAGGACCGGCGGCCAGTCCGGATCCAGCTCGTAGGTCCTGTCCAGGGCCTTCTTGATCCTGCGAAACTTCCAGATGGAGTTCAACAGCCCCCGGAGCTGGGCCGCGGCCCCGTAGTTGGCCATGTAGTAGTAGTGTCCTTCCTTTCCCGCAGGGTTCACTTCCAGGGCCCGTTTCCCGTACTCGGCGCCCTCATCCCAGACCGCCATCCTCTCTTCACGCTGTTTCGGATCCAGCACCTGTCCCTTGCACTGGAACATCTCGGCCAGGGTCCACAGGATCGTGTAATTGTCGGGATCCAGGGAAAGCGCTTCCTTGTAACACCGGATCGCCTCGTCCAGGCTCGCCGGGTCCTGATCATAGGTGTTGTAGAGTTGATACCCCTTGGAGAGAAGGATCTCCAGATTGGCGGGAGATGTCTCGCCTGTAGCCGCGGCCAGGAGGATGCACGCGCACGAAACGGCTGTCCAGGACAAAAAGGGGTGGGGCGCCCTTTTCATGGCCTCGCTTCTTATTCAGCAGGTTGTTGCGGAATGCCAGAAAATACAGGACCCTCGTTTTTCAACAGTTTTTCAGGGAGTGGGTTCGGACGGTTCCGGTGATCGGTCCGTCCTTCCCGGTCTTTTGATCTCCCAGTCCTCTCCCAGCACCTCCATCACGGTTTTCCGAACATCCTTTCTCAGGGGTTTCAGGCTGAAGGTCATGGGGATGGAGGGCAGGAAGATGTACCTGCGCGGCCGCTTGTAGGGAGCGATCCGATCGTCCGCCCATTCCACGAACTCCTCTTCGGTGGCTTCCTCCCCTTCCTCCAGGATGACGGCCGCCACCGGCATCTCCCCTTTGAGTGCGTGGGGTATCCCCACCACCACGGCTCGCTCGATCTTCGGGTTCTCCAGGAGTTGATGCTCGACCTCCGTGGGGAAAACACTGTAGCCGCCGCACTTGATCACGTCCTTTTCCCTGTCCACGAATTCGAGCACCCCGAGTTTGCCCTTCTTCATGATATCCCCGGTCCGAAACCATCCCTCCTGAAAGGAGGACTCGGTCTTGGCAGGGTCGTTCCAGTACCCCTTCATAACGCTGGGACCCTGGATCTGAAGCTCGCCGGCTTCCCCTTCCTGCACCGGCTGTCCCGAGATGTCCACGATCCGGTGCCGGATGCCCGGAAGCACCCACCCCGCGCACCGGGGCCCCCAGGGCGGACTGATGCAGATGGAGCCCGCCGACTCAGCCATGCCGTACCCGTGAACGAACATGGGCCTCATGGAAACGCCCCACCTGCGCCGCCTGGACATGTCCCGGAACTTCTTGACCAGCTCCGGCGGGAAAGCATCCGCCCCCCCGCCCCAGACCTGGATGGAGGTCAGGTCCCGTCTTTCGGCGTCCGCATGGAGGAGCATCTTGAACATGGCGGGGATCCCGGCGAAAAAGGTGGCACGGTACGATTCGATCAGGTCCAGCACTTCCGCCGGGTCGAACCGGCTCATAAAGTACATGGGAAGGGCCATGGACAGGAGGATGAGCAGGTTCTGGTGCCCGCTGGTGTGCGCCACGGGCATGACCAGGAGGGCGAGCTGTTTACGGGAGGCAGGCAGGAAGCCGAAAATGGCGGAGTACTTGCGCACCGTGAACATGATGTTCCTGTTGGTGAGCATGGCCCCACGGGGAACCCCCGTGGTCCCGGAGGTGTAGAAGATGAGCACCACTTCGTCATCGCTCGCAAGGTCCGCCGGGCTGAGCTCTTCCGAAGCCGAGGCCATGCATCCCCCCAGGGAGTGGAACCCGTCCGGCGTTTCGTCGGAAGGGGCCACCATGATCCAGGTACGGACGGACGGGACACGCCCCTGTTCCTTGATGTTGTGCCGGAAGACGTTCCGGTCCGTGATGAGCACGCGGGCGCCGCTGTTCTCCATCTGGTAGTGGATTTCGTCCGCCTTGAGCATGTAGTTGAGCGGAACCGGGACCGCCCCGATCTTCATACAGGCAAACTCCGCGAAGGCGAGCTCCACCCGGTTATAGGTCACCAGCCCCACGCGGTCCCCCTTGCTCACACCCAGGGAGAGGAGGGTGTTGCCGATCCGGTTAACGAACCGGGCAAGGTCGCGGTAGCTGACGCGGTTTCCCGTGAAAAACGGGTAGGAGAGTTCGCGGTCCAGGAAAAAGCAGGTCCGGTCCTCGTACGCCTCGGCCAGCCGGTCGATGAAATTCCTGGACGTCAACGAGCCGCGACGGGTCACCATGTGCCGGAACTTTTTCCAGTAGCCGGGAACGCTGCCCCGCTCCAGGTCCTGCACGGGCATGGCCGATCCTTCCACGCCGCTTACATCATCCCCTCGAGCTTGGCGATGATCAGGCGTTGAATCTGGTTGGTGCCTCCGCCGATGGTCCCCAGCAGCGCATTCCGTACGTAGCGCTGCATATCGTACTCCATCATGTAGCCGTAACCGCCCAGGACCTGCATGCCGTCGATGGTTACCTTGCGTGCTGTTTCGGTTGCGTGAATCTTGCAGAGGGAGGCCGCCAGGGAGCAGAACTGCCCCTCCTGCTTCAGCCAGGCCGCGTGGTAGGTGAGCAGGCGCGAGGCCTGGATCTCCACCAGCATGTCGGCCAGCAGCTGCTGGACCATCTGGTACTGGGAGATGGGCCGGCCGAACTGCTTGCGCTCCTTGGCGTAGGCCAGGGCGTCATCGTATGCGCGTTGTGCGATCCCCGTGTACAGGGCGGAGATCATGATCCGCTCCACGTCCAGGTTGGTGATCATATGCAGCCAGCCCTTATTGAGCCCTTCGGGGCCGCCAAGGATATTTTCCTTGGGCACCCGAACGTTGTCCAGGAAAATTTCGCAGGTGCTGATGATATTGTTTCCGAGTTTCCGCATCTTGCGGATGGTCATGCCTTCCGCGCCCTGGGGGACCATGAAGATGGAGATGCCCTCGTAGCGCCGCGCCTCCTTGTCGGTCTTGGTGCACATCATGATCACGTCCGCGATATCCGCCCCGGAGATCATGGTCTTCTGGCCGTTGATCACATAGTCGTCCCCGTCCGGAACGGCGCTGGTGGTGATGGCCGAGGCGTCCGAACCCGCCTCGGGCTCGCTCAGGCCGAAGGCTCCCCGGAGCTTTCCCTGCGCGATCAGCGGCAGGTACTTCTTTTTCTGCTCCTCGCTTCCGTTCAGGTAGATCTGCTCGCCCGCAAAGAAGACAGGCCCCAGGAAGACGCTGCATGCCGCCTCGCTTCCATAGGCCAGTTCCTCGGCGGCGATGAGAAAGTCCATGACCGTGCCGCCCACTCCGCCGTATTCCTCCGGAAAGGGAAGGCCCAGGAGTCCCGTCTGGGCCATCTTGTCCACCAGCTCGAACGGGAACCGTCCTTCCTCGTCCAGCTTGCGGTCCAGATCGGAAGAGCACACGTCTGAACCTCCAGTCACACTTGAATC
>CAYTRL010000096.1:0-15670 GCA_964439795.1 uncultured Thermodesulfobacteriota bacterium
TTCTTCTTCTTCTTCTTCTTCGTCGTCGTCGTCTTCTTCTTCTTCGTCGTCGTCATCGTCCTCATCATCCCCGTCGTCATCGTCCCACTTCCAGTACTCGGGGTTTTCGGGGAGGTCAAAGTCCCACCGGGTCATCTCCCAGGCGTTGCTCACGCTCTGGAACCCGCTGTAGTAGGGGGTCCCCACCTTGAGCGTGGTAGCCAGGATCTTTTCCTGATCCTCGGTGAGATGGTTCCACACGTCCGGGTCCTCGGTCTGAAGCTGCAGGACGTGCACCGTGACGTTGTCAATCGCTCCCGGCGAGAGAGGTTTCATCATGGCTGGATCGTCCGGATTGAGCGGGTTCCGCAGCATGCCGGCCACGGCCACCACCAGTCGGCCGTGGTCCACGTGGATCGTGTCGTCCGGATGGACCCGGTAGCCGTCCTCGTTTTCCGTTTCCGAGTAGTGGGACCCGCCGGGCTGGTGGGCGGCGGCGTACTCCTTGAAATCATGCCGCCAGTAGGTAACCACGTCGGACTGCTCCGGGTCCTGGTTGTCCATCCCCTGGGCCCCGTACCAGTCGCCCCACTGCTTTTCGTACCCTTCCACGTCCAGGGTGAACAGGTTCAGGTTGAACCCGTCCTTGTTGTAGATGAGCATGTCGTCCGTGCTGAACTCCAGGGGCAGTCCGTCCACGTACACCATGAAATGGGTCGCCTCCCGGACGTCCGAGACATCCAGGGGGATGTAGAGCACGCCGAACGAGTCCACGGCAAGCCGGTACCCGGAGAACAGGTAGTGTCCCTGGCCCTCTTCGAGCTTCAGGGGCTCGTTCAGGTAGGTGAACGAATCCTTTCCGTATTCCGTGTAGGAGCGGCGACCGCTCTTGGCCAGGATCGGCATGGGACCCACCATGTACATGCTGTAAGATCGTTCGGGCACGTTCACGAACATCCTTTCAGGGCTTACGGCCGTTGCGTACGTGCCCATGGCCATGGAGCTCTCTCCAAAGAGCACTTTGTTTTCGTTCTCGTCTGTGCTGAACCCCTCCCCTGTCAACCGGACCCGGTCTCCCGGGGACGCGAACCCGGGCATCACCGGCGCCGGGCAGGGGGTGGGGTGGTCGCACCCGCAGCCCGCCCATACCTCCGGGGTTCCGAGAATCAAACTGACGGCTGTTACTGCGATCAGGATTCGGGGGGCTGCTGTTTTCATGTTGCATCTCCTTGCTGATCATCTTGGGAAAGGTTCTGGTTCTCTTCCCGGATGTTTCGTTTGCAAGGAGAGCAATACAAAGAACGTGCCAGGACGGTTCAGCGGGCGGACGGATGGGCGGGAAGTGTTCAGAATGGTTGACGAAATTTCCTCGGACCGGGTCCGGGGACAACCTCCGCTTGGGAGGAAAACGACCCGGGGGATTCTCATTCCGAAATTCAATCTGATACGGGTTATCAAAACGAGAAACGCGGGGACGTCACCCGCTCAACGGGCCAGCCCATCACCTTCGGAGTCCCCCGGAGGAGTGTATCCTCTCACGCATTCGGATACCGGCTCCTTCAGGACCTTGCGCCAGGATCCGTACGCCGGATTGGGCAGCACGAACCACTTCCTGCCCCACATCTCCCGGTACCCGCCTGTGCAGGTGGATCTCTCTGCGGGCGTCCCGCCCTGCACGGAGACAGGAAGAAAATCCCCCAGGTTATCACCCACCAGCATCAGGATCCGGTACCTCTCTGCCACGTGAGCCCGCCGGGACCGCTTCTCCGCGCCCCAGTCCTCCCGCTCTCCCCGCAGCAGAAGGTGTTCGGGCTCCAGAACGGGAAACCCGGCCCACCGGAGGTTTTCCATGGTGTCCCGCTTCTGCGGGCATTCGTCCCCCACGCCTTCCCTTTTCCTGCACCGCCGGTTGGTGATGTAGATGGGGGTGACGCCCTTTTCACGGGCGGACCGAACGAAAAGAACGGCACCCGGAACGGCCGGCGCCCTTCTCATCCGGATCCACGCGTCCCAGGCTTCCGGCCGGTGGGCCCTCTCCTCCAGGACCAGCTGCCCCAGGTACAGGGAGTTGTCCAGTACTGTTTCGTCCACATCCAGGATGACCGCCGGCGGCAGGGAGGAACAGCCCCCTGTCTGCTCGGGCGCGGCGGTCCAGGTCTTGTCCTCCAGCGCCGGCCCCAGCTGTTCCCCGGCGGTCCGATAGGTCTGCATCGCCGTGGCCCGGTACTCCGAAGACGTCTGCATCCACAGGATGCTGCCGAGGCTTTCGTGGGCCGGGGACGAACACCCCCCGAGCAGGAACGCCGCGATCCAGAAAACGCAACCCCCCCGGCTTTTCAACACCCACCTCCAGGAACCGGCCGGCCGCTGTCGGAGCGGAAGATGCCGTAAAAGACGATCTCCAACCCCTGCTTGATCACGTCCTCCAGGTCCATCCCGATAAGTTCCAGGTTCCTTCGCTGCTCCAGCAGCATGATCCCGTCCATCATGCCCCACAGAAAACAGGTGGCCTTCCAGGGGTCCATGGCCATCATTTCCCCCTGCTCGATCCCCCTGCCGATCACCCCCTCGATGGTCTGCAGCAGGGCAGCCGCCATCTCGGTGAGGTGTTCCACCATTTCGTTGACCTCGTCGAAATCCCTCTGTTTCAAATGCAGGATGGACAGGATGTCGAAGTAGTCCCGGTGCTCGCGGAAAAAGTGGTAGTAGGTGCTTGCAATCGCCGACAGGCGTGCCGAGGAGGTCATGCCCGGCCAGGAAACGGCTTCTTTCACCTTCTCGTGAAGGATCTCGATCCCTTCGCCGTAAAGAACGCGGAAGATCTCCGTCTTGCTGGAAAAATACGTGTAAAAGGTCCCGGTGCCGTACCCGGCGGCCTCGGTGATCATCTCGATGGAGGTGCTCGGGTACCCGTTCTCCGAAAAGAGCCTGCGCCCGGCATCCAGCAGCTTTCGCCGCTTCACCTGCTTGTCCTCGTGGGACCTGGCACGTTGTTTCTTCACAACCTGCATCGAAAACCCTCCTATCCTGCATGATGATCGAACCGGTTCGTGCTCGTCAAGACCATCCTTGTATTTTTCCCCCGGATAGCCCAACACCGATTTCCGAAAGCTTCCGGTTCCGTAAAAATAGACGAATAATAATTCATTTAAACACATCCAGGCTGGGATTGCATGGGAAAAATGTCCCTTTTTGAAAAGAATATCTAAACATCTATCTTTAGTAATAGAAGAAGTACTTGACAAATACACCTTGCAGACCCTAGAATACACTTTATTGAATTATGATTCAATTAAATAAGGAGGGCCCGCATGAGACGCTCGAGAGGAATCGCAAGTGCTGCCGTTATCGTTTCCCTGCTCCTGCTCACCGCAGGCTGCAGGATCGAGATCGTGCCCAAGGTCGCGGAGCACGAAGGGACCATCGTCATCCAGGGGAGCGGTTTCGGAGGGACCCAGAGCGACGGCTACGTGAGCTTCCAGAACGGATCCCACGTCATCGAAGTCCGGGACGTGGACCGGTGGTCCTCCGACGAGATCGAGCTCACCCTTCCCGCGGAGGTGGGATCCAGCGACGTTCGCGTCCACACGGACCTGCCCCTCCTCGGGGAAGGGGTCTCGGATCCGGCCTACCTTCAGGTCCAGGCGCCCGGGCTTCCCTCGGGTCCGTACGGCTACGAGGTCCCGGTACAGGAAGGTTCGCCCTGGCCCAGTTTCCGCCACGACCGAAGGAATACGGGCCGCAGTCCCATCGTGGGCGCCTTCATGGGCTCGCCCCCCTACAATCAGCCCTGGTCCTTTGAAACGGGCAAGGGGATCTTCAGCACCCCGATCCTCGACGCGGACGGAACGGTCTACGTGGGAAGCGCGGATCACAACTTCTATGCCATCAACGACGACGGCTCGGAGAAGTGGCGCTTCCAGACCGGAGAGCTCATCGACTCGGCGGCCACCCTCACACGGGTGGACCCGGATCTGGGAACGTCCAAGGTGGTTTTTCTCTCGGGAGACGGCAACATCTACTGTCTGCGCACGGACAACGCCGAGGAACTCTGGACCCTGCAGGCCACGGTGGACCCCGGCCCGGGCTACAACAACTGGTGGGAGGGGAACGTGGTCATGGGGTTCGACGGGACCCTGTACGCGGGGAACACCAACTGGAACTACTACGCCTTCACCCAGGAGGGCGATCTGAAGTGGACCTACACCACCGGAAGCAACGCCTGGTCCGCGGCCTCCTTTGCCGATGACGGCACCATCTACTGGGGATCCCTGGATATCTTGATCCACGCGGTCAACCCGGACGGAACAGGCCGCTGGCAAAAACCGACCCTGGGGTTCGTGGCCTCCTCCGCTGCCATCGGTTCGGACGGCACGGTGTACATCGGCTCGTTCGACAGCGCCCTGTACGCCCTGGACCCTGAAACCGGCAAGGCCAGGTGGCAGTTCCCCACCACGGACCACATCTACAGCTCCCCGGCCCTGGCCGCGGATGAGGAAGGGAACACCCGCGCCCTGTACTTCGGCTCCGCGGACGGGACCCTGTACGCTCTGAACACCCAGGGCGAGGTACTGTGGACCTACGACACCGGGGACACGATCCGTTCCTCCCCGGCCGTGGGACCTGCGCCGGAGGAGCAAGACGGGCACGACATCGTCTACGTCGGGTGCGGCAACGGAAAACTCTACGCCGTAGACGGCAACACGGGTATCCGGCGCTGGTCGTTCGACACCACCCCCTCCGACCCCGAGCTGAAGGACCGAAACGACCTGAACGCCTCGCCCGCTCTGGGACAGCACGGTGTCTACATCGGCGGGGAGCACGGCTACGTGTGGTATGTACCCTATGACTACTGCCTTCAGGAACCCGCCCCGGGAGACCCGCACTTCGCATCCTGCGAAACCGACCCCGGCGAGACCTTCCCGGATGACATCGTGGAAATGTACTACGTGACCTCCGGGGGGAACACCGAGTTGGAGGACCCGGAAATCGTGCCCGCTTCCACCGTTCTCACCACACGACTCGTGGTGCGCGAGGCAGGGGATACCGTGGACGCAGCCGTATGCACCTCGCCGCTGGCCTGCCCCTCGGAGAATTTAGACATCGATATCTGGCCGCCCCTGCCCTTCCGGACGGAGCTTTCGGCGGACGGGCACTTTGTGCACATCATCCCCGACGGCTTCATGGAGCCGGGCGAGCTCTACCACATGTACCAGGACGGGGCCTATCTTACCGGAGGCATCCGCATCGGCAACCTGGTCATTGGCGGGCAGCGGAGCGGAAGCTTTTCGGACTACATGGAACTGCAGGCATCCCCTGCGGGAGGGGACCGGATCCCTCTGCTTGTCTCCGACACCGAGGTCAGCGCCCTGGAGTGGAAGCGGCTCGCGGCGCCCCTGCCCCCCATGATGCCCAGCCTGAACCAGATCGGTTTCGACAGCTACCACTGGATCCTGGGCACGCTGGAGGTTACGGATCCCGATGAGAACGATGAAGGCCGGTTCCTGTTGTGGACCATCGGCGGTTACTACAACAGCGAGGGGGTCCTGGTTCCGGACGCTGCCACGGACTTCACCTTTCCGATGAACGGCCGTTACAAAAACGATTTCTTCATCCTGTCCAACAGCAACTTCACCATGGAGGTGACCGAGGTCCCCGTCACCTTCGACCTGTTCCAGCTTCGCGGGCAGCTCAACGCGGAGGACCTGAAGGTCCTGCCCGGCGCCTCGGCATACGCGGAGGTGGAGTGCATGACCATCCCCACCTTCGGGCCCCTCATGGCCCTGGCCGGTCTGTGCAACAACGTGACAGAGAAACTGGTGGCCGCGGGAACCTACATCACGGAGCGCTATTCACCCGAGGGGACCGCCAACAAGAGGCCGGAGGGCGTTTCCGTGATCGGCTTGAGCTACACGGCCCCCACGGAGACCGGGGCGGGTTCGGTGGAGGCCACTTTCTCCCTGGCCCCGGACACGGTCTATCCGGCCGCGGAGCACGTGGCGGGCATCGTCCTGGTGGATACAACCAACACCACAGCGGTGAACCTGGACTACCACGAGAACCTGAGTGTAACGGCCGCACCCGACGGCAGCCTGGCGGCCGTGTCCCTGACCCTTCCGGCCGGCACACCGATCCCGGATGCCGTGAAGGTTGTAGTGGTCCTGGACGTGTTCCCGTTGTACAGTCAGCCGTTGGGGGAATGAACGACCGGATCCGGCGGGCGGTCGACACCCCTGGCAACCCAACGGATCCGGACAATGTGCGCCGGCAGGGCTGTTGATCAGACCTGTGAATTGCCCAGCATCCGGGACGACGCGGCAACCCCCGGCTCCGGGATAAGTATTTCCCGCTGGGCCGGATCTGTTTCCCTTCCCTCCCGCCCTTCTCTCCTCTTCACTTAATGGTTCCTATCGCCCCATGGCAAACCGTCCATCGTTCCGTGGAGCCCCCTCCTCATATCTTGAAGGAGGCAAGGACGGCTATTTTCTGTGGATTTTCGAGAGTATGAGCATGTGTGAAATTGTCTCTCCCCCGATCTTTAGCCATAATGGTTTCGAATCAACCAGTGAGGCGGCTATGAAAAAACGGATCACACACTGCCTTCCCGCGATCCTGCTCCTGTTTTTCTGCCTGCCCGGCAGCACCTGGGGGGCACGGGTCTCTTATGATTCCTATTCGCTCCTGGTGGACGGTGAGCGGCGGATCATCCTTTCGGGAGAATTCCACTACTGGCGGCTCCCGTCCCGGGACCTGTGGCCGGAGATCCTCCGGCGGATCCGCGCCGCGGGCTACAACGCGGTACGCGTCTATTTCCCCTGGTCCGTCCATTCCCCCGGCCCGGGGGTGTACGACTTCCAGGGGATCCGGGACGTGTCCGCTCTTCTCGAGGAGTGCCGGAGGCAGGACCTCTACGTGCTGGCCGCCATGGGCCCCTACGTGTGCGCGGAGACCGACGCGGGAGGCCTGCCCGCCTGGCTCTTTCAATATCCTCTGAAACTTCGATGCCTGGAGGGAACCCTGCTTCCCCGCGGGGTGTACGACCCGGCCTACGTACAGGGCTGGACCCGGGAGTGGTTCAGCCGGATCCTGCCTATCCTCGCCGCGCACCAGGTCACCCGGGACCCCGAGGGCCCGGTCCTGCTCGTGCAGGTGGAAAACGAGTATCCCGAGGCCCTCCTTTCCTCGGGACCGGTTCAGATCCCTCCCCGCATGGGAAACCGGCAATACGTGGAAGAACTCGTGGAGATGACCCGGGAATACGGCATCGACGTGCCCGTGTCCCACAACGACGTAAGCTTTTTAAACCTGTCCTATCCCGGTTCGTGGAACGGGATCGTGGATCTGTACAGCATCGACCTCTACCCGTTTACGGCTTCCGGCCAGGCGGGGGGAGGGCCCTCCTGGGACACGGGCAACGCGTTCCGGCCCCTGCTGGACCGGACCGAAACCCTGGTGCGCGGCCTGGGAGGACAGGCGGCCGAGACACCGCTTTTCATGGCCGAGTACCAGGGCGGCTGGTACGACGGCTGGGGAGGCGAAGGATACGACGCCCGATACGACGCCCTGGGGCCGGCCTACTTCAACATCCTGGACAAGAGCCTCCTGGCCCAGGGCTTCACCATCATCAACCGGTACATGTTCTACGGCGGGACCAACTGGGGCTACCTGCCCAACCCCGAGGTGTATACCTCGTATGATTACGGCGCCCCGCTCCGGGAATGGGGTGTCATGAGCGGGGCCTACGCGGCCATGAAGCGGATCGGCATGTTCCTGGAGGCGTTCCCCGGGCTCTGGAGTGCCACCGAACGGCTCGAGGTCCCGGAGGACACGAGCGAAGACCCGCGCGCTCTTTACCGGGTCCGGGAGTCCCGTTTCGAGAATCCGGACGGAAGCCATCCCCGTCTTACCTTTCTGCGGAACGGAGACCGGGAAGGAGATTATTCCACCCGGGTACGGGTGCCCTGGATGGGCGACGGGCATCTCGTTCCCCGGGCGCCGGGTGCCGCGATCCCGGTTCCGGAACGCTCCATGCGAATCCTGGTGTCGAACCTCCAGCTCGAACGGTTCCTGCTGCTGTATTCCACCTTCGAACTTCTCACGTGCGCGGGCCGGGACGACTCCCGCAAACTGGTGGTCTACGGCAGGGAGGGGGAACAGGGGGAGATGGCCTTCCACATCCCGGACGAGCCCCGGGTTGAATATGCCTCCGAGGCCGTTGACTGGAGCAGGGAGAAGGATGCTGGAGAACTGGTGCTGCGCGCCACCGTGGAAGCGGAACCTTTGTTCTTCAAGTTTTCCCAACCCGGCGGTCACGGCTCGCTGACCCTCCTGCTCGTCTCAGAGGATCTGGCCGGCAGGACATGGCGGGTCCGCGATGGGGAACGGGAGATCCTGGTGATCGGCCCCTATTTTGTTCCGCCCCGGGTGGTGGAGACCGGGGAGAGAGACACGGTTGGCCTGCCGCTCTGGGTTCATTCCCCTTCACCGGTATATCTGTTCCCCGGGAACAGAAAGCCCGGGAACCTCCCGGAAACGGGCGAGGAGCCCCGGCAGGAACAGGAGATCGGGCTGGTACGTTTCGATCTCACCCCGAAGGAGCCGCCTGCCCTCCCAAAGTTGGGGCCCTGGGTCTTCACACCCGGCGCCCCGGAGACGGAACCGGGGTTCGATGACGGTTTCTGGCGGGCCGTTCCGGACCCGGACTCCATGAGCCCGGACCTTTACGGCTTCCACTACGGGTTCGTGTGGTACCGGGGGAAATACGCCCCCGCTCCGGGGATGCAGCCGCAGGCGCTGCGCCTGGACGCCAGACACTGCTACAGCGTCTACTGGAACGGTCGTTTTCTGGGTTCTCATGACAGCTTTACCACCGGCATGTTCGGACCCGGCGCCGCCGGCAGCCCGGACCTGTTTTCCGACCCGGTGGATTTTTCCGTTCCGCAGGACAGCGTCGAGGAGACCAACACGATCTCCGTGCTCGTGGAGAACCTCGGCCACAACAAAGGCTTTGCCTCTTTCTACGACATCATGAACCCCAGGGGGATCCTCTCGGCCGAGGTGGTGGGGGACCCCGAAACGCAAATCTCCTGGAAGATCCAGGGACGCAGCGCACGGGAAGGCACGGACCCGTTCAACGCAAGCGGCCTCCACGGAGAACGGGAAGGGGCCTACCTCCCCGGGTTCGAGGATGCCGGCTGGCTGCCCGTTGACCTGCCCCATGACTGGGATCAGGACGATCGGGTTGTCCCGGGATTTGCGGGAACCGGCTGGTACCGGACCCGGTTTCGTCTCGATCTGCCGGAGGGGATGGAGACCCCCCTGTGTCTTCGCGTTCGCCGGGCCTCTTCCAAGGCCCTCATCTGGATCAACGGACGGCTCATGGGCCGCACCTGGGAGGCCAAGGGGCCCCAGTCGCGCTTCTACCTGCCCAAAGGCGTGTTGAACACCTCCGGAGAGAACGTGCTGGCCGTGTGTCTCTGGCGAAGGGGGGACGAGCAGGGGAACCCGGAGCCGGCCGTCCTGGACATGGCGGGCCTGGAACCTTATCCGCTGGACCACAGGGTCAGCGGCGGTCCCGTGGCCGGGAACCCGGAAAACGACGCGGGATTCTCGGCCACCCGTCACCTCCTGACCCTCGGAACCGGAACCCCGGATGAATCCGTCACGGTGACCGGGGAATCGGGAGGCGGCTGTGGTGGGTGCAGAACCGCGGACGGAGCGAGCCTTCCCTGGGGAAGCGGGCTGCTTGTTCTCCTCCTGACGGGGTTTCTTCAGATCCTCAGGCGCCGCATGCGAAAAGAGGAAAAAGGGTGAACCCTGTTCGCTGTCCACCGAGCAGGGAAAACCATACCCTCCATAACCGGCCCGGCCGGAGATCGTCCAAACAGGAGAAGAAACATGGGAGGACACAAGGTTCTCGTAACCGGCGCCACGGGCCTGGTGGGTGGCAACCTGACGCGCCTCCTCGTGCAGGAGAAAGGCGAACGGGTCAAGGTGCTGGTTCGCGAATCGTCCAAAACGCTGGCCCTGGACGACCTGGACGTGGAACGGGTGTCCGGCGACATCACCGATCCTTCCTCTCTTGCCAGGGCCATGGAGGGCTGCGATCGTGTCTACCACGCGGCGGCGGTGGTTTCCATGTGGAACGGGCTTCTGGACGCCATGCGGCGGGTCAACGTGGGAGGCACGGTGAACGTGATGCAGGCGGCCATGGATGCGGGGGTGGAGCGGGTGGTGCACGTGTCCACCAACGGCGTGATCGGCATGCGCAGCCGCGGGAACCCTGCCGACGAGACGGTGCCGTTCGTTTACGAGCAGTACGGAAACGCCTATTCGCTGACCAAGCGGGAGGCCCACGACACGGCGTTGACCTTTGCCGGGAAGGGCCTGGATGTGGTGATCGGGTGCCCCACGTACATGTTCGGCGCCTGGGACGTGCGGCCCACCTCGGGGAAGATGATCCTGGAGTCCAAGGCCGGCAGGGTTCTTTTCTACCCGCCGGGCGGTAACAACATCGTGGATGTGCTGGATGTGTGCCGCGGCCTCATCCTTGCCTGCGAGAAGGGGCGAAAGGGCGAGGCGTACCTCCTGGCCAACCGGGAAGGAAACCTGAGCTTTCGTGAGATTTTCACCCTGATCGCCGAGGTGATCGGCAGCCGCAGGCCGATCGGGCCCATGCCCGGATGGCTGCTGATGGGTGTGGGGTACACGGCGGACGCCTGGGGGAAGCTTACCGGTAGGGCACCGGAGATCAACTCTGCCTCGGTGAGGCTCAGTTTCCGTCCCCAGTACTTCACGCCGAAGAAGGCGATCGACGAACTGGGCATGCCCCAGAGCCCGGTGGCGGAGGCGATCCGGCGTGCCTTCGAATGGTTCGGCGAGTATGGATACCTGGGGAAGAAGAACCCGTAGCAGGCTGTTGAAAAAGGCTCATCTGCTGCGTTCCGCTTATCCCTCGTCAATCAACGTACTTCCAAAGTACGCCTTGTATATCTAAACCTTTTTGAATAGCCTGCCCAAATGGGCTTTTTCATCAGGCTGATACCCATTGTGGGCGGCCCTGAAGGCCGGCCGGTTACCGCTCACCCAGGAAGGACAGGTAGTGCCCGGCCGTCTCCTCCGGCCGTTCGAGCATGGGGGCGTGTCCGCACGATTTCATGACCACGGTGGAGGAATCGGGAAGCCCCTGCTCCAGGACGCGGGTGCAGGATACGTGGAGGAGCCGGTCGCTGTCCCCCCAGAGGATGAGGGTTCTCACCTGGATCTCCGGAAGCCGGGGAACGAGCGACTCTCCCTCGGTGTGTATCTGCTGAAAGATCTTGACAAGCAGGTCCCTGTTTTTCACATCCTGCCTTCCCAGGTGCCGCTTGACCGGACCGGGGATCCAGGGGGTTTCCACGAAAACCATCTCCAGCTTGGTCTCGAAGCCCTCCTCGTTATCCGCCAGGAGGGGGTTTTCCCCCTTTTCCAGCATCCGGTCGAAATCACTCTTCTCCGGGCATCCGGTCACGCCCCCCGTGTTGACCAGGGCAAGACTCTTGACCTTGTCCGGAAAGCGTGCGGCATACTGCCCGGCAATGGACCCTCCCATGGAGTTTCCCGCCAGGTGGAAGGAGTCCAGCCCCAGGGCCTGGACGAACCGGTCCAACCGCTCAACCTGGCTCAGGATGTCGTAGGAGGCGTCGGGGTCTTTCGAACTCTCCCCGAACCCGGGCAGGTCCGGGGCGATCACGCGGTAGTGGGGCGTGAGGTGCTTCGCCATGCGCGTCCAGTTGTCCTTTTCCGCACCGAACCCGTGCACCAGCAGGACGGTCTCGCCATTCCCGCCTTCGAGATAACGGATCCGCTGGTCCCCCACCGCCACCTGTTTCTCATGGAGGCCCGCAAAGCTTCTTTCCAGGGACATGGCCAGACGATACGTGAACCCGGGAAAGGCCGTGGGAAGCACGAGTAAAACCAGCAGAAGGACAGCCGCCGCGGTCCAGAAAACTTTCTTCTTCATGGGTTTCATCTCCGCTTCTTCATGCCGTTCCGGCTGACGCCGCAGGCAGGAAACTGCTTCGGCCGGCTTGCAGGGAACCGGCCGGGGTCACTGCCGCAACGCCTTTTTGTTGACCTTGCCCACGGAGGTGAGAGGCAGTGATTCCACGAACTCCACGATCCGGGGGACCTTGTAGGGTGCCAGCTTCTCCCGGGCAAAGGCGAGCAGTTCGGCCTCCACCTGCTCATCGGGCATGTCCCGGTACGCCTCGCTCTTCTGCACCACCAACTTCACGAGTTCGCTGTCCGGCCGTTTGGGGTTGGGAAGGCCCACCAGCGCGCACATCCCCACGGCCGGGTGCAGGTACAGCTTGTCTTCCACCTCGGAGGAAAAAACCTTGTATCCACCCACGATGATCATGTCCTTGGCCCGGTCCACCACGTACACGAACCCATCCTCGTCCATGCGGCCCACATCGCCGGTGTGCATCCATCGGGCGCCGTCGTGCTCCCGCAGGGCGTTCCGCGTCTCCTCCGGCTTGTTCAGGTAGCCCTTCATGACCTGCGGCCCGCAGCAGATCAGTTCGCCCTCCTGTCCCAGGGGAACGGGCGTCTCCCCGTCTGACAGGTCCACCACCCGGAAACGCGTGCCGGGCAGCGGCAATCCCACCGACCCGATCTTTTTCCGGCCGCGGGCCGGGTTCACCGTGATCAGCGGGCTGGTCTCGGTCATGCCCCAGACCTCCACCAGTTTCCCCTCCCCCACGACGGACTCCAGGTCCCGGATCCCGTCCACGGGAAAGGGGGCCGCCCCGGAAAGACAGTACCGGAGCCGGGCAAAATCCAGCGCCCGGAAATCCTCCCGGCCCAGCAGCATCAGGTAGAGGGACGGCACGTTGCACAACACCGTGGGCAGGTGCTCCCGGTACTCCTGGAGGATGTGGTCCAGGTTCCTGGGATCCGGCACCAGGACCTGCGTGGCCCCAGTGGTCAGGGCACTCATGGAAACAAAGAGACCGGCCATGTGAAACATGGGAAACCCGGTGAGCCACACCTCGCTGCCCCGCTCGATCTTCATCCAGTGCTCGTACATGGCCAGGTCGGCCAGCAGGTTGCGGTGGGTAAGCACGGCGCCCTTGGGGGGGCCGGTTGTGCCGCCCGTGTACTGCAGAAAGCAGGCGGCGTCCGGGTCCCGGGTACCCGGCCGGACATCGCCCGGGCAGTCCCCGAGAAGGTCCATGAAGGCCTTCACCTCCTTGCCCGCCAGGGGGGTCCCTCCCGCCGGGTTGGGGGGGCTCTGCGGAAGGAAATCCGCGGCGCCGGCCACCAGGACCGTACGTACGTCCGGTACCTGGTCGGCCACACCGGAGAACCGGGCAGAGTAAAGACTGTCCAGGGTCACCAGCACCCGGGCCCCGCAGTCATTGAGCTGGTAGACGACCTCGTCCGGCATGAGCAGCGGGGCCAGCCCGGAGACGGCGCACCCCGCCCGGAGCGAACCCAGCACGGCCACGATATAGGCGGGGATGTTGGGCAGGTTCAAGGCCACCACGTCCCCCGGCCCCAACCCCCTCTCCTGCAGGGCGCAGGCAAACCGGCCCGACGTCTCCAGCAGTTCGCCAAAGGTCATGGACATGCCCATGTAATGAAACGCCGCCCGTGAACCGAACGTCCGACAGATGTCCGTCAGGGCTTCATCCAGAGAGAGGTTCGGGATCGGGACTTCCGCCGGCACATCGGGATCGTAGGAAGCCAGCCAGGGCATCTGGTCATAGGTCATGCTCACCTCCCCATCTTGATGTCGTCATGCGGCCCGGCCGCACGCTGGATTTCGTCCACGAACACGGCCCCGTCGAAGTCCCGTGCGGAAAACGGCATGTAGATCCGTTCGCGTCGGAGGGCCTCCCTTGCCTGGAAACACCCTCGGACGGGAAACCGTGTGGGATAGTAGTTGGCCTCAGCGATCAGGTAGGCGGCCCGCTTCTGCAGGGGCTGCAGAGCCGACAGGCGGTTGCGCACGTCCGGGGTCCTGCAGGCGGCAACGGCCGCCTCCACCAAAAGCGCATCGTAGGCGGTGGGCTGGACCTTCTCTTCCGGCGGGTCCAGGGGCACCGGCTGCGGCCGTCCCCCCTGCCACAGGCTCGGTTCGTCCCCCCGGGAAAACGGGTCCACCGGGACGCCGTTGAGCCACACGTTGAAATGAATGTGGGGCACCCCCCAGGGAAAGGTTGCGAATCCGTCCAGGCCGCTGTATCCGGTGATTGCATAGGGCTCGCCCGTTCTCAGCAGGTCGCCCTCTGTCACCAGCGTACGCGCCAGGTGGGCCGAGCAGGTGAGCAGACCCTCGCCATGATCGATCACCACCTTGAGCCCGCCGCGGTTGAACTCCGCATAGACCCGGACCACCCGTCCCGGCGCCGGGGACACGGCCACGCTGCCCCTCGGAACAGACAGGTCGGTTCCGTTGTGGCTGTCATAGGTCAGGCCCCCACCCCGGAAATCCTCCACCTGGGTCCGCCGGACCGACCATCCCTCCTCCTCCGGGGTGGGCCGGTGGTTGAACAGGTTGGTCAACAGGACCTTTCGCGGGACAGAAAACCGCCCGAACCACAGGGGCAGGGCGTGCCGTGGGCGCAGCACAGCCAGCGAGGACCGATCAAAACGGGACGGGGGCACGTCCTCGGCACCCCGCAGGGCCACGGCCGCCTGACGCAGCCGTTCGCCCAGCGGGTGAAGCCCCATGGACTCCGCAAGGGAAGGACGGGAGGGTTGGGACATACGTTCCTCCGAAAAAAAAACGGGCGGGGTCAAGAATCATCGTCCACGGTAACGCCGTAGGCGTTCCCCTCCGGGGGCGTTCCCCGGACCTCGAGGGAGACCTCACACTCCTTGTAGTGAGGTTTCGACCGACGGTTGCAGGCCACCAGTGCCCTGACCACATCCCATCCCAGGGTTCCCGCTTCCGCCATCCGGGTCACCTCCTCCAGGGCCGTTCTGTTCTCGTAGGCCTTCTTCCGGTACGGCCGGGGAGAGATCAGGGCATCGTACACATCGCAGACGGCGAGGATCTCCACCATCGGGTCCGTCTGGCGGATGCCTGAGGGATATCCGGAGCCGTCCTTTCTTTCGTGGTGCTCCAGGGCCCCCCTGGCCAGGAAGCTCTCCGGGTCTTTCATGTAATAACTGATCAGCACATACCCGGCCAGCGTGTGATGCTCCAGGATCCCCCGTTCGGTCCTTGTCAGGGGGTTGCTCTTCTTCAGGATCTTCATGGGTACACAGATTTTTCCGAAATCGTGCACCGGGCCGGCCATGATCCCCTGCACCTGATCCCCGTCGTCATCGAGCAGGATGCGGGCGAGCAGAGAGGTCAGGGCGAACACCCGGAGGATATGTGCATAGGTGTAGGGATCCTGCTTCTTGAAGTATCTCAGGTACTCCAGCAGCGGGAGGACCAGACGGATCTTCTCCATGGAACCCTGCAGTTCGTCGATATTCCGGGGGCTGTCAAAAACCACTGGATAAGGCCCCGCGCGAAGGCCCTCCATGAGGTCCGAGCGCACGGTGTCGAAATCCAGGATCGCCATGTCCGGGTGGGGATCGCGCCTGTCCGAGGCGATCCGGTCCTGCAGGACCTCCCGGGTGACCGTGGTCCCGGCGGGAAGGAGGGGCTCTCCCTCCAGCGTGTGGACCGGATACCGCAGTTTCCGTG
>CAYTRL010000097.1:0-1550 GCA_964439795.1 uncultured Thermodesulfobacteriota bacterium
CGGCCCTTCGCCCGCCTTGCATACGAGCACTTCTTGTTCGCAGGAGCGTAAAAAGGTTGGGTTTTCTTTCAAAACGCTATCGAAAGATCCAAGAATGCGTAGGAGATTTTTATCGCATACGGCCCAGACAGCTCTCATTTCTTGAATTCTGCTGTCTCCGGCGGATGCCGGACATTTTATGGAACGAACGACGATTGCGAATCCCTTGCGTTATTAGAGAGAATGTTGATCTGTATACAGGATGGTGACCGTAAAACGGGAATTTTTTTTATTAAAGTTTTTCTTATCTTTTTACGATTCCTTTTGGTAGAGTTCTTCGTGCAGGAATCGTTCACTCACAGGAGGAGATCCCCATGAACAGGCCGGTACTTCTGATCGTTCTCGCCCTGTTGGGTTTGCCCGTCTTTGCATGTATTCATCCGGCGCCTGTTTGGGCCGCCGGCGTCGAGGATTGCATGAGCCAGAACATCGACTCCTGCGATTTCTCGGGATTCGACACCATGTGCCAGAAGCTCTACAGCAACCCGCAGCCGTGCGACAAGCTCTGCAAGAGCTTCCTGAGCGGAACCGATGTGGGAACGTGCGTCATCTGCTGCGAGGAGGTCATGCCGCAGCTCAACATGAACCAGCCCAAGCAGATCGAGCTGGATTAGGATCGCCCCCCCTTCCGTCCAACCCGGAACAACGCGCGGCAGGGTTCACGCGCGCAGGAACCCTTTCCGGACCGCCTCCTGCAGGTCCTCGGCCAGGCCACGGTCGAACGACTCGATCCGTCCCTTCAGTGGACGCATGAGAATGGCGGGCAGGCCCCGGGCAGCCTCGACCTGGCGGACACGGCAGCGGCCGTCACCCATCGGCTCGAACTCGAAGCGGTGGATGACCGAGCCCGCAGGTGTCCGCATCCCCCACTCGACCAGGCGGTTTTCCTCGTAGCCGATCACCTTTGTCACGATGGGCACGGGCAGAAAATCCGGGACAAAACCCAGGCGGAACCCTTCCCGCCAGGGATGGTCCGATTTCCGGAAGGCCCGCCGGATGCCGGAGGCCCAAGAAGACCACCGTTCCAGTTGCAGAAAAAAAGCGAACACCTCTTCCACGGGCGCATCCAACTCAACCTGCATGTCGATGAAATCCAGTTCCAACAGGCTCATGCAATCTCCTCCTTTCTCTTCTTCCGGCTTTCCTGCGCACACCTCCTGCTCGCCAAGCCAGCATAAGCAGAAGAACACGTGCATGCAACAGACCCTCCATGTGAGGTGCGGGTTCTGCAGCCGGGGACACGGTTCCTTTGACATCCCCCCGGGATTCCCCTACGCTCGAGAAACACATCATTTTCCACGAAGGGCTTCGATCATGGGATCCTGGATCCGGAGGAAAACAACCCGGCACGGAACGTCTTTCCGGGACCGCCGCCCCGCAACCGTTCGCAACCGAAACCCCATCTTGCCCGCATGCGGGCCGACGGTGCGGTTCCTGGCGCCCCTCTTGCTCCTCACCTTTCTTATCCTGGCCCCGGGACTGTCGGCCCCCCCCACCCCCCCCCCCCGCCG
>CAYTRL010000097.1:1560-15651 GCA_964439795.1 uncultured Thermodesulfobacteriota bacterium
AAAAACTCCTCTTTTGCGGGGAACCTGTCCCCCTGGGGTGGGTAGATGTTCGCGAAAGGCTGGAAAGGGAATTCTACTACCTGCTGGACCACGAGGGCCAGCTGCTCCTGTACATCAAGAGGGCGGGCCGAACCGACCCCGTGGTGGAGCCGATCCTCAAGGCGAAGGGGCTGCCTGACGATCTGAAATTCGTCCCGGTGGCCGAGAGCGGGCTCCTGTTCCGGGCCCAGAGCTCCGCCCGCGCGGTGGGATACTGGCAGTTCATAAAATCCACGGCCAAACGCCACGGACTCCGCGTGGACCGTTACGTGGACGACCGGCGTTCCCTCCCCCGTTCCACGCGGGCCGCGGCGACCTACCTGAAGGCCCTGCACGCAGAATTCGGCTCCTGGCCCACCGCGCTGGCCGCCTACAACTGGGGAGAAAGAAACGTTCGAAACGCGATCGAAGAACAGGGCACCGGGGACTACTACGATCTGTACCTTCCTGTAGAAACCGAACGGTTCGTATTCAAGATCATCACCCTGAAACTGATCCTGGAAGACCCCGCCTCGTACTCCATCTTCATCCCGGAAGAGGCCAGATACAACATCCCCCGTACCACGGACGTGCAGTTGAAAGCCGGCCCCCGGGTCCCGATGCACGTCCTGTCGTCGTGCGCGGACACATCCCCCCGCACCCTCCGGCACCTGAACCCCTGGATGATCCGGAGCGTGCTTCCCTCCGGCATCTACACGGTTACTCTGCCGGAGGGGAAGGAGACCGGCTTCCAGCGATGCGTGAAGCTGCGCATGGCCGGATTGAAGCAGCGGGTTCACGTCGTGCAAAAAGGCGAGTCCCTGGGCCGGATCGCGGAAAACTACGATGTTTCCATTCGAGACATCGAGACGTGGAACCACATCTCCCGGAAGCGGCCGATCCACCCCGGCCAGCGGCTGATCATCCTGCAAAGGGATTGACCCGAAAACCGTTCATGCCCTATGCTTCTAAGAACCCTATGCTTCTAGAATCGATGTTCTCCCCCGAGGGCGCGTGCCGTCCCCCCCGGGACCCCCTCGGAAACAGAGGAACCTTGGTATGGGCAAAATCCTGGTCATCGACGACGAGCAGCGAAACCTCGTGGTCATGGAAGCACTGCTGACCCCGCTGGGTCACGATGTGCGCCTCGCCCGCAACGGAGAGGAGGGGCTGCATGCCGCACGGAACGATCCGCCGGACTTGATCCTCCTGGACATACAGATGCCGGGCATCGATGGGTTCGAAGTGGCCCGGCGGGTGAAGTCGGAAGAGAAAACCCGCCTGATCCCGGTGGTGATGGTCACGGGGCTTACGGACGAGCAAGCCAGGGAAACAGCCCTGGAGGCCGGGGCGGACGATTTTCTTTCCAAACCCGTGGACCGCACCGAACTTCGGACGCGGGTTCGCTCGCTGCTGAAGGTCAAAGCGTTCAACGACCACATGCTCCACTATCAGAAAGAGCTGGAGGCGGAGGTGGCCAGCCGCACGGAACAGCTGCGGGAGGCCCTGGAAAGAAACAACCGCGCTTCACTGGAGACCATTCACCGCCTGTCCCGGGCGGCGGAATACAAGGACGAAGACACCGGCGAGCACATTGTACGCATGAGCCACTACTCGGCGGCCATCGCGGAGAAGATGGGGCTGCAGGAGAAGACGGTGGAATCCATCCTGTACGCCGCTCCCCTGCACGATATCGGAAAAATCGGCATTCCGGACCGGATCCTTCTGAAACCGGGAAAGCTGGAACCGGAAGAGTGGGAGATCATGAAACAGCACTCCATGATCGGGGCCGGGATCCTGAAACAATCGGACTCGGGAGTGATCCGGCTTGCGGAAATCATCGCCCTGTCCCATCACGAACGCTGGGACGGAAGCGGTTATCCCCGGGGCCTGGCCGAAGAGGACATTCCGCTGGCCGGACGGATCGTGGCCATTGCGGACGTCTTCGACGCCCTGACCTCCAAGCGTCCCTACAAAGAGGCGTTTTCCCTGGACAAGGCGTTCGGAATCATCCTGGAGGGCCAGGGCCGCCATTTCGACCCCGCCGTGGTGGATGCTTTCTTTGGCATCCAGGATCGGATCGTCCGGATCCGGGAGACCTACCAGGACCGGAAGGAAAGCCCCTTCGTCAAGCTGGCGGAGAAGGCGCGGGGAAAACCTGAATGAAGGTCCTCTCATACATCGATCTCACCGCCCGCGAACTGGAAGCGCTGGACCGGGACCGCACGGTAGTCTTCTCATCCATCTCCCCCATCGAGACGCACGGGGATCATCTCCCCCTGGGCACGGACCTGTTCATCGCGGAGTCCGTGCGCGACCGGATCATGGAGCGGTTCGGCGAATCCCGGCCGGAGTACAGCGCGCTCGTACTTCCCACTCTGCCCCTGGGGGCCAACGCCATACCGGTTCCCGGCTCCGTGCCCAGCGACCACCGGGCCATCCTGCGCGCCGTGCTGGACACGGGCCGGGCCCTGGCGGATCTGGGTTTACGCACCTGGGTCCTGACGGACAACCACGGCGGGCCTCTTCACCAGATCGCCATCGAAACGGCGGCGCGAAAGCTCGACCGCCGGAACCTGTGCCTGATCGTCCCGTTCCACACCCTGTTCCGGCGCATGCTGGATCACGACCCTCACCTGCTCCAGGCAACCGGTCTCCCCCCGGAGCAGTGCGGTGCATCGGAGGACTCCCATGCGGGAACCAACGAGACATCCCTGATGCTCGCGCTGCACCCGGACAAAATCCGGGAATCCTGGAAGAAGACCGGCCCGGCCAGACGCTCGCCCGTTCCGGCCCCCCTGCGCCTGCTGGCGGGCGCGGGCCGACTGCTGGACGCCGTGGGCCTGCGGGACGCCGCCACCGATCTCCGGTTCCTCTCAGAGGGCCTGGCCTGGGTGGGGGATCCGGACATGGCGCCCTACCAGGGGAATCCGTCCCGGGCCACGCGCGAGGCGGGAGATGCCATGTTCGCATACCATGTGGACCTGGGCATGCACCTCCTGGAGGAGGCCCTTGCCGGCACAACCCAGCGGACAAAACCGATCGGGTGGTCCCTGCGCGTGCTTCGTTTTTTCATGTAAACGCCCGGCCCCGCACGCCTGCTCCGAAAACGCAAACGCTCTCCCGCTCCCGCCCGGGACGTGGGATGCATGAAAAGAGGTGACAAGATGGATTGCACGAAAGAAAAAAATCTCGAGGCGTGTAACTGCAGCTACGACCCCTGCTCCCGAAAAGGAGCCTGCTGCGAGTGCCTGAAATACCACCTGAAGAGCCGTGAATTACCGGCCTGCTGCTTTCCCGCGGATGCGGAGAAGACCTACGACCGCTCGTTCGCACACTTCGCGCGCCTGGTCCAGCAGAACCGGGTTTAAGAAGCTTCGGCGGATCTTTCCATCCGGGCGGGTGCCCTGCCCCGGAAAACCCCTTTCCAGAAAGCAGCGACGCCTGCCAGAGAAAACCCTGATCGGGTACTATGCGGCCGGCCCGTCATGCGTTTTCCCATGAAGGAAGGAACCGGTATGGAACTGAGCGGAAAGGTCATTCTGATCACCGGGGCTTCCTCGGGCATCGGCAGGGCGGTGGCCCTGGCACTGAGCCACGGGAACAACGACCTTGTGATCACGGCTCGACGGACGGAACTTCTGCGCGATCTGGCGAAAACCATCGAGGCCAACGGAAGCCGGTGTGAGGTCCTTTCCGGAGATGCCCTCAATGAGGAGTGCGCGGCGGAGGTCGTCCGGGATGCTGTGATTCGGTTCGGGCGGATCGACGCGGCCCTGCTGAATGTGGGGGCCGGTCCCCCCATGAACACCGCCACGGTTCCCCCGGAAGTAATCAAAGGGAACATGCGCCTGAACTACGACACCATGATCCACTATTTTTATCCGTTGGTCCGGCAGTTGAAGTCCCAGGAAACAGGCGGCTTGATCGCCCACACCAACTCCCTGGCCGGATTTCTCGGGCTCCCCATGCAAGGACCTTATTCAGCAGCCAAGGCCGCCTGTCGAATCTTCCTGGACACCGCCCGTATCGAACTGAAGCCGTACAACGTCCGGATCCTCTCGATCTACCCAGGGTTCGTGAACACGGAGAGGATCCAGGATGACGGCATCCCCAAGCCATTGTCCATCGGCACAGAGGAGGCGGCCCGGTATGTCCTGAAGGCGCTCCGGCGGGAACCCCGGGATTTCCTTTTCCCCCCGTCCATGAAATGGATCACGCTTCTCGGACGGATCCTTCCGGGCCCCGTGGTGGAACAAATCCTCATGAAATTCGTTCCACAAGAGTACTAGCTGAATTTCCACGATGATGATGTATGATGAACGGAAGGAATTCCGCCGGGAGGGCGCGATCGTGAAAGCACTCATCTCCGACTATCGAAACGTCATCGGCGAGCACTGCGGCAGTATTGCGATGAAGAACCTCCTGAACCACTACTGCGGGCTCGACCTGCCCGAGGAGGCGGTTCTGGGCCTGGGCTCGGCCATCGACTGTATCTACATGGCCCACGAAAAGATGGACCCCCCGGTGGTGCTCTTCGGCCGGGGCATCACCATGGAGGTGGACCTGGCCGAGGCCCTCGGAGTGGACTACCGGGAGGCCATCGAGAGGGACGATGCCCGGGCATGGGAAATCGTACGCGGAGAGGTCCTGGAGGGAAACCCCACGATGCTCTCCGGGGACGTCTTCTACCTGGACTACCGCAAGTTCACGGTCCACTTCCCGGCGCACCGGTTCGTGCTCGTCGGGTTCGACGATGAAACACGAACCGCCTACGTGGCCGACCGCGTGGATCCCGAGCCCCAGGCATGTTCGTACAACGCCGTGGCCAGGAGCCGAAACGCTCCGGAAGGGCTCTCCGTCTTCAACCTCTGGGGTAAGTTTTACGACAGGGAGATCCGCAACTCACTGACCCATGCCTGCGCACGCGCCCTTCTGAAAAGCACGAACCGGATGCTGGGCCGTGATTCCTCCCAGGTGGAACTTCTCCAGGCGGTGGGCGGCGGCGGTCTGCAACTGGTGTCCGGACTCCAGGGCCTTACCCGGTTCGCCGAAGAGGTGGTGCACTTCCACGATCGGAACGACGCGGGATCTCTTGCTTCCTACATGTCCCAGTCCATCGAGAAGTTCGGGACGGGAGGAGGCAACTTCCGGAAGATGTATGTGGCGTTCCTGCGCTGGGCCAGGGAGCGCATCCCGGATCTCGTCCCGGAGCAACTCCCCGTTCTTATGGAGCACTCCGCGGCACAATGGACGGAACTCGCCTCGACGCTCCAGGAGGCCTCCCGCGCTCCGGAACGGAGGGACCTCTGGCAGAGCGCCTCCGACCGGTTCCTGCGGATCCATGATCTGGAGAGGGAACTGTTCGAGAGGATGGATGCGGCATCGGGTCCTTGATACCCGAACAAACCTATACCCAGCCGAGCCATGACGCGAACAGAAGGTGACAGGTCAGGGCCGCCAGGGGAAGCAGTACCGCCAAACGCACCTTGGTCCGCAGGGTCAGGCGGTCATGTCCCCAGGCAACCGCCAGGAAGAACAGGGAATAGGCGGCCACGATCAGTCCCACATGCGGCCAGCCCCACCAGGCGTAGTCCCAGGTGAGCAGCCCGCACCGGTTCAGCAGCACCTCCACGAAGACCGCCACCAGAGCCCAGCCCACGGGGATGAAGATCCGGTTGGGGATGCCGAGGATGCGGAGGTCCCGTTCCGGGGGGAGGCTCTTTACCAGCATCACACCGGCGGCGGCGAAGAACAGGCTGATCTCGATGTTCAGACCCGCGTAGATCACCAGGGCGGAATCTCCGCCGGGGGTTCCCCACAGCGGCGCATATCCGGAAAAATGAAGGACCGCCGCGTTGAACATCTCCCAGATCAGCTCCCCCGCCCAGGCGGCGATCCCGCACAGAACCGCGCTCCAGTTCCGCCGTTCGATCTCCACGACGTAGATATACAGCACGAAGACCAGCAGGGGCACCACGTACCACTTCATATTCTCCGGGTTCCGAAGAATCTCCATGGCCTGCAGGGAAGCGTCCGTCATCCGGGTCTCCTCTCCTCCAGACAACTAAAGGGTCAAGGCTGCCTCGAAGCCCTCCCTCACCGCATCGGCGAGTTTCCGGGGCTCCCTGGCGTCCCCGAGGGTAATCACCCGGATCCCGCTTCCGGACACCTCCGACGCCAGCTGGTTTACGGAACAGGCCCCCACGGCCAGGATGACCGTGTCTGCGGGCAGACGTTCACGCCCCCCGGGGGTTTCCATGACCACCTCGTCCGCGGTGATCTCCTTGAGCCGCGTTCCTGTTTTCAGGGTCACCCCCATGAGCCGGAGGCTCTTCAGCAGGGACCAGCGGGCCGTTTTCCCCACGTTCCCGGCCATGCGGTCCACCATGTCCACCACGGTGACGCTCCTTCCCGCACCGTGCAGGAGTTTCCGGGCGTAGGCCGGGTCCTCCGCGGTGTGGTACATGAGGAACGTGAAAACGGAAGGGTCCGGGGCCTCCATGGCGGTGATGAAATGCGCGGTCTCGCAGCCTGTGGCGTTCCCGCCGATGATGACCACGTTGCGGCCGATATCCGGGACCCTTTCCATGAGCACATCCCAGGCGTTCACCACGTGCGGCCGTTCCATGCCAGGCACCCGAAGTTCCATGGGCCGTGCCCCCGTGGCCACCACGAGCACGTCCGGGCTCTCCTCGTTCACCCGTTCCGCCGTGAGGGGCGTGGAGAGCAGGATCTTCACCCCCTCCTGTTCCATGCGGTTCTTCATGCTGTCGGTGATCTTCTGGAGTTCCCGCTTGCCCGGGGGTACCCGGGCAAGGTTGATCTGGCCCCCAAGGGAAGCCTCTTTTTCAAAGAGGGTGACATCGTGACCCGCCTTCGCGGTGGTCAGCGCACACTCCATGCCCCCGGGCCCTCCCCCGGCAACGAACACCTTTTTGGGCTCCTCGGAGGGGATCACTTTCAGTTCCCCCTCCCGACCGGCCTGTGGGTTCAGTACGCAGGACACGTGGGTGCCCGTGATAATCGAGTCGAAACAGCCCTGGTTGCAGGCGATGCAGGGTACGATCTCGTGGAGCCGGCCCTCCCGCACCTTGTTGGGCAGTTCCGGATCGGCGATCAGGGGCCGCCCCCAGCAGATCATGTCGCAGGCCCCGGAGCGCAGGGTCCGCTCGGCCAGTTCGGGATCCCCCAACCGGTTGGAGGCGAACACGGGCACGCCCACACGCTGCTTGACGCCGCGGGCCAGATACACGAAACAGCCCGGCGGCACGTTGGAGGTCAGCTGAGGGATCGTGGTCTCGTGCCACCCGCCCGTTACGTTCACCGCATCCACGCCGGCCTCCTGGGCACGGGCCGCGAAGAGGGCGGCATCCTCGTTCGTGTTGCCCCCTTCCATGAAATCATGTCCGGCGATCCTCACACCCAGGGGGAACCCTTCCCCCAGGGCTTCACGCACCCGGCGGATCACCTCCAGACCGAAGCGCATCCGGTTCTCGGCCGTGCCCCCGTACTCGTCGGTCCTCTGGTTGGTCACCGGGGAGAGAAACTGGCTGATGAGATAACCGGTACAGGCTAAAATCTCCACCAGGTCGAACCCCGCCTCGCGGGCCCGCAGGGCCGCACGCACGTAGGCCTCCTGCACCTCTTGAATGTCCTCTTGGCTCATCTCCCGCGGGGTCTCCCCGGTGAGCTTGCTGGGCAGGGGCGATGGGGCGATGGCCGTTTCCCCGGTCAGGAACGAAAAGGCGTACCGGCCCATGTGGATGAGCTGCGTGGCCACCTTCACGTCCGTATCCCGGTGCAGTTCGTCGGTGAATGACCGGAGCGGCTCCACGAATTCGTCCGAAAACAGGCCGGGCATGAGGGGAGCGCTCCCCCGAAGATCGATGGCCGCAGGACCGATGGTCATTAGGCCCACGCCGCCGCGGGCACGCTCCCGGTAAAAGGCCCGGAGCCTTTCGGTGAGCGTATAGTCGCTGGTATAGGCCATTCCCATGGCCGGCATGACGGTACGGTTCTTGATCGTCAATCCGTTGATGGTGATCGGCTCGAACAGCTTTACGAAGTCCATGCGGTTTTTCCTCACTCCCTTGGCACAGTCTACAGGGCGATTTCCAGGTCCGACAACGGGTAGGCGGCACAGGAATGGACGTACCCGAACTGCCGGTCCGACTTGCGGACCTGCACGCCCGGGGGCTGATAGACCTTGCCTGCCAGAATCCGCACCCGGCACTCGCTGCACGCCCCGCAGCGGCACAGGGACGGCACCCGGATGCCGTTCTTCTCCAGGGCCGTGAGCAGAGGCTCCCCTGCGGTGACTTCCAATGTGTCCCCCCCCTGCACGCGCACCGTGAACTTGTCCTGCGGCCGTACGTCCCCCGGCCAGGCCGGATCCAGTTCCACCCGGGCGGGCAACCCGTACATCTCCTTGCGCATCCACCTGCGGGGGATCCCGAGCCGCTCCAGTTCGGGCAGGCAGAAATCGTACATGGCCTGCGGGCCGCACACGTAGAAGGTCTTTTCCTCCAGGCTGCCCAGCGTCTCCCGGATCAGGTCCCCGGTGATGAACCCCGTCTTTCCGGCGTACCCCTCCGGCGGGTTCTCGATCACGGGCACGTAGTGGAAATTATCGAACCGCCCGGAAAGGTCCATGAACACCCCGCGTGCGATGGCTCCGGGGAGGTCCCGGTTTCCGAAGAACAGGTGCACCTCCCGGTCCAGGCCGCATTCCAGGATCTCCCGGATCATGCTCATAAACGGGGTGACCCCGCAACCCCCGGCGATCATCACCATGTGCCGGGCATGGAAGATCGGGTTGTAGACGAACTCGCCGGCCGGTCCCGAACTCTCCAGCCGGTCCCCCCTCTTCACCCGGTCCAGGAGGTGGTTGGACACCAGGCCGTTTTCCATACGCTGCACGGTGATGTCGTAGTACCCGGTGTGGTGCGGCGGGGAGGAGATGCTGTAAGGACGGCTGGTACGGATCCCCCCGGCTTCCACCACCAGCGCGATGTACTGCCCGGCCTGGAACGGAGGAAGCGGTCGGTCCGGCGCCACCAGGCGCAGTGTGACCGCTGACGGAGTCTCCTCCCACATGTCCGCCACAACCAGGGATAACTTCTGCGGGTGCAGACGCCGGACGTACGGATCCGCGGCGTCCTTTTCCACCGTGTAGTCCAGGCCGTGCTTCCGGCTGACCTTGATGGCGTCAACGATGGAACCGTATCCGTCGAACTGCTCGTGCAAGCCTTGTTTCATACCTCCTCCGGTCTAGGCATCGATTTCCTTCAGGATAGAGCCAGCCGCGGCCTTTCCAGCTTCCAGCGTTGGCTGGAAGCCGCAGTCACCGCTCCATCCGCTGGCGAAGAACAGGCCCCCGATGGGGGAATGGCGCCCCGGCTGGAAGAAGAGCGAGTCCTTGGTCTGCTGTTCAAACCCGTAGATGGAACCTCCGGGATGGCCGAGGTACCGCATATGGGTCAACGGGGTTGCCGCCTCCATCTCCTCGATGTGAGCGCGCAGGCCGGGATAGACCCGCTCCGTTGTGCTCAGCATGGCCTCGGCACAGCGGTACTTGGTCCGGTAATACTCGCTGGTGGGCACACGGAGCCAGGGCTCGCCGAACTTCAGGGTGACCAGGCTCACCTGGCTGGTACCCGGCTGGGAGAACTCGGGGTCCGCCACGTCGTAGCAGCTCAGAAGCATGAATTCGGAGCCCATCTCCACTTCGTGCATCTGGTTGTAGGCCCGGTCTCCGATTTCGGTGTGCGGGAGGATGAAATTGGTCGATTCCGTGATGCCCAGCTTTCCGTGCTCGCAGTCAAACCCCATGTAGAGGGTGAAGGCGGACGGCCCCAGGCTGCGCCCGCGCATCTCCGTGAGCGTCTGCTCCGGCACCTGGCCGGCGCCGATCAGCTGGAGATACGTGGCCACGGGCGAAACGTTGGACACGACGAACCTGGCGGAAATCTCCTCACCGTCATCGGTCTGCACGCCGCGGACCGCCCCCCCCTCCACGAGGATCTTCTTCACGCCGCAGTGGTATCGAACGGTACCGCCGTTGGAGAGAAACTTGCTGGCGATGGCGTTGGAAAGGGCCTGGGAGCCCCCGTTCAGGTGGAACGGCTTGAACTCGATGTAGGTATAGAACAGCATGGCCAGATAGGTGAACGCCAGCCGGCTGGGCGGCAGCCCCAGGTATCCCCAGTAGGCGGACACGACCGCCTTGAGCACCGGGTCCTGGAAATGGTCATCCAGAACCTCCTTGCAGGGGGCAAACGCATAGCGGTACAGCACCGGGAACTTCTCCCGGGAGGGCTCCGGGTCCCGGAGCATCACGGCCTGAAGCATCTGCTCGGCAAAGTCGTAGACGAGTTGAAAAAACGACTCGATGGCGCCCTTCTCCGCGGGAAACCGGTTTTGAAGTTCCTGTACCACCTGATGCCTGTCCGCCCGGAGCGTGATATCGAAGCCGTCGGGAACCTGGACCCGGTAGAGGTCGGACATCTCCACAAAGGAGAGATCCTCCAGAACACCCAGGCTCCCGAGCAGGGCCCGGAGCGGCCCGGGGTTCTCCGGCGTTCCCATCCCGCTCAACTGGTGAAGGGCGACCTCGAACTCGAAACGCCCCCGGCAGAAGCTCGTTGCGCTGCCTCCGGGAAGGTTGTGCCGTTCCAGCAGGAGCACGTTCAGACCCTTCTGCGCCAGCGCCGCGGAGGCGGTCAGCCCCCCGTTGCCGGCACCCACCACGATCACGTCATACCCGCCCATACGGACTCCTTTCACTGCGAAAGGGAACAGGATCTCTCCACGAGCCGAGACCGCACCCCGATTTTTTCCGTGCCTTTTCCCGGGGTAGATCCTGCTCCGGAAGACATACCTCTCAAGGGGTTAGCTTTACTTACTCATCCTGAGAATGAATCGGAACATATTGGAAATAATTCACAAAATGAAACCTTTGGAGACCATACAAAGACTTCAATTTGATGTCATCCAGGAAAAATCATGGATCCAAAAGTGCTTGAAAGTACTGGATTCATGGTCAACCCGGGAAAGAAAAGAAAACACAGAACCGTCGTTTTTCAACGGACGGACAGAGAAGGCGGTTTTTTGGGGCATCATCTTGTAAGTAATACTAACTTGAGGCGCAAAAGTCAAGGATCACAGGTTCAGGGCCTCGAAGGTGTCGATCACCCGCACCTCAGCTTCGGGTGCCTGTTCCGACAAACGTTCGAGAAAACCGGGAAGGTCCTGGAAGGGCAGCTTCGGGGAGGACATGTTTGGGGCCAGGGGCCGGGTGAAGTCGTCGTAGTGAAAAGGGACAATGATGCGGGGTTTCACCAGGGCAGGCAACCGCGTGGTGAACTCGGGCACCCTTTTCCAGCCCGGTACGCACAGGAACAGCACATCGCAGCTCTGCCCCGGCAGTTCCGACTCAATGAAGTCCGCGCTCCCCGCCACCAGGAAAACCCGTCCCCCCATCTCCAGCCGGGGCAGAAATACCGTCCCGTGCCCGTACGCACCGGCCTTCAGGGGAAGCCGGCCCCCGGGAACGATCTCCCCGGGATAGGGAACGCGTCCCAGGACAACGCGCCCGTGCCGGGAGAGGATCATGGTCACCGCATCCCCGCCGGGCAACTCCACCCGCTCACCGCCTTCACATACCCGGACCCGGCCCGTCATGCCGTGCATCCCCATGAGGGCGTCCAGACTCCGGCTGCCCAGCAGCGGCACCTGGAAGCGCCGGGCCAGGTCCGGAACGTCCAGGACATGGTCGAAGTGTGTGTGGCTCACGATCATGGCGGACACGTTGCCCGGGATCCGTTTTTCATAGTCCTCGATGGCGGCGGGTACCGGGGACAGGCCCCGGAAGAATAGATCGATCTTGCCCTTTCTGGAGAGATACGGATCCATGAGAACGGTCCGGTCCTCGTGGGTGAACTCGAGCCCGGCCGCGCCTGTCCATCGAACGGTGACCATCTTGTACGCTCCTTTAGCGAACTTCTCGAAAGCGGGCATCCAATCAAACGCTTGAGGTTCCCATGCTGTCGTAGGCGCGACGGACCTCATCCGCCCCGCATGTCCGTTCCAGCCTGCGCACCACGAAGTGGCCGCGGGCTGCGTTCTGAAAATGATCGATGAACAGGGTGTTGATCAAGGCGCCCCCCGCTGCGCCGATCAGAGGCAGCGCCTGAGCCGCCGCCTTCTGGGTCACGGTGACTCCGTACCGTGCCGCAATCCCGGAGACAAACCGCACGATCGCCGGGGCGCCCCGGTCGCTCAGGCCCTGCCCGGCCAGGTAGCGGGAGGCGGCGGAAACCGAATTGGCCAGGGAGGCCCGGACCGCGAAATACCCGGTCTCCACACTGTCGTCGCTCTTCTGTGCGCCTCCCAGTGCGAAAACCTCCAGGCAGGCCAGTTTCGTCTCCAGGGAACGGATCTTCTCCCCTTCGCTCCGTGCGATATCCGCCACGGACCGAAGCATGACCGTGGTGGACACGGGCAGTTCCACGGAGAGGGCCGGCAGCCCCAGCGCACCTCCGGCGGCACCCGAGGCGGCCACGGTGACCTTGTGAAGCAGGTCCGACGAGGAAGTCCGCCGCCAGTCGTCGAGGGTCAAGACCGCCGTGTCCAGGGCCTTCTCGATCGCCAGGTGGCTGGCTTTGGTAACTTTGTCCGACCAGCCCTCGGGAAGGAGCCGGATCCCTTTTTCAATGGAGACCCCGAATACGCTGGTGATCCGCACGGCAAGGCTCACCCGTTCCAGGAGTTCTCTGGCATGCTCCAGGTCTTCGAGGTCTCTTGCCGTCAGGGTCAATGATTTCCCTCCCCGGGCCCGGATGGGGCGGATCGAACTTGTTCGAGATATCTGTTCAGCAGCCAGAGTAGGGAAAGAGGCGACGGCAAGTCAACCCGGCTGGAGCCGGGCTGTAGCGGTCCTCTCGAGTGCGGGCGACCCTGGTATTCGAAGAACAGGCCACCCTCACATCAGGACAGTTTTCATGAAATTCGTTACAAATGACGACCTTTCCTATACTACCCGAAAACCGTTTTCAGCTATTTTCAACGATCATTAAATGGGGGAAATCCAGTGAAATCAATAAAACCCCGCGGCTTGTTCCTGGCGTTGCCGATCCTTGTTCTCGGTTTCGTCGTTCAGTGCGTTCCTCCGAAGGAGAAGATGACCGAATCCCCCATCGGTCCCGACCAGAACCTTTCTTCCCAGGGGATCCAGCCCTACCGGCAGGCGGCAGCCAAGCGGGGATATGTGAGGGTGGGGCCCACGCAGCGGTACTTTCAGTTCGAGGACGGGACGCCGTTCATCCCCATCGGCCACAATGAATGGCCCCACCGGCTGGAGGCGTCCAAGCACAGCCTGGAATCGATCGATTCGTACTTTCGCATCATGAGCCAAAACGGGGAAAACGTGCTGCGGCTCGTCCTGGGTTCCCCCAAACTTCCCATCGAAAAACCGCCGGGGACCTTCAACCCCGCCTTCAAGGAGTATATGGATCTCGTGGTTCAAACGGCGGAAAAACACAACATCTATCTCGATGTGGTGATGTGGCCGAACGTCTTCAACGTACCCAAGTTCCTGGGTTTCGGCCTGAGCTGGAGCGAAAACCTGTACAACAAGAAGAACGGGGGGCCCGTCGCAAAGTTCGAGGACCTGTTCCGGAACCCCGAGGCCATGAGGCTCCAGGAGGGGCGCATCCGGTTCTTCGTGGACAACTGGGGAAAGAGCAGGAGCATCTTTGCCTGGGAGATCGCCAATGAATTCAACTACGACAACAACCGGTGGATCAACCACATGGCCGCCTACTGCAGAAAATACGAGCGCTCCAAATGGGGCAAGACCCACCTGGTGGGGATCTCTGTGTCCACGTTCACCTTCGGGACCCGGCAGAGCGCCCAGTGGACGTCTCCGGAGCTCGATTTTGCGTCCTTTCATACATACGAACTGAGCCGGATCCGGAAGATCAAGGGCCGGGGAACCACCAAGATCGAAAACCTTACCTTCGCAACGCCCGAGTTTTTTCATGAAGTGCAGGAAAAAACTCGGGCGTTGCG
>CAYTRL010000098.1:0-15648 GCA_964439795.1 uncultured Thermodesulfobacteriota bacterium
CCGCAAAAACGAGCGGGAAGCGTTCGAGGGGATGAAGGCCGCCGGGACAAAGATCATCCAGTTTCCCCCGGAGGACATGAAGTTCATGAGGGAGACAGCCGAGGGGATGTGGCAGAAATACAACGGAACCGTCTTTCCGGACGAGCTTCTTCAGGAACTCCTTCAGTACCGCGACGAGTACCGGAAGATGCAGCAGGACAATCAGGCGCCGGGCGACCCTTCCTGATCCGCCTGCCCCGCCATAAAAGCTCATGATTAGGTGTCTCATCTTCAACAGGAGGTTTCCCATGCGCCGCATCCTGATGTTGTTCCTGGTGTTTTGCCTGATCCCCATCCTGGCCGGCTGCTCCACGTTGATGAAAAGCGGTGTGCGGCACGCCACCCCCCTGTTCGAGGACATGATCCAGCAGGTCCAGCAGGGGGACGACATCCAACTCCTGCGGGAGGGGCTCCCCACCCTGCTCATCCTGCTGGACGGCCTTCTGGTGGAAACCCCGGACAACCGCTCCATGCTGGTGCTGGCCAGCCAGGCCAACATGGCGTTTGCCATGGGGTTCATCGAGCAGGAGGACCCGGAACGGGCGAGCCGGATCTACTGGAAGGGAAAGCAGTACGGCATGCGTGCGCTCGAGCGGAACCGGAAGTTCGCCCGGGCCCTGGAGAAGGGGGAGAGGTACCCCGATGCCGTGAAGCTTCTCACCAAAAAAGACCTGCCCGCCCTTTTCTGGACCGCCAACAACTGGGCCGGGTGGCTGAACCTGAACCTGAGAAACACAAAGGCCATCTTCGACCAGCCCAAGATCCTTGCCCTGATGCAGCGTGCGCTGGAGCTGGACGAGACCTACTACTACGGCGGACCGCACCTGTTTTTCGCCACCTACTACGCCAACCTTCCCCCCATCATGGGGGGCAGCGCGGTGAAGTCCCGCAAGGCGTTCGATGAGGTGGCCCGGATCTCGGGGGGCAAGTTCCTCATGGCGGATGTGTTTCTTGCGGAGTACTACGCCCCGCTGGTGCTGGACCAGGAGCTGTTCGAGTCCACGCTCCAGAAGGTGCTGGACACCCCGCCGGACATCGACCCCGACATCCGCGTGATGAATGAGCTGGCCAGGGAGCGGGCCCGGCTGCTGATGGAAAAGAAGGACGAGATCCCCTGGTAGGGATAAGGAACCCATGAACATGGATCTTGTACGGAAAACAGCGGGGGGCCTGTGGGGAGCGGTCCGGGCCCTGGACCGGATCATCGGGCAGGCGGAGGGCTGGGGCGTGACCCTGATCCTGATCATGATGATCCTGCTGGCCTTTGTTCAGGTGATCATGCGAAACGTATTCTCCTTCGGCTTTTCCTGGATGGAGGAGCTGCTGCGCGTCTCCGTGCTCTGGATCGGCTTTCTGGGGGCCAGCCTGGCCATCCAGCAGGGTCGGCACATCAATATCGACGTGTTCTCACGGGCTCTCCCCCAACGGTTCAAGCCTGCCCTGAGCCTGGTCATCGACCTGGTCATGCTGGGTGTGTGCGTGGTCTTCCTGACGGCCGCCGTGGACTACATCCGGGTGGAGAGGGAGTTCGGGGACGTGTCGGATTCCCTGGGGCTCCCGGTGTGGTCCCTGCAGTTGATCTTTCCCCTTCTGTTTGCCGTGGGCAGCTTCCGGTTCGGGGTGAAAGCCGTGGACAGCCTGCTTGCATTGCCCGCGGGGTGGAAAAAGTGACGCTTCTGGTCAGCATCCTCATCGCCCTGCTGGCACTGTTCGGGCTGCCCCTGTTCGGCGTGCTCGCCATCATCTCCTTTCTCTGCTTCTACTTCGTGGCAGACCTGAACTTCAGCATCCTGATCGGGGAGATGTACCGGCTGGCCAGCATCCCGGTGCTGATCGCCATCCCCCTGTTCACCTTTGCCGGGTACATCCTGGCCGAGAGCCGGGCTCCGGCACGGCTGGTGAACCTGTCCCGGGCGTTTCTGGGCTGGATGCCCGGGGGGCTGGCCATCGTGGCGATCCTCTCCTGTGCCGTGTTCACGGCCCTCACCGGGGCCTCGGGCGTGACCATCATCGCCATGGGCGGCCTGCTCCTGCCGGCCCTCATGGACGAGGGCTACCGGGAGAAGTTCAACCTCGGGCTTCTCACCTCCTCCGGCTCCCTGGGGCTCCTGTTTCCGCCGAGCCTGCCGGTGATCCTCTACGCCATCATATCCACCGAGGATGTGAACAAGCTGTTCCAGGCCGCCGCCATCCCGGGGATCATCCTGGTGGTGATCCTGTCCGCCTACTGCATGGTCACCGCCATGCGCCGCAACATCCCACGCCATTCCCCCACCTGGGCCGAGCGAAAGAAGGCCCTGCGGGGTGCGGTCTGGGAGATGCCTCTTCCCTTTGTCATCCTGGGGGGGATCTACGGGGGGCTGTTCACGGCCAGCGAGGCTGCAGCCATCACAGCCTTTTACGTGCTGGTGGTGGAGGTGTTCATCTACCGGGACGTCTCCTTTTCGCAGCTGCGCAAGATCATGATCGAAAGCATGGTCCTGGTGGGCGGCCTGATCATCATCCTGGCCACGGCCCTGGGGTTCACCAACTTTCTGATCGATCAGCAGATCCCCATGAAGATCCTGGAGTGGATCCAGACCTTTGTTCACAGCAAGATCACCTTCCTGCTCCTGCTGAACGTATTCCTGCTCATCGTGGGCTGCCTGATGGACATCTTCTCCGCCATCGTGGTGGTGGTGCCCCTCATCCTGCCCATCGCCACCAGCTTCGGAGTGCATCCCCTGCACCTGGGAGTGATCTTCCTCACGAACCTGGAGATCGGGTACAACACCCCGCCGGTGGGTATCAACCTGTTCATCTCCAGCTTCCGGTTCAAGAAACCGGTGATCAAGCTTTACGGAGCCACCCTCCCCTTCCTGCTGCTCTACCTGGTCGCCCTGGGGCTGATCACCTACCTGCCCGACCTGAGCCTGTTCCTGGTTCGGCTGCTGAGCGGTTGAGGAAACAGCGGCCCGGGAGGCACGGCAAACCGCTATGAAACCTATCAGGAGCATGGGTTGAGGGGACGCGAGGAATAAATGATGTCAACGCCCCTGCGAGTGGCCGCGGTTCAGTTGGAACCCCGGATCGCGGATCCGGCATCGAACCTGGCCGCATGTAAACGGCTCGCGGAGGAGGCGGTTTCCCGGGGCGCCGCCTGGATCGCCCTGCCCGAGTTCTTCAACACCGGCGTGGCATGGGAACCGGCATTGGTGGATGCCATCGAAGGCGAGGACGGGGCGGCCGCGTCGTTTCTGCGTGATTTTTCCCGGCGTCACGGCGTGGTGCTGGGCGGCTCGTTCCTCTGCCGCCTGACGGATGGCTCCGTCCGCAACCGGTACATGGCGTACGCAGGCGGAGAGCTCATCGGCCGTCACGACAAGGACCTGCCCACCATGTGGGAGAACGCGTTCTACGAGGGGGGGAGCCCGGAGGATACGGGCGTCCTGGGTGAACGCGGCGGGATCCGGGTGGGGGCGGCGGTGTGCTGGGAGTTCATGCGCAGCATGACCGCGCGAAGGTTGCGGGGCCGGGTGGATCTGATCGTGGGCGGTTCGTGCTGGTGGAGCATTCCGGAGGACTGGCCCGGCGGGATCCGGGATCGTTGGGAAGAAAAGAACGCGATGAACAGCCTTGCGTCGATGCGGGACACGGCGCGGCTCGTGGGCGCGCCGGTGGTTCACGCGTCGCACTGCGGCCCGATCGATTGCCCCATGTTCGGGTTCCCGCTGCAATATCGTGGGCGATTCGAGGGGAACGCCGCCATCATCGATGCGCAGGGGAACGTGATCGAGCTGCGCGCAGGGGACGAAGGGGAGGGGGTGGTATGCGCGGAGATCGTCCCGGGTGCGGTTCCCGTGGACCGCGAGGTACCCGGTGAGTACTGGCTCCGTGCCCGGGGTCCCCTGCCCTGGTTTGCCTGGCACTATCAACGCATGCTGGGACGGGCCTGGTACCGCCGTCATGTCAGGCGGATGTATGAAAAAGGAGGAGAAGGATGTCGTCGGATGTAGAGGAATCCGTTTCCCGCTCCATGGAGATTGAACAGCACATGATTCCGCACATTCCCTACCTTATTCAAGATCTATGGGCGATGGGTTGTTCCCTGGAGCAGATCGTGGAAGCGGCCGGTTCACTCGGCCTGGCCCCCGGGAAGGCGCGGGTCCTGGACCTGGGTTGCGGCAAGGGTGCGGTTTCGGTGCGCCTGGCGGCGACCTGCGGTTTCCATGTGCTGGGGATCGATGCCGTGGCCCCGTTTCTCGAGGTGGCCAGGACCCGGGCGGAAGAGTACGGTGTGGCCCACCTTTGCCGGTTCGAAGAACAGGACATGATGGAGTACGTGTCCGTGGAGCACGATTTCGACCTGGTGGTTTTCGCTTCGCTGGACGGGCTCCTGGGATCGATCGAGGAGACGGTTGCTACGTTGCGATCCCAGGTACGGTCCGGGGGGAGCATCATCATCGATGACGGATACCTTAAGAATCCCGGCCGGATAGACCGCAGGGGCTATCATCACTACCGTGATCATGAAGGGACGGTCCGCGAACTGACGGCTTACCATGATCGACTGGTCCGGGAACTGAGCACCTCGGAGGCCAGCAGGAAGATCAACCGGGAGTACCTGGAGGTGATCACCAGGAGAGCGGAGGAGCTGGTCCTTCAGCATCCCGAATTGAAGGAAGACATCGATGCTTATATTCGTTTGCAGCAGGAAGAATGCGACATACTGGACGAACACCTGGAAGGAGCCCTCTGGGTGCTGGAAAAAAAGGGGGACGGAGAGAAAAACGGTTGAGAGCGCAACAGCACATGTACAAGGCAGAGATCCTGGAATAAGGAGGACGACATGAGGATCCAGCCGTTGGTTGGGGCTTGTTTGTTTCTTGTACTCTTCCTGTCGTGTGATTCCCCGGCAACGGGCGACGGTTCCGCCGGGACCGGTGTGGTCGTCAACGGCAAGTCCCTGAGCGGGGCGGAACTGAAGAACCTGCGCCGAACCCTTTCGGTGCCGGACGGAGCGGCCATCCCCCGGGGAAAGTACTGGTACGATCCGTTCTCCGGTCTCTGGGGGAAGCGGGGGGGGCCGACGATGGGGCAGATCCCGCCCGGGCTCGATCTTGGCGGTCCCCTGAGAGCGGATGCCTCGGGGGGAAAGACCGGCGTGTTCATCAACGGGCGAGAAATCCACCCACAGGACCTGGCCTATCTTCAGCGGATTTTTGGAACCGTGAACCGGGGACGGTACTGGCTTGACGCCCGGGGCGTGGGTGGATACGAAGGAGGCCCCCCGCAATTCAGCCTGTGGGCAGAGTCCGGCGGGGCGGGAACCGGGGGCGGGGGGTCCGGGGGCTATACGCGAAGGACGCCCTTTGGGGGTGTTGGGGGCGACTCCAACTGCAGCTACTACCTGCACCCGGGAGGGAGCAGCGTGATGACCTGCAAGTGACTCAAACGCAAAGAAAGGGTTGAAGATGTACTCGCTGGAACCGTTCGCGCAGGACATCTGGCTGAAGAGGTACCCCGTCCGGTACGCCGGGTGCACCTTCCCCGGGATCATGACCGTGGTTCGCCTTTCCGAGGGGCGCCTGCTCATACATTCCCCGTGCGCGATCGACGAGGCGACCCGGAACGAGATCGAGGCCTTGGGAACCCCCTCGTTCATCGTGGCGCCCGGCACCTACCATCACCTCCACGTTCCCTCCTGCCAGGCCGCCTTTCCCGGGGCCGGGACCTACATCTGCCCCGGGCTGGAAACGAAGCGGCCCGATCTCGTGTACGATGGCATCCTGTCGGACACCCCGGAGAAAGGTTGGGAAACCGATTTCGATCAGGCTGTGGTCCGGGGCTCGCGCTATATCTGGGAGGTGGCGTTCTTCCATCGGCCGAGCGGCACCCTGATCCTTGTGGACCTGCTGGAAAACATGGGGGAAGCCACCCCCGGGACCAACTGGGTACTTCGCTTTTTCTGGAAGTTCATCTTCCGGATGTGGAACAACCCCAAGCCCGCCCCGGAGTACCAGATGGGGTGGAAAGACAAGCCGGCGGCACGTGAGTCGCTCCTCCGTATTCTGTCGTGGGACATCCACCGGGTGGTGATGGCTCACGGAGAGCCGATCGTGGAGCGGCCAAAGGAAACGCTGGAAAAAGCCTGGAGGAGCGTGCTCAAGGGGTAGGCAGACAACCGGGTTAACTACAAGGAGTTCACAATATGCTCATCCTGGCCTTCGGCGACATCCACATGGATACGAAAGCCATCGAGCGGATCCCGGAACTCGAGCAGGCCGACTTTGTCGTGCTGACCGGGGACCTGACCGTGGTGGGAGGACGCCGGGAGGCCCGGCAGGTTCTGGACGCCGTGGCCGCCCGAAACCCGCACCTCTTCGCCCAGATCGGCAACATGGACCGGAAAGACGTGGATGACATGCTCACCGAGCAGGGGATCAACCTGAACGGACGCAGTGTGGTGCTGGATGGAGTGGGCCTGTTCGGGCTGGGGGGGTCCACCCCCACCCCGTTCGGAACCCCCAGCGAGTTCTCCGAGGAGGAGATGGCCGGGCGGCTCGAGCAGGCTTACGAGGCGGTGAAAGAAGCCCGCCGCAAGATCCTTTTCTCCCACACGCCCCCCATACGCACCCGCCTGGACCGGGTTCGGTCCGGCTTGCACGCCGGCAGCCGGGCCGTGCGGGATTTCCTGGAGCGCACGGAGTGCGATGCCTGTATCTGCGGCCACATCCACGAGGCCGCGGGCATTGACCGAGTGGGCTCCTGCACGGTCATAAACCCCGGCATGATCGGCTGGGGCGGATACGCGCGCATCCTGTGCGGGGAAAACAGTTTTTCAGCAAGTTACGATAAAGCGTGACAGATTTTCCTTTGGGGAGGGGAAAGAACCCACGGTTACGGGTACCCTGCCCCAGGAAGGAAAGATGACAAAGGGGAGATTCAAAGTCACCGGATTTGAAGAGTTTTTCCCGCATCTGCACCTGAATTCCTTCCCGGAAAGTAGATTTTTCTTGACAGAGAACCGCATGGTCTGTTAAATAACAAATGTTATCCGATAACATTTGTTATCTAAGCAGGGTGCCCGTCTTCCTCCCCCTGGGAGCGGGTTGTGGGATCCCTCAGCAATTCACAGGATCCCTCTGACTGCTGTACGGCAGGCGGTTTCTTCAACCGTGATTAATCCGTTCGCGGGCCTCGCCGCTCCAGAAAACAAACAGACCTGGCTGTCATTGTGACAAATCCGGTCCCGGGTTTCGCGGGGGAGACCCGTGACGATGACATCGGCGCCTGCCGGCAAGCCTTAGCTGGTGGACGCAAACGAAACAAGAGGAACAGCGGGTTTCATCCGAAGATGACACAATCCAGGAACAAGCGGGAGCAGAACAAGGCGGAGACCCGGGAGCGTCTCATGGCGGCTGCCCGCCGCGAGTTTGCCCGGAAAGGCTACGCAGGAACCTCCCTGCGGAACATCACCACGCAGGCCGGGCTGACAACAGGGGCTTTTTACAACAATTTCAGGGACAAGAAGGAAATCTACCTTGCGATCCTGGAGGAGCTTTCCCAGCGGCTGCGCACCATCATGGAGGAGACGATCCAGGATTTCATCGATGCCAGGCGCCTCCGGCCCAAGGAGAACTCCACGCTGGATCTCCTCCGGCCGGGTATCGCCCGCGTGTTCCAGGAATCGATCCGGGACCGAGATCTTTTTGAAATCCTGCGCAGGGACGGCCTGGGGATCGACTCCGAGTTCCGGCCCCATTACCAGAAGATCGTCAAGGAGTTTACCGAGCCGATGCGGAAAGGCCTGGAGGACTACATCAAGGCGGGCTTCTCCCGGCCCTATGACACGGACAGCCTGGCCCAGGTCGTCATAATCCTCTTTTTCTCGGTTGTCATTTACGCGTCCCACGACCAGGGAAGGAACATGGAGGGCTGGGTGGACACCATCGGCGCCATGATCCACGGCGGTGCCAAGCAGCTGTCCGCCTTGACGTCCGGTTACTAAATAGATCGGAAGTTACAAAGATCTGGAACCCGAAAACCCCAGACAGGAAACAGGAGGAGAAAAAAGATGGTAGGGATCACTTCTTACGGGGCCTATGTCCCGCGACGACGCCTGAACAGGATGGCGGTGCTGACAAGCATGGGTTGGTTCGCGCCCGGGTTGATGATGGCAGCCGCCGGCGAGCGAAGCTTCTGTGGATGGGACGAGGACACCATGACCCTGGCCGTGGCCGCGGCCCGGGACTGCCTCACGGGAATGGACAAGAACGCGGTGGACGCGGCGTACCTGGCCTCCACAAGCCTCCCTTTCAAGGACCGGCAGAACTGTGGGATCATGGCCGCCGCCTGCAACCTTCCCGAGGATGGCCTGGTCACCGCGGACATGACCGCCTCCGGAAAGAGCGGTACCACGGCGGTGCTGGCCGCCATCGACGCCCTCAAGGGCGGGGACAAGAAGAGCGTCCTGGTGACCGCCTCCGACGCCCGTCCCACCAAGGCCGCCTGGTTCTTCAACCTCTGGTACGGCGACGGCGCCGCCTCGGTGCTCCTGGGCAAGGACAAGGTGATCGCCGAGTTCAAGGGGTCCCACTCCATCTCCTGTGACTTCGTCCAGAGCTACCGGGGCGCGGACGCAAAATTCGACTATGGTTGGGAAGAGCGCTGGATCCGGGACGAGGGCTACACCAAGATCCTGCCGGCGGCCATCAAGGGTCTGCTGGAGAAGACCGGCACCTCCATGGACGACGTGGCCAAGATCATCTACCCCTGCTACCTGTCCAAGCGGATCCACGTGGGCCTGTCCAAGCTCATCGGCGCCACCCCGGACAAGATCGTGGACAACATGGCCGAGGTCATGGGCGACATCGGCACGGCCCATCCCCTGGCCATGCTCGTCACCGCCCTGGAACAGGCCAGCCCGGGAGACAAGATCATCGTTGCGAGCTTCGGCCAGGGAAGCGACGCCCTGCTCTTCGAGGTGACCGACGCCATCAAGGACCTGCCCTCCCGGAGGGGGATGCAGGGGTCCCTGGCCATTCGAAAAGAAGAGGACAACTACTCCAAGATGCTCAAGTGGCGGGACCTCATGAACGTGGAAATGGGCATCCGCGCCGAGGCCAAGCTGCAGACCGCCCTTTCCGCCCTGTGGCGGGAGCGAAAGCTGGTTCTGGGCATGGTGGGCGGCAAGTGCACGGCCTGCGGGACGCCCCAGTTTCCCAAGATGCGGTATTGCGTGAACCCCAACTGCCACAAGGTGGACACCCAGGAAGATTTCGAGTTCGCGGACCAGTCTTCCATCGTGAAGAGCTTCACCGGGGACATGCTCGCCGTGTCGGTGGAGCCTCCGGCGATCTACGGGCTGATCCAGTTCGATTGCGGCGGCCGCATGATGGCTGATTTTACCGACTGCGAGCTCAGCGAGGTGAAGGTGGGCTTGCCGATGAAGATGTCCTTCCGGGTCAAGTACTACGATGCGGACCGGGATTTTCACGGATATTTCTGGAAGGCGACCCCCCAAACCTGAACGCCCGAAGGGCTTTGAAACAGGAGGCGAAAAAAATGGCAACAGGAATTCGAGATAAGGTAGTCATACTCGGCATGGGATGCACCCGTTTCGGCGAGCGCTGGGATTCGGGCGCGGAGGAGCTTCTGGTGGAAGCCTTCCAGGAATGCCTCCAGGACTCCGGGATCGGCAAGGACGAGATCCAGGCGGCCTGGCTGGGCACCTGCTTCCCATCCATCAGCGTGGGCCAGAGCGCCCTGCCCCTTTCCATCAGCCTGCGGCTCGACAACATCCCGGTGACCCGCGTGGAAAACTTCTGCGCCAGCGGCACCGAGTCGTTCCGGGGCGCGGTGTACGCCGTGGCGTCCGGGGCCTACGACATCTGCCTGGCCGCGGGCGTGGAGAAGCTCAAGGACACGGGCTACGGCGGTCTCCCGGAGTTCGGCGCCGAGGCCGGGCCCAAGATGTTCATGACCGGGCCCAACATGACCGCACCGGGCAGTTTTGCCCAGCTGGCCAGCGGGTACGGGGCCACGTACGGCGTGTCCGATGAGGACATCAAGAAGGCCATGGCCCACATCTCGGCCAAGAGCCACGCCAACGGCGCGAAGAACCCCAAGGCGCATCTGCGCAAGGTGATCAGCGAGGAGCAGATCATGGCCTCTCCCATCATCGCCCACCCGCTGGGCCTGTTCGACTGCTGCGGTGTGAGCGACGGGGCGGCCTGCGCCATCGTCACCACCCCGGAGATCGCCAAGAGCCTGGGCAAGAGCGACCTGGTGGGTGTCAAGGCCTTGCAGCTTTCCCTGAGCAACGGCTACGAGATGGGGTACAACGAGTGGAACGTGGATCACTTCGTGACCACCACCAAGGCCAGCAAGAAGGCGTACGAGGAAGCGGGGATCACCAACCCGCGGGAAGAGCTCAGCATGATAGAGGTGCACGACTGCTTCTCCATCACCGAGCTGGTGACCATGGAGGACCTGCACATTTCCAAGCGCGGAGAGGCCTGCAAAGACATCATGGACGGGTTCTACGACGCCGACGGCCAGGTTCCCTGCCAGATCGACGGCGGCCTGAAGTGCTTCGGCCATCCCATCGGGGCCTCGGGCCTCAGGATGATGTACGAGATGTACCTCCAGCTCACGGGCCGCGCGGGTGACCGGCAGCTCAAGGATCCGAAGTTCGGGCTCACCCACAACCTGGGCGGGTTCCCGGTGATGAACGTGTGCAGCGTGGGGATCGTGGGCCGCTACGAAGGATGACCGGCCCGAAGCAGTTCGAGAACCGGCGGCAGGCCGGGGGAGGGGTTTCCCCTCCCCTGGTCTGCTTATCCAGGTGAAGAACCATGATCCGCATCAAGGTGTTCATGAACTCCTCGGTGGAGGAGATCCTCTCCTTCAAATGTTGCAATATGCACGACCAGAACCTGGAGATTCACCTGACCAACCTCACCGATGAGCCCCTGACCGTACCCGGTTTCTGCGACCTGGTGGGGGAGAGAGGGGAGGAACCTTTCCGGATCGACACCCTGTGCCCGCCGGGGCCCTACAAGCTCCTGCCTGGAGAGCCGTTGGCGTGCTACGGCATGCTGTTGGATGAAATCTATGAACAGTACCGCTGGATCGTGTTCCGGGACGAGCGGGGTCGGGAGCACCGTGCTCCATTGAGGCCGGAATGAAGCCGCAGGCACACAGCCTGCTGAACCATGAGACCGAAAAGAGGGAGAGTCAGCCATGAAGCGGGAACTCTACAGTGAAGAGCATGAGATTTTCCGGGACGCCTTTCGCAAGTTCGTTGAAAAAGAGGTGGTGCCTCACCAGGAAGAGTGGTACAAGGCGGGGATCGTCTCCAGGGACGTGTGGAAAAAGGCAGGTGACCAGGGCTTTGTGGCCCCCTGGCTTCCCGAGGAGTACGGCGGTTCCGGGGCCGATTTTCTGTACAGCGTGGTGGAGATCGAGGAGATGTCGCGCGTGGGGGAGACGGGCTTTGCCCTGACCCTTCACGGCGAAGTGGTGGTTCCCTACATCGAGAGCTTCGGCACGGAAGAGCAGAAGAAGAAGTACCTGCCCAAGTGCGCCACCGGGGAGTGCATCACGGCCGTGGCCATGACCGAACCCGACGCGGGAAGTGACCTGCAGGCCCTGAAGACAACGGCGGTGAAGGACGGGGACGATTACATCATCAACGGCCAGAAGACCTTCATCACCAACGGGATCATCAACGACCTGATCATCGTGGCCGCCATGACCGACCCCAAGGCCGAGCCGCGCTACACCGGGATGAGCCTGTTCCTGGTGGAGGATGGAACACCGGGCTACAACAAGGTGCGCAAGCTGGAGAAGCTTGGCATGCACTCCCAGGACACGGCCGAACTCTTCTTCGAAGAAGTCCGCGTGCCCAAGGAAAACCTTCTGGGCGGCCAGGAGGGGCAGGGGTTCAGTCAGCTCATGGTCAAGCTGCAGCAGGAACGTCTGGTGGTGTCCATCGGTGCCATGGCCAGCATCTGGGCCGTGCTGGACATGACCAAGAAGTTCTGCGAGGAACGGGTCGCCTTTGGAAAACCGATCCTCAAGTTTCAGAACACACGGTTCAAGCTCGTGGAGTTGTACTCCATGGCAGAGGCCCTGCAGGCGTTCCTGGACCGCCTGACCAAGGAGCACGTGGCGGGCGGTAACGTGGTCACCGAGACCTGCATGGCCAAGTTCCTCGTCACCGAGCAGGCCAAGAAGACCGTGGACGAGTGCCTGCAGTTCTTCGGGGGGTACGGGTACATGATGGAATACCCCATCGCCCGGGCCTTCCAGGATATCCGCGTGACAACCATCTATGCGGGCACTACCGAGATCATGAAGGAGATTATCGGCCGGTCCCTGGGCATGTAGGGGATGCAGGCGCCGGGGCCGGGACCCTTCCGGGTTCGGCCCGCTTCGAGGAAACCCGCAACGGCCGCCCCTCTCCGGAGGGCGCGGCCGTTGTTTATGAAAGAGGACACACGTCATGAAGAGACCGGAGCAAAATCCCCTGGAATACGCCCGGGAGGTGGTGGGACGGGACCCCATGGCCCGTCATCTCGGGATCGAGGTACTGGAGGTGGGGGAGGGGTTCTCCCGGGTGGCCCTTACCGTGAGACCGGAACACCTCAACGCCCTGGACCGGGTACACGGCATCACGGTCTTTTCCGTGGCGGACCAGGCCATGGCCGTGGCCGCCAACTCCCGCGGGGTTTCCGCGCTGCTCCTGGAGGCCAAGATCAATTACCTGAACGCCGCATCCGAGGGCGACCGCCTGGTGGCCGAGGCCCGGCCCGTGGAGGTCAAGCGTAAGATCGGGCTCTGGAACGTGGAGATCCGCGTGGAGGGCCGCCCCGGCCTGGTGGCCGTCTGCCAGGGGATGAGCTACCACAAGGGATAGCGTTCCTTACATGAAAGGAGAAATAAGTTCATGCAATCTCAAACTCGAACCTTTTTATTCGTCGGATTGTTGGTCTGCATGTCTGCCGGGTGCGCTACAGTTCACCGGATGGACATGAGAACCGCCCGGGTCGTGACAATCCCCGATGGGATGTCCGAAGAGGTCGCCAAGTGCATGGAGGCAGGTGAAACCGTCGTGTTCAAGGTTCCCGGCGGGCAGAGGATCCCATTGAAAATGACCGCGGATCTACAGGTTCTGAAGCTTGAGCCCGGCGAGAACCATATCCTGTTTCAGCAGGATGTCTATCTCTGGGTGCATGGATCCGGTATGAGGATCAGTCCGGACGGACAGCTATGGGCGGATCTGCATGACATGAAGCAGATCAAGAAGGTGTTCGGTCTGCGCAAGGGAAGCGTTTCAGCGGGGTTTTACATAACCAGGGAGGAAGGCCCATTTATTGTTCTGGAGGTCCGGGAGGAGAGGTGATTGCCCCGGCAAAGGGGCAGGGCGCCTATACACTGTAAAACACTCTTGTCCAAAATAGGTTTTTTCTTGGACAGCATTTCCCGCCCCAGAAACCGGGAGACCATCTGTCTGGGGATCGGAGGCCCTCGAAATCCTGTATCTAAAGCCTAAAAGAGGGGATTTCGACCCTTTTGCAAGTGAAATGCCATCGTTTTCTATCTTGGACAGCATTTTCAACCACGGACAACCTGAATTTCTTGTCCGAAATGGAATCCTTTAAAATCGACGGGTTAGGCCTCCGAAAAGACCGATCTCAGAATATTTTGGACAGCAATGACTGTAAAAATACAGTTGATCCTGGCAAACCACATAAAAAAATGATATAATCTCGGAACTGTTTCTCCCCTGTTTTCAATCAAGCCAACGGTTCCGTTTTTGCACCTCAGCTGCGAGGAGGATCCCCATGAAAAGCACCCGACTGATCTGCCTGATGGTCCTGTCCGTACTGTGGGCGGTTTGCCCCGGCTCCCCGGTGAGCGCCCTGAATAACACCACCGGCGGCACGGGGGATATTCCGTGCCTTGATATTGTCTGTCGGACACTGGACCCGTTACCGGCCGGGACCTGCGAAGTGCTGCCGGGGGATGCATCGCGTCTGATCACCGGGGACATCCTGATGCCGGTACACATTCTCCGGGGCGGGGAGGTGCTGGTGGACGCCGAGGGCCGGATCGTCTGCGTGGGCTGTGACTGCCAGGCCCAGGCGCCCGCGGCCACGCGGATCACCTGCCCCGACGGTATCGTGTCGCCGGGGCTGATCAACAGCCACGACCATATCCGCTACGTCCACAACTTTCCGTACACCGACACCGGCGAGCGGTACGAGCACCGGCACGACTGGCGCCGAGGCCTGAACGGGCACACCCAGATCACGGGGATCACGGGGGGTGCCTCCTATGACCAGATCAGCTGGGGCGAGTTACGCTTTCTCCTGGGCGGCGCCACTTCCATCGTGGGTTCCGGCTCTTCCTGGGGCTTTCTGCGCAACCTCGATATGGAAGACCAGGAAGAGCTGGGCCAAATGCCGGTCAACTACGACACCTTTCCCCTCGGGGACGCGGCGGGAGCACAGCGGGACAGCGATTGCTCTTATCCGAATATCATGTCGCAAAGTGAGATCGTCGGTGACGACGCGTTTTATCCTCACGTCTCCGAGGGCATCGATGCGTATGCCCGGAACGAGTTCCTCTGCGTCAGCTCCAAGATCGGAGGCGGCGAGGATCTGCTGGAACCGCAGAGTGCGTTCATCCACGCTCTGGGCCTTGCGCCCATCGACTACGCCAAGATGGCCGTGGAGGGAACCGCCATGATCTGGTCGCCGCGCACGAACATCACGCTGTACGGCGACACGGCCGGGGTAACCGCGGCACACCGGCTCGGCGTGCTCATCGCCCTGGGAAGCGACTGGATCCCCACGGGCTCCATGAACATGCAGCGCGAACTCCAGTGCGCGGATACCTTCAGCCGTGATTACCTGGACGGTTTCTTCGACGACAGGGAACTCTGGAGAATGGTCACGCTCTACGGGGCGCAGGCGGCCGCCATGGACGATGCCATCGGCGCACTGGCGCCGGGCCTGGTGGCGGACCTGTCCATCTTCGACGGTTCCGTGAACCCGGATCATCGCGCGGTCATCGATGCCGATCCCCAGGATGTGGTGCTCGTGATGCGCGGGGGTGAGGTGCTGTACGGTGACGATGCACTGGTCACCGCGCTGGCCGGCGGGACGTGCGACCCGCTGGATGTCTGCGGGGTCCAGAAGAGACTCTGCACGGAGGCCGAAATCGGGAAGACACTCCCCGAGCTCCAGAGCACCGTGGGCGCCCTGTACCCGCTTTTCTTCTGCGATACACCGGACAATGAACCCACCTGCCTGCCGTCCCGGCCGGTGTCGGTCAACGGCTCCACCGTATATGACGGGACGCGGGGCGCGGGGGATGCCGACGGGGACGGGATCGGGGATGCCGTGGACCTCTGTCCTTCGGTTTTCAATCCCATCCGGCCCATGGACAACGGCGCCCAGGCGGATTTCGACGGGGACGGCCAGGGAGATGCCTGCGACCCCTGCCCCCTCGATCCGGGGACGGACAGCTGTGTTCCCCCCGAAACCAGCGACATCGACGGAGACGGGTACGTGATCGTCATGGATTCCAGCCCGTATACATTCAGTGAGGACGAGG
>CAYTRL010000099.1:0-15605 GCA_964439795.1 uncultured Thermodesulfobacteriota bacterium
GGGTGGTTCCCTGCGCATCCGTCCACTGGTATGCGGTGTCGGCTCCGGCAGGGAACGGAATCAGAAACAAGGAAAGCCAGGCAACCAGCAGGCAGAGCGGTGTCGTGTAGATACGTACCATGCGTTCACCTCCTTGAAATGATCCCGCCACAGGAATGCACGATTCCCCTCCGCGCCGCACAGTATAGCCGAGTTTCCGGGCAAAGCGAAACACCTGGAGCGGGCTCTCGCCCGCACCAGCCGTCACGCGGGCCGGCACCCTCCATGCCATCCATGCGGCGGCCTCCTCCGACCCGGTTGTGCGGCTTCCCGGCTGCAGGCCATCTCTTCTCGATTTCATTCGATCCACGGGAAAAGGGCGAGTCCCCCCTGAAGAACGGCCTCTGCGGCCGTCATTCACGCTTTCTCCGGCTCCTTTCCCACCGCTGCGGAACATCTTGTTTGATCTTTTCGAATTCGCTATTATTGTTGTTTCTCGTTCCCGGCCCATAGCAACACGTGCATGCAGGAACCGTACCGCAATCCCGGGCGGAACACCCTTTTTCCAGGGGGCGACGCCCTCCGCAGGCACGGAACGAGTTGGCAAGAGGGGGAGATCCACGAACCCCTTCGAATCCGGCCCCGCCTGCTGTGCCGTCCGTCGTTCGTCGGCGGGGCCCGGATGGGAAACCCGACATCGGGGACAACCCGTCACGCTCATGAGGGAGAGTCTGAATTCATGCATCCGATCCTGATCCACGCTTTTGGTTTCAGTATCCACTCTTACGGGGTTATGCTCGCCATCGGTTTCATGGTCGGCATCAGTCTTGCCGCCAAGGAGGCCGTTCGGACCGGTGTGGACCCGGAAAAGGTCCTGAACCTCACCTTCTGGATCCTCATCAGTTCCATCGCAGGGTCCCGGATCTTTCACTGCATCGTTTTTTACCCGCAGTATCTGGAAGATCCGCTGAGGATCCTGAAGCTGTGGGAGGGGGGGCTGGTCTTTTACGGAGGCTTCCTGGGAGCCGTGATGGCTTCAATTTTGTACACCTGGCTGCACAAAATGAACTTCTGGCAGATCAGCGACATCATGATACCCTCTGTCATGCTCGGTCTCATGTTCGGCCGGATCGGCTGTTTTCTTGCGGGATGCTGCTTCGGGAAATCCTGTCCGGCGGACTTCCCCCTGGGTATCAGTTTTCACAACAATCTTGGCCTGGGGGTAAAGAACATCCCGCTCTACCCCACGCAGCCCCTTTCTGCGATCAACGCGTTCACCATCTTTCTCATTCTCTGGCTTTACCGAAAACGGAAGCGGTTCCATGGCGAATTGCTGGCCATAGCACTGATCCTTTACTCCATCACCCGTTCGCTTATCGAGGTCCTCCGGGACGACCCCCGCGGGTTCGTCAACCTGGGCCTCATCTCGCTGTCTGAATCCCAGGTAGTGAGCCTGGCCATGGTGGTCTTTGCAGCTTACATTCTCCTGTGGGTCCGGCCCCGTCAGTCGGTGGCCGCCTCCGGGACGTGATCCCTCCGTTCACCGCAACACCCAGGAGCATCGTGCCCATGCAGATCAAACTCGGCATACCCAAGGGCAGCCTGCAGGCCGCAACGTTCGGCCTGTTTAAAAAAGCGGGTTTTTCACTGACCGTTGACGAAAGGTCCTACTTTCCGGACATCGACGACCCGGAGATCTCCTGTCTGCTCATCCGGGCACAGGAGATGACCCGTTACGTGCGGGACGGCGTGCTGGACGTGGGGCTCACAGGCCGGGACTGGGTGCTGGAACAGGGAGGAGGGGTCACCGAGGTCTCCCGCCTGATGTATGCCAAAGCCGGGTTCCGGCCGGTGCGCTGGGTGCTGGCTGTTCCCGAAAACTCACGCATCCGGCGCATCGAAGACCTCCAGGGAAAGCGCGTGGCCACGGAGCTGGTGCAGTTCACCAAGCGCTATTTGAAAAAGCACGGGGTCAAAGCCACGGTGGAGTTCTCCTGGGGCGCCACCGAGGTCAAGCCGCCCACCCTGGCCGACGCCATCGTTGAACTGACCGAAACAGGGAGTTCCCTGAGGGCCAACAAGCTCCGGATTCTGGATACCCTCCTGGAGTCCACCACCGTCCTGATCGCCAACCGGACTTCCTGGAGCAACTCCAGAAAGAAGAAGAAGATCCAGAATCTTGCCCTTCTCCTGGAGGCGGCCATCGAAGCGGAACACAAGGTGGGTCTCAAGATGAACATTCCCAAGAAGGGCATGAAGAGCATCCTGGCCTCCCTTCCCGCCCTGCACACCCCCACCATCTCCACGCTCACGGACGATGAGTGGTTCAGCATCGAGGTGATCCTGGACGAACGAAAGGCGCGGGACCTGATCCCGGAACTGAAGCGGATGGGAGCCACCGGGATCGTGGAATACCCCCTCAACAAGGTCATCTACTGATCCGGCGGATAGAGGCTTTCAGCATTCAGCTTTCAGCGCTTAGCACTCCTCAGCTCCCCGCCACCATCCGTTACATGTGGGGGGGACACAGAATTGGAGATTGCGAGCGGAGCGCGGCAACCCCCCGGCACCGTATTCCTGCTGCGCCGGGGGATTGCCACGGCGTCTACGACTCCTCGCAATGTCCCTCACGAGGCATCGGTTCCGGTCACCAGGAATCCACCCTACTGTGAGTGCACAAACGCTTCCGGTTCGCAATATCACAATGCTTCCGGCTTTTCCGGGGGATCATTCAGACGGAGACCTTCATTCCGTCTACCCCCAGCAACACGGACCCGGGATACTGGTCGCGGCAGGAGGACAGCAGGTCTTCCCCGCGGCATGCCGGGTAAAAATGGGTAAGCAGAAGCCGCTCACAGCCGGCCTCCCGGGCCATCCGTCCCGCCGCAGAGGGCGTGAGATGCCCCGTACGTTCCTCCCCCTCGGGAAAGGAACATTCCAGGATCAACAGATCCGCGTGACGAGCAAATCGGGCCAGGGGAGCGCTGTACCCCGTGTCCCCGGAGTAGACGAGACGACGTCCTCCGGGTTCGGTAATCTCGTAAGCCAGGGCGGGGGGACCGTGGAGCACCGGAAAGGTCCGGATACGGCAGGGGCCCAGCGAGGTGGTCTCGTTCTCCTTCAGGGTTCGGATCTCGAACCGGTACCCCTGCGGCCGGATCCAGTCCCCATACACGGTTTCCAGACCGCCGACAAACGAACGGACTCCTTCCGGCCCCATCAGGGTCAGGGCTTTCCGTCTCTGGGTCTCCGGATTGCGGAAGGCGAACAACAGGGGGACCAGATCCCCGGTGTGATCGGGGTGAAGGTGGGAAAGAAGCACGCCGTCCACCCGGTCCACCGCCACCCCGAACCGGGCCCCCCGGTGCAGGCATCCGGATCCACAATCCAGCAGCAGGATCCATCCGTCCACGGTCACGGCGATCCCGGGTGATCCCCGTTCGGGGTCGGGAATCGCGCAGCCGGAACCCAGCAGCGTGATCTCCATCTTCTCCTTCCGACCTTATATGTAATCGAAGTACATCCTTTCAATCTTGGCGTAGTTCTGCTCCCCCTCCTCCGGCGTGTTCAGCATTTCTCCGTGGCCCGGCAGCAACCGGGAAGCGGCCAGGTTGCGGCACCGCTGAATGCTCTTTTTCAGGGTCGCTCCATCCCCGCCGGGAAAGTCCGTCCTCCCCACCCCCTGGGCAAACACCACATCCCCGGAAAAAAGGGCTCCGGTTTCTTCCCAGAACAGAGAGACGGAACCGGGGGAATGCCCCGGAGTCTCCAGAACCCGGAAACGCTCCCCCCCGATGTCCAGCTCGCCCTCCTCCAGGTAGAAATCGAACGAGAGTTCGGGCATCTCGAGCCCCATCATCCGGGCGAAGGCCGGACCGACTTCGCGCAGAAATGCTTCGTCCTCCCGGTGGATGCCGACACGGGCTCCCTTCTCGCGAAACGTAGACGCCCCCTCCATATGGTCCGGATGCCCGTGCGTGAGCAGCACCGAAGTCACCTGGTCCGCACGGATGCCATCCTCCTCCATGGACTGGATAAGCCGGGGGAGAAACGCCGTGTGTCCGGGATCCACAAGCCAGGTCTCCCGGCCGGTCTGCACAACAAAGGAGTTGCAGTTGTTAGCTCGATAATCGTTCCAAATGTACCCGTACAGCTTGTCGTGAATCTTCATGAGACTCTCCCTCTCCCGACCAAGTCGCCCGGTCGCACCTTCCTTCCCGGGCGACAGGCGTTCCCAAACGGATTTTTCCTGTTCATCTTCTGTTGCGGTCTTTGTGGAAATACATTCGTTCTTCGTGCCCCAAAGGGGGGGACGCTTCTCTCAAACATTGCCGCCTGCTTCGCGCATAACGTGGATGGTTTCTTGAAACAGGTTTTTACGCTTTCTTTCCGATGGTTGGGACTTCCCTCAGATGTTCGTTGTCAAGGTGGCGGAGGGGGCCAGCTGGAAGATCCTGTGAAAGGCCGCGGCGATCTCCCGGTCGTACTCATGGCTCAGGGTAAAGATCCTGCACTGCGTGACACGGACCGGTATAAACCGGAACAGCTCCTTGAGGATTTCCGTCTCCACCCGGTTGCTGGATTCGTTGAAGATGTAGATCTGCACGTCTCCCATCCGCAGCGGGTTGATGGGGCGGGGATCCAGGTGGGCCAAGTCCACACGGAACTGGATGCCCCGCAACGGCCGGGGAAGGTTGGCTCGCAGCTTCTTCTCCAGCAGTTTCGCGTCCTGAACCATCCCGAAGATCTTCGGGTCGTCGTAATCCGACAGGGAGAAGGTGTACTCGTAGGCCCGTTTCCAGCGTGGATTCCGGTTAAGGATACGTTTCCATTTCTTCCCAAGCTTGTTCCGTTCCGGATCGTCCGTCTGGTGGGCCCACTGGTTTACCTCTTCCAGGAGAAACCACTCGGTCATTTTCTGATAGGCGTCCAGATGCTTGACCGGGTTGTGCGGAAAGAGCAGATCGAGCGTGGGTCGAAAGATCTCCTTCAGGTTCAGGTCGATGGCTCGGGTGGTCCGATGGAAATACATGTTCATGTACAGGTAGATCTTGGCGTTCAGAAACCTGACCAGCGCCGAGACCCCGGCCTGGTGCAGGGTCATCCCCTCCGAAGACAGAAAGGTGTAATAGATCAGACGGTCCACGTCCACCAGGTCTGTGGAAACGCCGGCCATGTAGGAGTCGCGCAGGACATAGTCCAGGTTATCCGCGGTGTAGATACCGGAGAAGACCGCGCTGAGGGCCAGGACCCAGTCCGGGACCGAATCCCGCTCCTGACCGGCAGGCCCCTTCACCAGGAACGCCACGTGACGGGGGTCCAGGGTCTCCCCCGGCAGGAAATCGCCACTGGGGCTGCGCCGAAGTTTGCGGATCAGGGGAGCCAGCTTCTGCAGGATGATGGCCTGGCTGATGTCCTCGTGTGTGATGCCGAACTGGTCGAGAAAGTGCGTGTCGAAAAAATGGCTGAACGGCCCATGCCCCAGGTCATGCAGCAGACCGGTCATACGGAGCATCTCCTCCACACAGGGAAGAGACGGTGCATCGGGATAGATCTTTTTCAGGGTGGGGTAAAGCTGCCTGGCAAACCGGCCGGCCATGAACATCACACCCAGGGAGTGCTGGAACCGGCTGTGCTCCGCGGACGGGTAGACCCAGAAGGCACTTTGAACCTGATGGATCCTTCGCAGTCTCTGGACCCACGGATGATCCAGGATATCCCGCTCGGTGACTTCGTCCCCGGCGTCCTCCTGGTGGGTCGTGTATTGAATGTATCCATACAGGGGATCACAGATCAGGCTGGTTCCCTTATAGGAAAAGGATCCTTCCAACGTTCATCTCCTCATCCAGTTCCACCGTGAGTCTATTGATTGATATCCGGTCTCAACCCCTTCCGTGCCGCACAGGAATACAGGGCGTGGTTGACTGCCGGGACGTTACGGGCTTTGCGGCTCACCCGAGACCAGGTAGGAACGGAACCAGCCGGTGATCTCGGCAACGGCCCCTTCCAGGTCCTCGGACCGGATGAACCGGTGATCCGCCTCCGGAAAAATCTTCATGCGTTTCGGTTCTCGGGCATTTTCATGGAGCACGTAGGCATCATCGACGGATACCACTTCGTCCCGGCCGCCGTGCAGGACCAGGACCGGAGCGGAAAGCTTCCGGATCGCACCGGGAACATCCTGGATCAAGGCATCCTGAAAAAAGGCATCCCCCACTTCACCCTCCGCCCCGAACAGGTGGCCCTCCTCCTTCCATTCCTCCATCTTGCTCTTCAGCGCTTCCATGCGCTCCACCAGCCGCTGAGGAAAGGCCACGGCCGCCAGGGTGACCAGGGCCCGGATGCCGGGGTCTCCGCTACTGTACAGGACGGCCACCGCCCCGCCCATGCTCGACCCGAGCAACCCCACCGGCCCCCCGCCTCGCTCCCTCACCCAGCGCACTGCGCTGGCCAGATCATCCACCTCCTGGGTGAAGGTGATTTCCGGGAAGTTCCCCCCGGATTCCCCGCAAAAGGAAAAATCGAACCGGAGGACCGAAAACCCGCAGCCTTCCAGGGCCTCGGAAAACAGGACCTGCTTTCTTCCCTCTTTGGCGGACATCATGCCGTGGCACAGAATCACGGTGGGGCCAAGGGGCGCATCGGACGAACGGGATCGGTACAGAAGTCCCGCCAGCCGTTGCCCCAGCGAGTTGGTGAAGGCCACCCGTTCCGTCATGTCTTCCCTGCCGCGCTCGGTTGTATGGATCCGCTTCCCATCGGCCTACCAATGTACCCAACCGGATTTATCCAGGCAAGGATCCGTACTATAATTCTCGAGAAGGACCCGCCGGGTCCTGGAGCAAGCAGCGACACCCGGAAAAGGGAGGAAGGGATGAACCCGTTGAATTTTCAGAACTTTGAAGCATTTCTGTTTGACATGGACGGCGTCATTACCGACAGCATGCCGAACCACTGCGTGGCATGGTGCCGCATCTTTGAAAAGGTGGGCATCTCGGTCTCCCATCACGAAATCCTTCAGCGGGAGGGGGAACGGGGGATGGTTACCCTGGAAAGTTTCACGACCCGGAACGGTCTTTCCCTTCCCCGACAGCAGATGTCGGATCTGCTCATGGAGAAAGAGGCCCTGTTCAAATCTCTGCCTCGCCCCGCGCTCTTTCCTGGTGCCGAAGAACTGATCTCGGACCTTTCCCGGAGTGGAAAAAAACTGGCTCTGGTCACCGGGACCTCCATGGCGGAGGCCAGGAACAACCTCTCGACGGACCTGTTCGAATGTTTCGACACCGTGGTGTCCGGAGACCTGGTCTGCTGGGGCAAGCCGGACCCGGAACCTTATCTCAGGGCGGTGAACGCCCTCCGTATCCTTCCCCGGGAAGCCCTGGTCATCGAAAACGCCCCTTTCGGCATCCAGTCCGCCCGGGAAGCGGGTCTTTGCTGTGTGGCCCTGACCACCTCCCTGCCCGCGGCAGATCTGGAGGGTGCGGACAGGATCGTGCAGGATCTGTATGAACTTCGGGCGCTTCTCCTCCCGGAATGAAACGGAAAGAAAACAGTGATGATCTGCGTGATCCTGAGCGGCGCCCTTGGAGATTTCGTGCTGGCCCTGCCCGCGCTCATGCGCCTCCGATCCTGCTTTCCGGAAAGCCGGATTCACCTTGTCGGGAACCCCGTGTGGTTGCCGCTTGTGGAAGAAACCGTTGCGGTGGACCAGTCCTTTTCCCTGGAGAACCTCTCCCTCCATCAGGGGTTCATGCAGCGGCTTTCCGATCACCAGCGTCTTTTCCGGTTCCTGGACGGTTATGACCTCATTGTTTCCTGGTTCGGCGACCGGGAGGGCCGCTGGAAAAAAAACCTCTGCGAAGCCTTTCCCGGCAGGGCCCGCGTGTTCCCGTTTCACCGCCACGACCGGTTTCCGGGACACGTCTCCGAATTCTATTTGAACACGCTTGCATCCTCAGGCATTACAAACCCCTGCGACGGCCAGGATCCGTCACCATGGCCTGCCATCCGCCGCTGGGCCCCTTTCCATGGCCGGGGACAGGGGTTCATCATCCACCCGGGAAGCGGGTCGCCGGGAAAGAACTGGCCGGCAGGACATTATCGCACCGTGGCGGAAAGCGTCCTGTGCGAGGGAAAGATGCCGGTCCGTATCCTGCTTGGACCGGCGGAAGAAGATCAGCGGCCTTTCTGGCAATCCGCCTCAGGAGCACGGTTCACGGTCCAAAAGGACCGTTCCCTGGAAGAGGTTTCCCACAGCCTTGCCGAAAGCTCTCTCTACCTGGGAAATGACTCGGGCATCACGCATCTCGCCGCATCTCTCGGCGTTCCAACGCTGGCCCTGTTCGGCCCCACGGATCCACTCCTCTGGGCGCCGCGGGGCCCCCGCGTCCGGATCCTGCACGTTCCCGGGCAGAAGGAACCGTCAGAGGTTACCGGGGAACCGCCCTCCGGGGCACCCTGCCGCCCGCCCGCCATGAAACCGGAAGATGTGGTTGCTTCGCTGAGGGAACTGCGGGATGCCACGGAGAAACTTCCGTAGGAGGATGTGGGCAAACCGGGAGTACATGCTTTTCCGTCATTCCTCGATGATCTTGTAGTCCAGGAGCGTCTTCTCCTGGTCCTCGTAATCGGAATCCATGCGGAAATAATAGAACTCCCTCCGGTAATGTTCGATGTCTCCGTACATGGATTCCCACTCCCGGACCCTTCGCTGCTGTTGTGCAATCACATAGGCATCGATGATGATCTGAATCTCTTTCAGTACCCGCCGACGGATCCTGCAGTCGATCTCGCGGTATTTCACGGATCCGAACTCGGTGTTCCTCTGGGCTTCCCGGAGGGATTCGATCTCATGAAGGATCCGCTTATGCAGCTTGGATTTCACCTCCGGATGGATACCCCAACGCTGTCCTTTCGGCCCCTTCCCGTGCTCCAGCATGCGCTTGTAGAGGTTATCGATCTCGATCATGCCTCGATCGAGTTCATCTTGTTCCAGGTTCTGCTTCTTTTTCATGTGTTCCTCTGTTTCACTCAACCGGTTTTCTCCTTTTCATTGTGGCCCGTACACGCTGGAAATGCAAGAAACACAGGAGTGAAACCGCTCCGCCCCTTGACTTTTTCGTCCGGTTTCTGAATGCTATGGAAAAGAATTTTCAGCGGGAAGACATATGGACCAGACACAGAAAAAAGGCCAGAAGTACCGCGAGGAAGAGATCCTGCAGGCTTTGGAACAGGTGGCCGAGCGGCTGTCCGTTCATGTCCACTACGAGGACATGAAGGCGTTCGAGTTTCGAATCCAGGACGGTATCTGCACGATCAAGGGGGAAGCGCATATCTACATCGATCGTAAACGACCGGTGCACGAAAAAATCCAAGTCCTGTCACACGAGTTGAAAAAGTTCAATCTGGAAGAGATCTACATCCCCCCCTTTCTTCGGGAACGGGTCTTTCACCCATCCTCTGAGGACGGAACGCAACCGGACGCTCCCTGATGGCTGCCGGGCTCGACACGGCACGTCCCGTTCCCCACCGGAAAAGGAAATGAAATCATGGTTACGGAAGCGGTTTTGGAAAAACGGATCAAAAGGCTAAAAACAAGCCTGAAGAAGGCCCATGACGGTGGCGAGCAAGCCGTTCCCCGCGAACGGGTTCGGAAAATCAGGAAGAGGCTCAAGCACAACCAGCGAAAGCTGCGCCTGTGCGTCGCCGGCAAGAAAAAGGCTGAAGTGAAAAAAGAGACGGCCGCTGCCCCGGAAGAAAAGACGGAATAACACCGTTCCCGGTCAGGACGGCTTGACGATCAGGGAAGGCGTCTGGTTCTCCACGGATTTGCTCTGCTGGATCCATTCCTCCATGGTCTTCCTGACCAGAGCCGTGAAAAAGGGGTCGTGCAAGGCCTCCTTTTCCGGGTCCCCCAGGTCCCGCCCGATCCCGGCCAGGCGCCTTGCCACATCTTCCTCTCCGTTCTGGTACAGGACCCATGCAGTATCCTCCACACGGCCCTTCCAGCACTGCCGGTCTTCCGGCACGGAAAAAACCGCCGCCGCCACCTCACGATAAAAGGATTCGGTTCGCTCCCGTTTCTGCATCGGCTGCAGGATGATGCGGCTGTTCCGGATCTCTTCCAGCCTTTCACGGTACGCCTCCAACCGAGTCCGCTCCAGCCTCCAATTCTTCAGGAGCGGGTGCTCCAGGAGCCCCTCATTCTTCGACGACAGCATGCCCGTCTCCCCCCCCCCTTCCACGGTCGTGAACACCCCGTGGATCGGATGCGAAGGGACCTCTCCCCCGGGGGGAAGCAGCTCTTTCAGCAGCATACGAACGTTCCGGTACGCCTCTGCCTCCCCCTCCACGGGCGCCCCCCGTTTATAGGCCTCATCCAGAAGATAGGCACAATACCCCGGATCCGCCTCCACCACCGGAAGATCCGGGTTCTGGAGGACCGATTCACGGTACTTCTCCGCCTCCGTCCTGGACAGTTCCAGGGCAAGGAAATTCCGCATTCCCTGACGATCATGCAGCCATCCCGTAAAAACCAGCATGCCCCGGCGGATATTTTGCCGCAGAACCCAGACCATCCTCGAGTCCGGGCTGTCGGTGATGGACAGGAGCCCCGTCGGCCGGACCGGTGTCGGGGGGGCCCAGATCACCCTGCGGTCCTCGTCCCCTTCCAGCGGAAAGGTGGGCATCCCCCGCGCGCGCCGCTTGTGGTTCAGCTTCTTCATCTTTTTCCGGAGGGGCTTGTCGTCGGTCCGTCGGTAGCCGTTTCGGATCAGTGCCGCGGCTCCCTTGTGGGGGGTCTCCGCCAAGGGTACCAGGACCTCTTCCCAGAGCGGCTCCTTCTCCTCCAGGGCCCGTTCCAGGAAAGGGATCGCCCGATCGGGGTCCCGTTCCAGAAGTTCCACGGCCACGGCGCCCTGGAGCACCCGCGGAAGGGCGAAAAAGGAAGCCATCATCTCCGGGCTTTCCCCCCCGTGGGCCCCGTCACCGTCTTTCCCGGCACGGGTGGTGTTCTCCACACAGAACCAGGCCGCGTCCAGATGCGCGGTATCTTCCCCCACATCCGCCTCCGGATCGATCTCACACAGAAGGTCCCGTACGCGTTTCTTTTCCCAAAGCCGGGTCTCCCCCGATGCCATCACTTCCCGGAAAAAGGGGACCGCATCCGCGGGTTGAAGACGCGAAAAAACCCAGAGCGCGCTTTCCTTCTCCCCGCGATTTCCCTCTTTCCAGATCCGTCGCAACCAGGCCTTTCTCCTGGCGGGGGTCCCCCCTGCCGTTTCCTGGCCCGCCGTCAGTCGCCCCTCGGAAGCGTTCGGGTCCTGCCGCATCACCCATTCTCTGAACCCCCCGTACGAACCCTTCTCCGCTGCGTTTTCCGCTTGCCCGCCACCGCGTTTCCGTCCCGCCTGTTTTCCTCTTCGTTTCATCCCTCGATCCCCCTAGGCCTGAGCCTTCCATGATCTCCGGCCCGGTGCCGTCAGCCCCGCCCTTCTTCCCCCTGGGCCTGGACCTTCCATGATCTTCCGCCCGGTGCCGTCAGCCCCGCCCTGTCTTCCCCCCGGGCCCGGGCTTTCCTTTTCCGGAAAAAACTTCTCCCCGGCACCTTTCGGAATTGACATCTTGTTCCGTTCTCTTATAGTATTTCGCTGGTTACACAAATTCCCCGGGAACCGCGGCACAAACCATCACCGAAGGAGCCTTCCCGACGGAATCCGGGAATATCTCTTGTTCTCGACGAACACGGAAAGCGTGGGTATGGTCAAAAAAATCCTGGTGGTGGATGATGAGTACGCCATTCGTGTCCTGTTGAAAAATTTCCTGGAAGGAAACAACTACGAAGTCCGCCTGGCGGAGGACGGTGTCGCCGCCTACCAGACCTTCGAGGATTTTCAGCCCCAGTTGATCATTACCGACATCATGATGCCCATGGAAAACGGCATCTCCATCGTCTCCCGCATCCGCAACAACCATCCGTCCATCAAGGTGATCTACCTGAGCGCCTGGCTGGATGAAGCGGAAACGGAAAAGAAACTCCATCAGGAACTGAGCAATTACCCGCACTACAAGCTGATCCAGAAGCCGTTCAATCTGGACAAGCTCCTGAATACCATCCAGGAGCTGGCTGACCCCGCCTGATCCGTTAAACGATCATCCGCCCCTGTCTGCGAACCCGTCCCGGTTGATCCCGGATCAAATCCGGAACACGCCCTTGAATCCACTCGCATGCCCGGACGTAAGATCCAGGCTTCAGGGTGTGTGTAAACGGGGGGTTACGGAGTTATTCCAACGGTATCCGCAGGGCCTCTTCCGCCGCGTCCATCTCCGCCTGCCGCCTCGGCTCGTCCCAACCCAGTTCCCGGGAGGCCAGCTCCGCCACCTTCCGGAGGGTGTCCCCTCCCGGGTGGCCCACGTTGCCCAGGCCTGTCCTGCGGAAAAGGATGTCGTTCAGGGTTCTGGCCGACTCCGCATGCACCGCGTAGGTCGCCGCGGCCAGGATCTGCCCTTCGGGGTTCAACACCTCGGCCAGGCTTTCGTCTTTGCGGGCCAGCTCAAAAACCTCCCGGCTTTCCGTCCCGTAATTCCTGCCCACATAACCTCTTGTGGCTTCGCTGAAATCCCGGAACTCATCGTTCATCTTCTCCAGGAACTGTTCCATGTTCCGGATCTCACATCCTGCCAGAAACTCCTTGTGTGTCCGGGAACGTTTGCCGGGCACCCCCAGCTTCTTCTCCACAAGCTTCACCACGTTCAGGGCCAGGTGCCGGCTGGTGGTGTACTTGCCCCCCTCCACCGTCACGAGCCCGTGAACCCCGTTGTCGGCATTGTCATAGATCTCATACTTCCGGGACGATTCGTAGGTCCCTTCTGTCTGCTCATCCACCAGGGGCCGTAATCCTCCGAAAGCAAACACCACATCCTCGACCTTCAAGTCCCCGTCCCCGATGGAATCGTTGGTTTCCCGGACGAGTTCTTCGATGCTTCTGCGGGAGACGCGATAGGCATCCGGATCCCCCACGTACTCCTTGTCCGTGGTGCCTATGAGCTGCAGCCCCCGCCATGGGATCATGAAAAAATGCCTGCCCGCGGGCGTCCACATGACAACCGCCTGCCGGCTGCGCAGCTTCCGGGTAATGATATGAATGCCCTCGCTGCGCTTGATCTGGTGCTGGTTGTTTCCTCGGTCGGCCATCTTCAGCACGATGTCCGCCCAGGGCCCCCCGCAGTTGACCACCAGCCGCCCCCGAACCTCCAGGGTCCGGCCGGTGAGCCGATCCTCCACCTCGACCCCCTCCACCCGCCGGTCCCCGGAGACCATGAACCCCTTGACCTCCGCATAGTTGGCCGTGACCGCGCCGCACTTTACCGCGGACTTGACAAAGGCCAGGGTCAGGCGTTCCGGGTATATGCTCTGGCAGTCGTAGTAGATGCTGCCTCCGTTCATCCCCTTCTCCCGGACATCGGGTTCCATCTCCAGGATTTTTTCCCGGGAAACCCAGGTGTGATGCCGGATCTTCTTGGACGGGTCCCAGGTCCACCCCTTGTCGAAGGCCAGCATGTCGTACAGGGTCAGACCCGCCCGGAGCAGCCACTTGTTCCGTTTGGGGTCACGGTAAGCGGGGACCAGAAACGGGATGGGGTAAAGCAGGTTCGGCGCGATGTTCAGCAGGATCCTACGCTCCCGCAAGGATTCCCTCACCAGGCCGAACTCCATGTTCTGCAGGTATCGTAACCCTCCGTGGATCAACTTGGAGGTGGCTGCCGACGTGGCCCAGCCGAAATCCTTCTTTTCCAGCAAGGCGACCCGCAGACCTTTGCTCGCCGCCTCGTATGCCACCGCGGCTCCGGTGATCCCCCCCCCGATGATCAAGACGTCAAACGTTCCGGCGTCATGGCCGTCTTCGATAAACCGTTTCATTCTCGTTCCTTCCCGGAGCAAAGGGCCTGTTCCGCAGTCGGTGCACGTGCGAACCTCATTGACAACATAGGGTCTTTCATGGAGAAAATCAATTTTCCGCCCTTATTGGAAAAGGAAGCCGATGAAGCCATGAAGCCCCTGGTCGTGGACGGACCGAGGATGTCCGACATCGTGGAACCGGGTGAGTCCCGGCTGCTCGCGGATCGTATTCATGAGGAACGGACGCGGGGACGCGAGATCCTGGGCGTTCACCTCTGGACCCACTCTCCCCGCCGTTTCCTCCACAACCCGCTGCTGCTCCCTCTCCTGCGGACCCTCAGGGAACAGCGGATCCCGGCGGCGCTCCAGGCGACCGTCACGGGTCTGGGCGGGACCGTGGCGGAGCCCGGAATCGAGTCCACAGGGGAAGCCCTGGACCACCTGGGCCGCCTCCTGGACAGCGGCCTCATCACGCCGGATCGGATCTGTCTGCGTATCGACCCCCTGCAGTCCTGGCAGGAGGGAAGCCGAACCCTCACCAACACGGATCGCATGGACGGGATCCTTGCCGACGCACGGAAACTCGGCATTCTGCGCGTTCGCGTCTCCCTGATCGCGTTCGACCGTTACCGGATCAAGATCCTCCCCCGCACCCGATACCGAAAGCTGAAAAGTCTACCCCTGGACCGGAGAGAGATCGGGAAACGCCTTCGTGATTGGATCCGGAAGGGCCTGGACGTGCGCACCTGTGCCTGCGATCTCCTGGCGGAGGAAGTTCCCCCCGGAGCCTGCTTTGATTTTGCCTGGATCACGGGCCTCCCCCTGGAGGAGCCGGCGAAGCCGGTAGCGGCCCGGAACGGGTGCCTCTGTCTCGTCCCGGAGCGCATGCTGCTCTGGAAGATCCCCCGGAGGTCGATTTGCACGGGCGGATGCCTGGCCTGCTACGCCCAGGAACATCGCTGGTGATAGAGCCGTAAAGCTTCCTGAAGAGGAGGGGTTCTCGGAAGAGTAAGGGTTCTCGGAAGAGTAAGGGTTCTCCCCCCGGGGGCCCGCGTCAAAGAGACCGGGGTGTGGAGGGACATCCCGCGCGGATCACTTCCGGTCCTTGTAATACTTCTCGTAGATCGCGATGAGCTTTTCATCCATGTCCGACCCGGACGTTTGATCCATGACGTTCAGGGTGCCCAGAGTATAGACACCCGCATCGCCGCCGCCGGACGCCGGGGAAGACGCGCTCGCCGGTTTCAGGGTCAGGGCCTTGCGCGGTGAATCCTCACCGAACGCCATGGGGCCTTTCTGATCCTCGGCCAGCAGGGGAATCTCGGGGGCGGCAAAAGGTCCGGGAGCCGCCTTGCGACCGGCCGGTGACATCTTCAAACCCCGGCCCGGGGCTTCCACGGGCGAAAGAGGCTTCAGATCAGCCGGCAGTTTCCCCACGGTGGTGGCATCTTCCGGTCTTTCATCCGCCCTGTCCGTTGAAACGGGCTTCAAGGGGAGTTTCTCCGGACCATCCTTTGCCGCGGGCCGGGACAGGATAATCGGGGACAGGGGCGGTGAACCGGACGGTTCGGGTACGGCCTTGGCCCGGCCGCTATACGGCGACCGGTCCGAAGAGGACGGCTGGGTCTTCAAGCGGAGACCCGGGCTCTGCGCGGGCTCTTTCTGCCCCTCGCTTTTCAGCGGAGGCAGTTCCATGGACTCGTCCATATCCCCTTCGCCCCCCCCCAGG
>CAYTRL010000100.1:0-15595 GCA_964439795.1 uncultured Thermodesulfobacteriota bacterium
ACCGAGCACCGCCTTCGCCTGAACCCCAAGGCCACGCTGTTCAAGAAGTTCACCATCAACCTGCAGATCGACCTGATCACGGGCATGCTTGGCGGCAACACGGACGGCAGGGAGTACATGTGGTTTGCCCAGCGGGAACAGCGCTGGAACGACCATGACGGGTTCAGCATGAGCAACTTCATGGACTACCACTTCAAGCGGTTCTGGGGCGCCTGGGACTCCCCCGTGGGCGTGCTCCGGGTGGGACGGCAGGGAAGCGACTGGGGCCTGGGCATGATCGTGAACAACGGGAACGGGTTCCGCAACGACTGGGGCGACGCCTACTACGGGGATTGTGTGGATCGGGTCCTGTTCGGCACCAAGCCCTATTCGATCTTCTCCTGGATCGCCTCAGGCGAGAAACCGGAAAAGGACCCGGTCACCCTCGCCTTTGGTTATGATTGGAACGTGGCGAGGGACAGCACCATCAAGCTGGCCCCGGACAAGTCGGTGCTGCCCCGTGCATCCACCAGTGAAAACGTGATCAAACTTTACGAAACGCCCGAGAACGATACGGCATATCAATTTGTAGGCGCCATCCAGGTGGATACCACGGATTACGAAAACACGGCTCCCTTCAAAGGGGGGTTTTACGCCGCCTGGCGGCACATGGAGCACCAGGATGTCCTGCTGCCGGCCGACAATAAACCCCCGGAAGAATACCTGGAGGTATGGGTCTTTGACCTGTACGGGAACCTCACCCTGAATCCCCGCAGTTGGAACGGATGGGAGTTGTACTTTGAAGGTGAAATCGCAGGAGTCACCGGGGAAACGAATTTTCTGGTTTCCAAGATTGTGGCCGACCCGGGAAACCCGTTCCCTGTGAGCACCGTGACTCAGCTGGGATGGATCCTCAAGGGGGGCGTGAAATACAAGAAATGGTTCTCCCTGGACTTTCTCAACCTGGGATACGCCTCCGGGGATTCCAACCCGTTCGACGACGAGGTGCGCAACTTCAAGTTTCATCCGGACTACAACGTGGGCATGATCCTGTTCGAGGACCTGCTGGCCAACATCTCCGATGCGTCCGCGGTGAACGCCACCCTGGGCCTGGGTGAGGCAGGACCGGTCCGAACCCTGGGAACCGACCTGCTCCCGTACAACGGCTCGGTCACCAACGCCTTCTACGTGAACCCCATCCTCCGGGTGTACCCCATGGAACACCTGGAGACCATGCTGGGCGTCCTGTGGGCCCGGACCGCCACGAAATACGTGGACCCGATCATCGACTACTATTACGGCGGAGGCTACGGCCTCTACAACCCGCTGGGCGCCCCCTCCACCAACTACTTTTACGGCGTGGAGGTCGATTTCGGCGTGTCGTACACCTTTGACTGGAAATACCTGGACCTGGTCCTGGGGCTCCAGTACGCGCACTTCTTTCCGGGGAACGTGTTCCAGGACGCGGAAGGCAACCGGATGGACGATATCGACAAGGTGCAGACCCGGCTCACCCTGCTCTGGTAAGAGCTCCACAGAAAGAAAAAAAGCGGCTGGCCCTTCCTCGTGGTACACGAAGAGAGACCAGCCGCTTCTGTTTCTATTCCCCCCTATTCTCCCACTCTTCTTTAGGGCATCCCCTCCCAGAACCAGCACGGGTTCACGGGGTCGCCGTTCTCGTCTTTCTGGTTTTCCAGGCAGGGGGCGTTGTCCGATTTCTTGCTTCCCAGCAGTTCACCCCCCCGGGTCTGGAAGTACCTCCCGATCAGGTAGATCATGTACTGGTCCAGGTTGAACGGCTTGGTGGGCGCGCTCAGGAAGATGCCGTGCCGGTCCTCCGTAACCATGGCAAAGTCATACACCATGATATTGGGGAGCCGCATTCCGGACATCTGGCCCGTGCCTCCGTTCCGATCCTCCAGGCCGGGCGTGGTAAATGTCTTTCTGAAATGTTTCGTGTCATAACTGCCGCCCACGCCGGCCTGCTCATAGGCCGGGTTGTCCATCAGGTGGGGCTCGTTGAGCACGTGGAGTTCACACTCGTTACCGGGGTAGGAGGGCGCCGGGTACTTGTCGCGGAAACAGTCATCGTCGTAGTCCCGCTCCCCGTCACCGCTGTCGTTGGATCCCAGGTTGTCCGGATCGAAGTAATCCCCGAGACCCTGGTCTGCAAAGCGGTGGATGCGCGGGATCGCCTCGGGCAGCCAGTGCTTCACCATCATCTGATTCTCGGTGTCCCCGGCATACACATCCACCGGCTGCTTGTAATCCAGGATCCGGGCGGCCCGCGCCAGGGTCATTCCCGTACCGATGGGCACCTTCATGTCCCCCAGGGTGTGGTTGATCAGGGCGGGCTGGGGCTTCATGCCCGGCAGTGGATCATGGAAGTAGTGCGGCGCCCAGTTGGCCGGGTCCGCCGGGTCCAGGATCATCTGGGAGAGCCCCATCATTCGTCTCAGGTCCGGGGAGTTACGCTGGTATCCGTAACCTTTGCCGATGCTCGTGACCTCGGTCTGCCAGATTTTCGCCTGGGTCTGCCCGTCGAAAAACTCAATCGTGAGCTGATCCCCTACATCGGCCGGGATATTTATCCGGAATCCGGGCATGTCCTCACCGTTGTCCTGCCCGAAGACAACGACACCACCCACCGACTCCTCCCCGTTGACCATGTTGCGAACCACCACCCGGTCGCCCGCCTTCAGGGCGGGGATCACGCTGATGGGCCAGATCTTCTCCAGGTTTCCGTCCAGGGCATCGAAGGCCAGGATCCAGTCCCCTTCCTGGATTCCGTCGAAGGAGCCGTCATCGTGACACACTTCGTAGTAAGTCCATTTCTTGCAAACATCCCGTTTGAGACCGCCGATGATCATGGGGCCCAGGACCTCCAGGTACACCGCTTCCCGTACTCCCTCGTTGCTGGTGCGCATACCGATATCCATGAGGCCCGCTCCGCCGGAAATCGGGGCGATGGCCGTCATGGACGGTTCCACGGCCTGGAGCAGGGAGACGATAAAGGCTCCCATGGACTGTCCCATACCGGTGTAGTTCTGGCGGTTCGGGTCGTCCGGGTCATCAATACTTGTACAGGCCCTCAGGTCGGGCACACAGGCCGTATCTTCGGGACTACAGGCCGAATAATCGGGCACACAGACGCCACCGATATCCGGGACTCCGTCCGCGTTAAAATCCCCGGCCTTCTCAGGAACGCCGTCCCCGTTCAGGTCAAACGGCCATGTACGTTCCCCGTCAAACGCCTGCAGGACGCGCAGTAACTGCATGTAGTCCACCACTGCCTGCCGGACGATGTCCCTCGTATGGAAGCTTCTGGCTGTCCAGAAGTCCACGCCGGAATCCGGAACACCGTCCCCTGTCTGATCGATGGCCCGGCCGGATAGAAAGGCTCCCTTGAAGAGCGGCGTATCGGCAAACCGGACCACCATGCACTTGGCCGGGCACTCCCCGGGCTCCTTGCAGTTGGTGGCCGCCGGGTCTTCGTTCCACCATTCCTGGGTGCAGTAGTCATACAGATCTCCGGTATTCTCGCTGTCGGGATCGTACTGCACCACGATATCCGCAAGCATGTTAAGAACCAGTCCTTTCAGGGGCCCCAGCATGTCCAGAATTTCGTCCAGGCCCATCTGCTCCCCGTTGATCTCTGCCAGTTCGTCCAGTACGTTGACCAAGTCCGCCAACTCGCCGGCGGGGCCGTGTCCGGTCTCGTCTATGGCAATGGTGGCCAGTCCGAACCGCGCCAGGTGACAGGTAAACCCCATGGCCTCCATCTTGGATCCGGAATATCCGTGCCCGTAAAAGGACACCGGGAAAGGCGGCTCCGGGTACCAGGAGGGTACGGGACCTTCCAGGTCTTCTCGTTTCTTGGGAACGGTGAGCCAGAATGGTACGCTTTCCGGCTTCACGCGGGCCCTGCCCGTGTTTAGATCGATGTCGAAGTGACTGTCCGGATCGTCCAGGAAGTTGGGCACCGTGAACTCACCCACCACGAAGTAATCCACGTAGTCGAGGTTGGTGCTGATCAGCGTATCGATCATGGGGAGAAGGTCCGCCATGTTGATCCAGGAAAAGGTCATGGCGGTCATGACGATGGAGAAGAGCTGTTCCATGGCTGCGGGACGGAAGATGTAGGTGTTTTCCAGGACCCCATCTGCCGCGCAGTCCCCCAGTTCGCACACCCCGTGATCCAGCACGCTGTCCAGAACGGGCGGGAACTGTTCGGCCAGATACCCCATGGAACCCCTGCCCTTCAGTCCGTCCCGTATTACCTCCATGGTCTGGGTGATCGTCTGGGTGGTAAAGCACCAGGAGAAGGCCAGATCCTGCAGGGCCAGAGGGTGCTCCGGCAGGGAGGGGAGGATGTTGCCCAGGGCCGAAAGTTGCCGGGTCTGGGCGGCGTGGTTGATGTATGGGAACGGCGAGCGGACCGGGTTTCCGTGGATATCGCGAACGTTTCGGGTGAGTGCCACGGCATACGTCGTCCTCTGGTCCAGGGCCACCAGGGGCCGGAGGGTCAGGGTGTTGGTCTCGAACTCGAAGTTGGTGACCAGCTTGTTGTCCAGGACCGTTTCCGGGGCGTTCTCGTCCCATTCGTTGAAGGGGGCCTCATCCGGATCGGGGCACACGTCCGGGTGTGGAGAACGCCATTCCCCGTCCGCATCCCTGGAGAAACACGCCCGGTTGTAACAGGCGGCGTAGGAGATGTTGGGGTGGTCCAGGACCCCGTCGAAGTCCCGGTCCTCGCCGGCGTCCAGCACGCCGTTGCAGTCCGTGTCCTCCTCGTTCCCCTCCATCATCAGGTTGTTCACATGCCAGTGGTAGTCAAAGTGGAAGTAACCGAAGTCCATGAGACCTTCGCCCGGGTGCTGTTCGCTGTTCTCCGTACCCTCGATGATCAGGGGGAAGGCCCCCCCGACCGGGGCCCCCGCCCGCCCCCCCGGCCGGGCGTGCCGCCGCAAATCCATGGGGATCTCCTCGCCGTAATTCTTGGAGCCCGGGTCAATGTTGACCAGCCGGATGTTCTCCGCCTTTACCGTACGCAGGTCCAGCGGTTCCTCGAAGGAGAGGGTGATCGGTGAAAAGGTTCCGAACCCGTCCAGCCCGTTGATGTTGTTCCGCACGTCCTGTTCCAGGAGGGTGGGTGCGTGCATCCGGATGTTCAAGCGCCTGCCGGTAGGGGAGGCGGGCTCCATGACCGTTGCGATGTCGTTGGGAAACGGAATCTCCGGCATGGGGGACGCCAGCGGGTCAAACTTGATCCGTGTGCCGTCAAGGTCTTCTGTGGGGACAGGCATCAGCCCCTCTTCCACGGGAAACCCGTCCTTCTCCCCGCTGATACAGCCCGTGATCCCGACCAGGAAACAGACCAGAAACAAACCGAACAGACCAACGGTACAAAACGAACGGGGGCCTCGGTGCTTGTTCAACGTGTGTCCTCCTTGCGGGTTCCAGCGGTTCCAGCGTCCAGCGTCCAGCGGTCCGTCGGTTGATAACGTCTCCTGCGCTCCGTTCCGCCCCTTCCGGTTCAAACCATGAACGACGCGGGCATACAAACGCATTCAGCGCCCTGAGACGGGGCGTTCCAGATAACCTTTTTCCTTGGACTTGTTCAACCCGCCCTTATTCCTGCCAGTCGGCCGGGCATCCAGGGCCGTACTTGGTATCATCCTCAGTTCGAACGATCTTGCAGTCCCATTCGGACTGCCAGATTTTGCCCTCCGCGCCGAGGAAGCATCCGGCCTGTTTTTGGGCGTAGTCCGTGTAGATGGCATATTCCGGTCCCCGGGGAATCCCGAAGAACTCATGTTTTTTAGCAAAGGGGAAACGGATCAGGGAGAACCCTCTGCCCGTATCCACCGGCGTAATCGGCGCAAACGGGTTCACCCGGTCTTCTTCCACCAGGGCACAATACTCGGAAGCGGTTCCGGTGCATCCGAACGGCCAGTAATCCGGGCTTGGGTGGTCCCAGTTGTTTTCGTCGATATCGTCCACATCGAACATAGGAAACGGCTGATATCCGGGATCCTGTGGATAGTCCGGGTTGTCGGGGTCCACGGTCGGGTCGTACCCCAGCATAACCTGACGTTCAATGAGCTTGCCGTTCCGCTCCATCACCGTTCCCAGAGAAGATCGAAGATCTCCCAGGAGCCCTCCCGCCCTGGCCAGGGCGATCTGGTTATTGATGGGAACCGTGAGATCCCCCGGGTCGGTGAGCTGAAAAATGTTCTTGGGCGGAGCCCCCTTCAACGGGTCGAGAAACCAGTGCGGTGCGTAGTTGATCGGATCGCCCGGATCCATGGTGATCTGGGCCAGCCCGATGAAGCGTCTCAGGCGCGGGGTGTTCCGGTCCAGTCCGAACCCCTTGAAAGGGGCGGACAGGTCCCGCTGATCCAGGGGGGTGCCGTCGACCCCGTAGGAAGTCAGACGGATGGTCTGTCCCACGTCCGCCGCAACACCGATGACGAACTCTCCGCGGTCCAGCACCTCGACCCACTTGTCCTCGCCGTTGGTCAGGTTGACCCCGTAGATCCGGCCGCCCTCCTCCGTACGCATTCGGCCCGCCGGAAACTGCCGCAGGTTGTTCTGAAACCTCAAGGACACGGTGCCTGCTTCTCCCTCTCCATCCGCGGTTGCCATGACCACCGGGCCGAGCACCTCGTAGTAGATCCGGTACATAACATCTTTCAGATCGCTGCGGAGCATCACATCGGTCAACCCGCCACCTGGCACTACCGGCACACCCGCCGTGATGCCGGGCTCCACCCCCAGGACGATGCTGCTCACGATCCCCCCCAGGGAGATGCCGGACTGATAGTAGCGGTTGTCGGAACCGCCGACGTCCAGGACACCGTCCATGTTGAAATCACCCGCCAGCAGGTACCGGTTCGCCTCTTCCGGGGTCAGTTCTCCCGGGTTTTCCACGGGCTGGGCCGGCACGGCCTCCGGGGTCAGGGCCTTCAGGATCCGGAGCAGCCAGAGCAGGTCGATCACCGTCTGCCGGACCACGTCCCGGGTCTTGAACGTGTCCGCGGTCCAGAAGTTGGCTCCGTTGTCCGGGAGACCGTCTCCGCTGAGGTCCACCCCCCTTCCCTTCTCCAGCACCTCGTTCAGGAACCCGATGGACAGGATGGAGTCGATGACCTCCTCCAGGGTGTCCCCGGGGTCTTCAATCCTCAGGAGGAAGGCCAGGGTCGTGAGAATGGAAAGCTGGGCCTGTTCGTCCAGGCCGGCATCCGCCAGCAGGGCCGGCAACTCCGCCCCGTTTGCGATGGGTCCGTGTCCAACGGCGTCGATGGCCATGACCGCGATCCCCTGCTTGGCCAGGTAGTTTGCCGAGGCCATGGCCTCGAACCGGATGCTCTGGTTGCCATGACAGTACAAGGTTACCGGGAACGGGGGCTGATGTTCTGCCGTAGGCTTGGGAACACTCAGGACAAAGGGAACCTCCTCCACACCCACCGTGGCCGTTCCTCGGTTCAGGTCGATATCAAAGATCTCGTCGTGGGTGGCCCTGAAATTAGGGGTCGTGAACGACCCCATTACAAAATAGTCCACATGATCCATGTGCAGAGGCGCACCCTGAATTTCCGGTATCAGCGGGATGATGATGTTGAGAATCGCGTTCAGGAGTTCCGTGTCCAGGAGATAGGGGTTGCTCACCTCCTCCAGCCAGGGGACATCCACCTTGCTCACCCGGTCCAGCCGTGCCGGAAATTGGCGTCGGATGAAGGCCAGCGGTCCAGTTTCATCCATCCCGTCCCGCACCGCCTCGAGGACCGGTGTGATCGACTGGGTGGTGAAGGACCAGCAGAAAGCGATATCCTCCACCTGCACATGTGCCTCGGAAAGTATCGGAAGCGCCCGCTTTAGAACGGGGATCTGGGTGGCGTGGGCGATGTAGGGGTACGGGGAACAGACCGGATTTCCCTCTTTTCCGGTGACCTTCTTGGTGATCACCACCAGGTACTCCGTCTGCTGGCGCAGGGGAATTACCGGGCGCAGGATCAGCGTATCGGTTTCCTTTTCATAAAAGGTAAGCGTTTCCGGAACCCCGTCGCCGTCCAGGTCTTCCTTGTTGTCCGGAGAGAAGACCAGCTGCTCGTCGGTCTCCACCCCTTCATAAAAGGCAAGGACCTTCCCTCCGCCGGGGGAGTTGCCGTAGGTGTACGGGGGAAAGTGGCGGTTTCTCTCGGGGAAGGGAAACCCGGCGATATGTATGGGGAAGTTTGCGTTGTTCTCCGTATCCAGGGGGACGAGCCGGGTGCCCCAGTAGGGAACTGTTTTCCCCATATCCAGGAGCAGGACGCTGTTCTGGCTTCGATCCTCCGGAGCCAGGACGTTGCTCTTCACGGTATGGAGGTCTAAAGCCCGTGTGAACGCCACGGAGATCGGCTGAAAGGTGCCGAAACCGTCCAGTTCCACCAGATGGTCCCGCACGTTCTCCTCGAACACTGTGGGGGCAAAGACACGCGTGTTGACCCTCCGCCCGGTGGCGGAGGCGACGTCCATGACCGTGGCCATGTCGTTGGGAAAAGGGATCTCGGGCGTGTACTCCGTAAGCGGGTCAACGTGTACCATCGGCCCGTCCCCGGGGGATGATTGAAACTGTTCGGTCGGGTCCGCGGCCCCCCCGATGCACCCGCTTAACAGGAAGAAAACCGAAACCAAACACACAAACAAATCGATGCTGATCAACGCTCTTTTTGGCACCACGGATGCTCCCCTTTTTACACTTTAATCCATAGACACTATGACCGGCTGCGCCGAGAAAAGTTCCAGGCCTCCGCAGCAGCCGGTTTCAGGCTCTGATCCGGGTCACAGCGAATAAAATACATGTTTTCCGATATTATTTCAAAAACATGTATGTTAACAAAACCGTGGGATTCTTTCGCTCTCGAGGGGTCCAGGGGCCGGGGTTCGGGTACGCGGAAGGAAAACAAGATCCTGGCTCGGTTCTCGTTCGGCGCACCCAGAAATGGAGGGAGGTCCGGGGGTGGGACACTATTTGCGGGGCTCGCCTCCTGCTTTCCGGTTGCTCCGGTTCTCCTTGGGTCTCGTGTGGATGGAATCCATGTGATGTGAAAGCGTCTGAAAACGGTCTCTCAAACTATCCACCCGTCGCTTCAAGGCGCGGATCCGTTTTTCTAACGGGCTGGTCAGGTTGGAGATGGTAGCATGGATCCGCTCGTCCACCCACCGTTCAAACCCCTCCCGTAACTCTCTATCCTCAGTTCCCATCAACCTCATTCCCTCCTGTATTGTATTTTTCTCATTTTAACGCATCGCGTCCAAAAAGTCGAGAGGAAACCCCGCCCCAGACCCCCATAGCAGGCACGCTACGAACGGTTTCAGGACCTTTTTGGTGGGGATCTAAGTACTCGCCGTCGCAAACATTTTGACGTATCATCTGGATATTACGAGGGGCAGTCAAAGGCCGAGACGAAACCCCGGAAGATCTTATTATTACGAGAGCTGACGGCGATGCGGCACCCTCAGTTCATTGTGCCTCAGTTGTTCGGTGCCGGGGGGTTGCCGCGCTTCGCTCGCAATCTCCAATTCTGCGTCTTCCTGCAAGGAGGGGGCGATGGCGGGAGGCAAACGCTGAAAGCCGTCAGCTGACGGCTGAAATCAAATTCTGGACCCTATTTATATGATAGCATAGAAAGGGGAAAATCAGGTGGGCTGGATGTCTACGATCCGGAAGGTCGTGGACGTTCGCCCCTTCCAGATTTCCTTCTGGGGTACAAACGCCACGTCCCAAAGAAGGGGACCCGTTTCCAGGACGGCCGCCTGCGCCCCCATCCCGAACCCGATCGATGGAAACCGGGCGGAACCAGACTCCAAAAGCAGTTTCAGGTGGTTCCCGCCCACGATCTCCTGCTTGACGATCCGGACGCCGCTCATCCCGAGAACCGGTTCTTCGTTGCCATATCCGAAGGGACCGATCCGTTCCAGTTCCTCCCAGAACCGTCCGTCAATCTCCCCGGGATCGCTTACCCAGGAGTCCAGGACGAGTTCTGCAGGGGTTTCCTTCTCCTGCTGAATCCTGCGATGGACTGCCTTCTCCAGGGCGTCTTGAAAACCGGGCAGGTTGTCACGCTTCAAGGAAAAACCCGCTGCCATGCGGTGCCCCCCGAACTCCTCCAGCAGGGGTTTACATGCCGAGACGGCATCCAGGATCTCCAGGGTGTCGACGCTGCGAATGGATCCTTTTCCAAAGTCTCCCTCGAAGGAAACCAGAGCGGCGGGCCGCCGGAACTCCCGGGCAATCCTGGAAGCAACGATCCCCAGGATTCCCCGGTGCCATCCATCGGCCGCCAGGACGAGAACCGCCCGGTTCTTCCCCGCCTGTTCACGGGCCATGACCAACGCCTGCCGGTGGACCTGGTTCTCGATCGTCTTTCTTTCCCGGTTCCTTCCCTCCAGCACCTTGGAACATTTCATGGCCTGGTCCATCTCCTGGGAAAGAAGGATATCCAGGGAAACTCCGGAACAACCCAGCCGGCCCGGCGCGTTGATCCGGGGAATCATCCTGAAGATCAAGGGACGGGTATGACGGACCTCCCCCTGAATGCCCGCCTGCTGCTTGAGGATGTGGATGCCCGGCCGTCGGCCTTTGGTGATCTCCTGGAGACCGTACTTGACGAAGATCCGGTTCTCTTGTTTCAGGGGAACCATGTCGGCCAACGTCCCCAGGGTTACCAGATCCAGATACTCCAGCAGGTTGGGTTCCGGCAGATCCTGCCACATCCCCTCCTCCCGGAGGCGTGTGCGCAGTGCGATCACCAGGTAGAAGGCGACCCCCACGCCGGCCAGATCACGGAACGGGAAGCCGGTTCCCGGGATCTTGGGGTTGAGAACGGCCAGGGCCGGTGGCAGACGTGTATTGCATTCGTGATGATCCGTGACGATCACATCAATGCCCAACCGGTTTGCTTCCTGAACCGCTTCCACGGCGGAAATTCCGCAATCCACGGTGACGATCAGCCGGACACCCTGCTCCAGAAACGCGGGGAGGAGCTCCTTGTGAAAACCATACCCTTCCTGGAGACGGTCCGGAACATGGCAGAGAGGGTCCAGGCCCAGGGAGCGTAAAAACAGGAGCATGACGGCCGTACCGGTAAGTCCGTCCACGTCGTAGTCCCCGTATACGAGGATCTTCTCCCGGGCGAGCAAGGCCCGATGGATCCGATCCACGGCCTTGTCCATGTCGGGAAACAGCGAGGGAGGGTTCAGGTGATGGAGGGAGGCGTTCAGGAATCGATCGGCATCTTCCAGGGTGCGGATTCCACGGTTGTACAGGATCCGGGACCCCAGCGGGGACAGGTCCAAGTCACGGGCAAGCCGCCGGCAGCAGGCATCATCCGCTTCACAAACCACCCAGTCTCGTCGCGTGACAGGAGGAGGCATGGCCGCCACGGTCAGCTGAGAATACGATGGGCGATCCAGACGATCATCCCCGTACCGATGGCCAGCTTGATGATCATCCCCCCGATACGCCCCAGAAAATTTCCGTATCCGCTCTTGACCGCCTTGCGCCACTGTTCGGGACCGTAGGTGCCGAGTTCCACCAGGACCGCTCCCGCAAAGGCCCCGGCCAGAGCCCCCAGAATCGCACCGAATCCGAAAAACAGGGGGGCACCCATCACGGCTCCCACGAACCCTCCCACCATGGAAAAGACGATCCCGCGGTTGGAGGAGCCATATCGCTTCGCTCCGACGATCCCCATCACATATTCCACAGCCTCCCCGGTCAGCGTGAGCAGGCCAAGCACCAGGAGCATCCGGCCGGTCAACTCGCCGAAAGATGTGAAGTATCCGTACAGGCAGGAGGCTGCCAGGATCAGGAGGTTGCCCGGCAGGCCGAAAAACAGGGTGACCAGACACACCAGAAGCACAAGAAGGAAGAAAACGGTTCCCAGGGCACTGAGCATGCAAGAATCCTTCGCGGGTGGACCGGAAACGGTTTCGGGATCAGCGTTTTACCATCACGCGCCTTGAAGTCGCCCTGGCCTGTTTTCGTGTACGGAGACCTTCCCAAAAGATCAGGACCGGACTGGCGATGTAGATGGACGAGTAGGTACCGATGAACACCCCGATGATCAGCGCAAACGCGAAGTTGTGGATGACCGGCCCGCCCAGAACGAACAAGGACCCCACGACGACCAGGGTTGTAATCGAGGTGAGCAACGTTCGGCTCAGGGTCTCGTTGATGCTGGCGTCAACCACCTTCTCGATGCTCTGCCGTCGTATCTTTCGCATGTTTTCGCGGACCCGGTCAAACACAACGATGGTGTCGTTGATGGAGTATCCGATGATGGTAAGGATGGCCGCTACAATGGGCAGATCGATCTCCATGTTGAGAACCGAGAAGACGCCGATGGTGATCATGGTGTCGTGGAGAAGCGCCAGGATGGCCCCAAGGGCGAACCGAAACTCGAACCGAACGGTGATGTAGATGAGGATGCCGATGATGGCATAGAGCATCGCCAGCAACCCCTTCTTCCGCAATTCGGCCCCCACCTTCGGGCCCACGATCTCCGTGCGTCGCACCTCCAGACTCTCGGGTCCGAACGTTTCCTTGAGCACGTCGTCGATCTTTTCCTGAAGTTTCTCCAGGTTGGTTTCCGTTTTTTCCACCCGCACCAGGAACTCGTGGTCCTTGGGGTTTCCGAACTGCTGGACCACCACCTGTCCGTACCCCAGGTTCATCAGGGCATCCCGCAAATCAGCGGTCTTCACGTCATCGAAGAATTTTACCTGGATCAGAATTCCCCCGGCAAAGTCGATCCCATAGTTTGGACCGCCCTTGATGAGCAAGGAAAGGAGGGAGATCAGAATCAGGACGCCCGAAAATATCAGGGCGATAAATCGATGCTTGGTAAATGGGATACGTGTTCCCGGCTTGATCAGTTCCATAGGATCCTCTCGTCTTCCTTTTCTGGATCGTTGGGGCCTGGCGCAACTGGAAACGGCCGGCAGGGTCGGCCGCTGTCTTGCTTCATATGGAGATCTGCTTCACGCGCTTAACCATTACCAGGTAGTCGAAGATCTCCCTCGTGAACACGATGGCAAGCACCACGCTCCAGAAGACGCCGATGCAAAGCGTCACGGCGAACCCCTTGACCGGACCGGTACCAAACTGGAAGAGCACCAGGGCGGCAATCATGGTGGTGATATTTGCGTCGAGAATCGTGAGCACGGCTTTCTTGTACCCGCTGTCGATGGCGGCGCGCGGGGTCTTGCCCACCCGCAGTTCCTCCCGTATCCGCTCGAAGATGATCACGTTGGCGTCAACGGCCATGCCCACGGTGAGCACCAGACCCGCGATCCCGGGCAGGCTCAGGGTGGCTTTGAACGCCACAAGGGTGGCCATCACCAGGAGCAGGTTGAGGATGAGAGACAGGTCGGCGATGATCCCGCCCACGCGGTAGTACACGCCCATGAAGATCAGGACCAGCGCACCTCCTACAAGCACCGAAATGATGCCCATGCGGATCGAATCGGCGCCCAGGGAGGGCCCCACCGCCCGTTCCTCGGCAATGACCACCGGTGCCGGCAGGGACCCCGCACGCAATACGATGGCCAGATCATGGGCCTCTTCCGGGGTGAAGTTCCCCTCGATCACGGCGCGACCGCCGTAGCGTGTCTGCCGAATCACCGGTGCGGAGTACACGTTGCCATCCAGGATGATGGCCAGCCGCTGGTTGACATGTTCCCCGGCGATCTGGTCGAACAGCCGGGCCCCCCGGGGATTGAACCGGATCGCAACGTGCGGCTGGTTGAAATCCTGGCCCATCTCCATGCGGGCGTCGGCGATGACATCCCCGGTCATCAGCGTCCGTTTCCGGATCAGCATGGGGATCTTCTTGGTGTAGTTGGTCTCCGGGTCGAAGATGCGCTGGTAGAGAATTTCGCTGCCGGAAGGCACACTCCCCTTCAAGGCGGCATCCAGGCTGTGTTCGTCGTCAACGATCTTGAATTCCAGGACCGCCGTCTGACCGATCAGATGAATGGCGCGCTCCGGGTCCTTGACCCCGGGAAGTTGCACCAGGATCCGGTTGTCGCTCTCCCGCTGGATCGTTGGTTCCGAAACGCCGTACTGGTCGATCCGGTTCCGGATGGTTTCCAGGGCCTGGTCCGCCGCTCCCTGTTCGATCGCCTTCACTTCCCGGTCGGTCAGCCCCAGCGTGAAATCCACGCCCCGCTTTCCGGTCTGTGGCTGGAACATCTTCATGTTTCCGTACTGCTCCGAAAGAATTTCCTCCAGCCGGTCCCGGTCCGAAAGGCTCACCCCGCGGATCAGCAGCTTGCTCGCCCCGTCCCGCTCGATGCTGTCATAGAAGATATCCTTTTTACGCAGGCTGTCCTTCAGGTCCAGGGCCACCCGCTCCACCGTACTTTCCACGGCCTTCTCGACTTCCACCTGCAGGATCAGGTGGATCCCGCCCTGCAGATCCAGCCCGAGATGCACCTTGTCCGTAGGCAGGTACCGGTCCCACCAGCCCGGAAGGTTCTGATTGAGCGTTGGCATCAGGTAGATCAGGGCCGCACACAACACGATTCCGGTCAGCAGGAATCTCCATTTCAAATTTTTCTGCATGGTTCAGTCCGCTCCGCTCTGTTCTTAGTCCATCAACCGTCCGCCCCCCGGATTGCGATGCTCCTTCTCCCCGGGAAGGGAAGAACCTGTTTTCTGCTGATGCTCAGGATCCACCCCGGTGAACCTGCCCGGTTTTCCGGTCGGCGGATCCTCCACGAAGAGCGTCAGCCGGTCTTCTCCGGTGTTCGGGCCTTGGCTCCCGCGATGTTGGACCGCTGGATCTTGATCCGGACCTTGTCCGCAATCTCCAGCGTAACCACGTTATCCGTGATTCCGGTCACCCTCCCGTGGATCCCGCCGCTGGTGAGAACCTCGTCACCCTTCTGGATGGCTTCCAGGAAATCTCGGTGCTGCTTGGTCCGTTTCTGCTGGGGACGGATCAGCAAGAAATAGAAGACCAAAAACATCAGCAGGAGCGGCGCCAAAGCTCCGAACATGCCTCCCGGGCCGCCGGCACCTGCACCGCCCTCGGGCGGCAGTCCCATTGCGTAAACAAGATCCATCTCATTTCTCCTTCTTCAACCGTCTGTCGGGCTGGTCCAGTGCGTGGACATTGGGGTTTTGACCGGGCGCGTCAACGAACGGACCCGGATGCCTTTCACGCGTAATCGGTCGTTCCGTTCATGCCGGAGGCGTTCCCGGCGGCGGTTCCGGTTCGTGTTCTTCGCCTGCCTGTTGCTCGTAGAAGGTGCGGGCGAAGGAGGAAAACGTCCCCTCCCGTACCGCCTGCCCTAGCTCCTCCATAAGACTTTGATAGTAATACAGATTGTGAATGCTGTTCAACCGGTACACGAGAAGCTCCCGGGCCAGGAAGAGATGTCGCAGATACGCCCGGCTGTACTTCCGGCACGTGGTGCAACCGCAGTCCGGATCGATGGGCCGCGGGTCTTCTGCATAACGACTGTTCTTGATCCGAAGCTTCCCGTACCGGGTGTACAGGGTTCCGTTCCTGCCGTTTCTCGTGGGCAGAACGCAGTCGAACATGTCCACACCCCGTCTCAC
>CAYTRL010000101.1:0-15582 GCA_964439795.1 uncultured Thermodesulfobacteriota bacterium
CTGTGGAGCCCCTCCGGGCTGAACCTCCTCAAAGCCTCGCACGTGAACGATGAACTCCTGGTGGTTCACAACGTGGATATCCGGGGCCAGCGGGCCCGGGAGAAGGACGACTTCAACTACGCGCTGGATTTCACCGCCATCTACCGGCCGGTGCACGGAAAGAGGACCTTCACCCGGATCGAGGGAGAAGAAGAGCAGGGGGCGTGACCGGGAACGGGAATCACGCCAACCATAGGAAAGGAATTCGAAAACCATGCAGGGGACACCCATGAAGATCACGAGGATCCTGACCGTCATTCTGGTCGTTGCGGCAGCGGGCTGTGGAAATCGAAATGAATTTAAAGCGCCGCCCCCGCCCGCCGTCACCGTGCAGAACCCCCAGGTGCGGGATGTGACGACCTACCTCGACTTCTCCGGCCAGACCCAGGCCGTGGAGGTCGTGGAGATCCGGGCGCGGGTGAAGGGGTTCCTGAAGAGCGTGGATTTTCAGGCCGGCGAGGTCGTGCAGGAAGGAGCCCTGCTCTTCACCATCGAACCGGAGGAATACCAGGCCGCGCTCGCATCGGCGGAGAGCCTGCTGGCCAACGCCAAGGCCAACCTGAGCCTGGCCAAGAACACCTACGAACGGAAGGAGAAGCTGTTCGTGCAGCACGCCATCTCCGACCTGGAGTACCTGGAGTCCCGGGCTCAGCAGGAGGCCGCGGACGCGCAGGTGCGGGAGGCGGCCGCGGCGGTGACCAACGCCCAGCTGAACCTGAGCTATACCAGGATCCTGGCCCCGATCACCGGCCGGATCTCCCGGGAACTCAGGACCGTGGGGAACCTGGTTGGCTCCGGGGAGAGCACCCTGCTCACCACCATCGTCAAGGACGACCCGATCTACGCCTATGTCACGGTGAGCGAGCGGGACCTGATCCCCCGGCTTTCCCAGCGGATGGAGGAACCCGGAAGGGAGGCACTCAAGACCGTGAAGCTGGAGCTGGCGGACAAGAGCGTCTACCCCAGGGAGGGCGCCATGGACTTCCTGGACAACGTGTTCGATGCCGCCACCGGGACCATCCAGGCCCGGGCGGTCTTCCCCAACCCGGAGCACGCCCTGGTGTCCGGTCTCTTCGTTCGGGTGCTGATCCCCCAGGAAAAACCCGGGGCGCTGCTGGTGCCGGATCTGGCCCTCCAGCTGGACATGGCCGGGAACTTCGTGCTCACCGTGAACGACGAGAACATCGTAGAAAGCCGGTACGTGACCCCGGGGGACAAGGTGAACGGGGACCGGATCATCGAGAAGGGCCTGAGCGCCGGGGACCGGGTGATCGTGAACGGTATCCAGCGGGCCCGGCCCGGCATCCCGGTAACCCCCAGTGAAGGAGAACCGCCGGCGGTGCCCGGCAAAGACCAGGAATCGGCACCCACGGACGCATCTTCTGAAACCCTGCCCCAGGACGCATAGGCGGTCGACCATGTTCAGTCACTTCTTCATCCGAAGACCGATTTTCGCAATGGTGATCTCCCTGGTCATTCTGCTGCTGGGGGGGTTCGCCCTCACCAGCCTTCCGGTGGAACGCTATCCCAACATCGCGCCGCCCTCCATCACCGTCACCGCCCTCTATCCCGGTGCGGACGCCCGGACCGTGGCCGACACCGTGGCCTCGCCCATCGAGCAGGAAGTCAACGGCGTCGAGCACATGATCTACATGAACAGCGTAAGCGCCAACGACGGGCAGATGCTGCTCACCGTGACGTTCGAGACGGGCACGGACCTGGACATGGCCAACGTGCTCACCCAGAACCGGGTGTCCACCGCCACCCCCAAGCTGCCCCAGGAAGTGCAGCGGATGGGCGTGACCGTGAAGAAGAAATCCGCGGATGCCAACCTCTACCTGGGGTTTGTCAGCGAAATGGACAGCGAGGGGAAGCCCGTTTACGACGAGCTGTTCCTGTCCAACTACCAGAACCTGCGGATCAAGGACGAGATCGCCCGGGTACCGGGCGTGGGGGAGGTGCAGACGTTCGGGGTGGGGGACTACAGCATGCGGATCTGGCTGGACCCGGAAAAGCTCAAGGTCCGGGGTCTCACCGTGGACGAAGTGGTGCAGGCCGTGCGTGATCAGAACGTGCAGGTGGCCGCGGGCAAGATCGGTGAGCCGCCCGTGACGCCGGGCGTAGCCTACCAGCTCACCATCAACGTGAAGGGCCGGCTGGTCACGACCGAAGAGTTCGAGCAGATCGCCATCCGCACCGGCGAGGACGGCCGGATCCTGCGGGTGCGGGACGTGGCACGGGTGGAACTGGGGTCCAGCTCCTACCTGACCACCGCTCAGCTCAACAACCAGCCGGCAGCCGTCATGGCGGTCTATCAGATCCCCGGCGCCAACGCTATCCAGGTGGTGGACGGGTGCCTGGCCAAGCTGGAGGAACTGAGGAAAAGCTTTCCCGAGGGGCTGGACTACACGGTGGTCTACCGGAACACCGACGTGATCAAGGCCTCCATCAGTGAGGTGGTCGAGACCCTGTTCATCACCCTGATCCTGGTGGTCCTCACCGTGTACATATTTCTTCAGAATTTTCGTGCTACCCTGATCCCGTCCCTGACCATCCCGGTCTCTTTGGTGGGCACCTTTGCCGCCATGGCCGCCTTCGGCTTTTCCATCAACCAGTTCACCCTGTTCGGGCTCGTGCTGGTGATCGGGATCGTGGTGGACGACGCCATCGTGGTGGTGGAAAACACCTCCCGGCATCTGGACTCGGGGGTAACCGATCCAAAGGAGGCCGCCCGCCAGGCCATGAGCGAAGTGACCGGGCCGGTCATCGCCACTACGCTGGTGCTGCTGGCCGTGTTCGTACCCACGGCGTTCATGGGGGGGATCACGGGACTCTTGTTCAAGCAGTTCGCGGTGACCATCTCTGTGGCCACGGTGTTCAGCTCCATCAACGCCCTGACCCTGAGCCCGGCCCTGTGCGGGCTCATCCTCCGCCCGTCCGGCGGGGAGAAGAAGAAGGGGTTCTTCGGGCTGTTCAACCGGGGCATGAACGCCACCACCACCCGGTACACGGAGCTGGTACGGATGGCTTTGCGCCGGGTGATGGTGGGGCTGGTCTTCTTTCTCGTGATGACCGGGCTGGCTTTTTACGGTTTCGGGCAGCTCCCCTCGGGTTTCGTCCCCCAGGAGGACGAGGGCTATTGCCTCGTAAACATGCAGCTGCCCGACGCCGCCTCCCAGGACCGCATGGTGGCCTTCAGCAAGCAGGTGAACGAAATCATGAAAGAAGCACCCGGTATGAAGGATTATCTCACCATTACCGGGTTTTCCATCCTGGATAATGCTTCCGTGACCAACGGCGGCTTCTCCGTGGTGACGTTCAAACCCTGGGACGAACGGGACAAGTCGGAACACCAGACCGAAATCCTCAAATTCCTGAACCAGCGGTTTGCCGGGCTGCAGGACGGGATCGCCATCGCCTTTCCCATGCCCTCCCTGCCCGGGGTGGGGATCAGCGGCGGTCTGTCGCTGATGCTCCAGGACCGGGGCGGAGTGGGGCTGAACACGCTGCAGCAGGTGGGGCAGGAGTTCATGGTGGACGGGAACGCCCAGAGCGGTCTCACCGGGATGTACACCACCTTCCGGGCCACGGAGCCCCAGCTCTTCGTGGACATCGACCGGGACCAGGTCCTGCAGAAGAACGTTGCCATGACCTCCGTGTTCAACGCACTGCAGTACTTCCTGGGATCGGTCTACATCAACGACCTGACCCTGTACAACCGGGTGTTCAAGGTAACGGCCCAGGCCGATTCAGAGTTCCGGATGGAGCCCGACCAGATCGGGCAGCTGGAGGTCCGGAACCGGGACGGCGACATGGTGCCTCTGGGCGCGGTGGTGAAGGTGAACGAGGTCCAGGGGCCCCTCACGGTGAACCGCTACAATATGTACCCGTCTCTCAAGATCCTGGGCCAGCCCGAGGAGGGGTTCAGCTCCGGTCAGGCCATGGACATCGTGGAGGACATGGCCCAGAAGAAGCTGCCCGCCAGCATGGGGGTCGAGTGGACCGATCTCTCCTTCCAGGAGAAGCTCGCCCGGGGGTCTACCAGCATCATCTTCGTTCTGGCCGTGGTGCTTGTCTACCTGGTGCTGGCGGCCCAGTACGAGAGCTGGACCGTGCCGGTGTCCGTCGTGCTCGCCGTGCCCACGGCCCTGCTGGGCGCGGTGGTGGCCCTGATGATCCGGGCCATGGAGAGCAACGTGTACGCCCAGGTGGGGGTGGTCCTGCTCATCGGACTCTCCACCAAGAGCGCCATCCTCATCGTGGAGTTCGCCAAGGTACAGCGGGAAGAGGGCAAGAGCACGTTCGACGCGGCCATGGCAGCCGCCCAGCTCCGGTTCCGGGCCGTGTTGATGACCGCCTTCTCCTTTATCCTGGGCGTGATCCCGCTGGTCATCGCCAGCGGCGCCGGTGCCGAGAGCCGGAAGATCCTGGGGACAACGGTCTTCGGCGGCATGCTGGTGGCCACCTGCGTGAGCGTTGTGGTGGTCCCCATGCTCTACTACCTGATCCAGACCACTCTGGAGCGTATTGCCTCAGGCAGGAAGGCCCCGGAACCTCCCGCGGAAGAACCGGCCTGAACGGAACCATCGTCCTTAAGGCAACTACCGCCAAGTGCCTGATTGAGCCTTTACCTCTCGTTGTGAATGTTCTAAATGAGTGGTGGCACCCGGGGTAGCTTGTCCTCGTCCTTGGGGCCTTCAAAAGACCTGAACCGGCCCCTGCGTCCTGCGGCAACTACCACCGGGTGCCTGGCTGTGCCTTTCGATCCCCGCCTTGGATTTTCGAAATGTATGGCGGAGCCCGGAGAGGTTCCCTTGTCCGTCGCGCGCCTGAAAGGACAATCAACCGGCGTTCTCCACCGCGGGAACTCCCGCGGGTGCCCTGGTACCGCCATCCCTGAAATGCATGAGTACTATAGGCACCGTCATCCCGGACCTGATCCGGGATCCAGGGGCAGGGGCCTGGGAGGAGATAAAATCTGTGACGAGGCATACCCGGATCGCCCCAATACAAAGGGTTGCATGGATCAGGGATAGATGAGTTCCAGGGCCCGGCGGGCACCGCGAACTGCGTCGGCGAGGATCCTACGATCCAACCTGGCCAGCTACCCATGATGGTGTGTTTCATGCACCGTTGCACTTCAAACCAGCGTTCAGCTTTTTCATTTTTTTTGTTTCTATATATAATGAAAGATATACAGGCTTTTGCTTTTATCAAAACATGTGCTCCTCCCCGCCGGATCAGGAGAATCGAGAATGAAACGACTCTCACCTGCACTCCTCCTATTGTTCGTTTTGGCATCCCTTCCGCTTTCCGGTTGTACCGACAAGAACCTCCAGGCCAAGGCGGATGCCTTCAAGCTCTTCTACAAGGAGCGGACCCAGCGGGCCCTGGTTAGCCTCAACCGGTTTTCCCTGTCCGGGGACGCCGTGGCGGCCAACGCCTTCGGAGGGGCCAGGGTGGCCCGGTCCGGAAACCAGTTCGAGGTGGTACCCGGGCCGGACGACAACAACCCGTTCGGGAAGACCCTGTTTTCAACATGGAAGCTGTACCAGGCCATGGGGGGCCGGGACCTGGAACTCACCCTGATCCGCATGTTCGAGGGGATCGTGTTCAACGAGGCGGTCTCCGGGCACCCGGGCCTGACCACCCGGGAGGCCTTTCCCGCCTGGCGACGGACCATGGACGGGGTCGGGAAGACGGTAACTCGGACCCGGTTCGATGTCCCGGTGACAGCACCTGTGGTCTACCCCGCGGACCTGGAACAAGAGGTTCTGGACACCTTTTTCAAAGGCGTTGTGTTCACCTACCGGGAGAATCCGGAGGAAACGTTCTTCAACCTGATGCCGGCCCTTTCCATGGGCAGTTTTGCCGTGACCTACGTATTCGAGGAGTTGGACCACGACCCGCCTTTCCTGCGGCAGTCGGACTGCTGTTCCTCGTTCATGAAATCCCAGAAGGGGCCCTGGCAGGGCGCCTACTGGGGCAACCATAATTCGCGGGACAACTTTACGGACTACGCCATGGGGTTCCTTGCGGCCTTCGAGGCGGAGGCCACTTCGGGCCTGCCCGAAGATCTGGCGCAGGCAGCGAGCAACGCCGCGGAAGCGGCCCGGCGCACCGGGGACCTTGTGCTGGCCAGCGGGAACATCCTCATGACCGTGGACGAGTGGCATGACTACGAGACACTGTCCCCGGCCGGCGGGATGAACCCGGACGGCGAGGTGGAGTGGCAGGACCTGGGGAGCCTTTCCTCGTGCCAGATGGCGTACGTGGCACATGCAGTTTCCAGCGAGGGTTTGAGCTGGCCCGTACCCGAGACGCCCCTGCCCGGGGCCATCGAGACCTCGGCCATCCGGGATCTGTTCCGGCAGATCGGACTTCCCCCTCCGCCCCTGCCGGTCATCCAGTGCCGGTCCCTGGACGATGCCTTTATCGGGATGACCTGGAGGGAGATCCTGGATATCCAGATCTTCGGCATCCCCATCTGGCAGGTTGCCGAACTCATCGCCCTGCTGGCGCCGGACCTGTTTCCCAACCTGCTGGGCACCATGATGGACGACTTTTCCGAGATGATGCTGGGGGCGGTGATGCTGTGTTTCTACGCGCAGCAGGAGGGGGACGAGGATCTGTTGTCCGCCTCTCTCCAGTCCCTGGAGAACTTCATCGAGCTGCAGGCGATCCTGGCCGAGTTGGTCTACGGGGTGGCGCAGCATCCGCTCGTGCTGGAGGTCAACGGCTCCTCGGTGGTCCAGGATCAGATCAAGGCGGCGGACGAGATGCTCTACAAAGGGGCCGCCTACGCCCGGATGTTCGGATTTGATTCCCCCATGGAGTATTTCAACGGTTTTGCCCTGGGCGATGCGAGAACGGCGTACATCGAAGAGTATCTCGACCGTGCGGACACCACCGAACACCCTCTTCTGGATGACGGGGAGATCGGCGCCGTTGTGGATGCCAAGCTCGATGCGACCGTGGACCGCGCACCGTGGCGGGTGGAACGTTACCTGGAGCGGTTCCCTCCCGACAGCGAGATCCCGTACCCGGTGCGGCGCGGCGGAGACGCCTATGAGTGCATCGGTCCGGACGACGAGTGGATGCCCACGGAGAACGCGAGGCATGAACCGTTCCATATCTCCTCACCGGGCCTCTGGTTCGAGGCCCCCCTGTGTGTTCATGGCACGGATACCCTGGACTGCAGTTGGGCCAGCCTGGGGTGCGCACCGGCGGACATGGACGAAAGCGGTGTGGTGGATGAGATGGACGGAACGATCTTCGAGGACATCTACGACCGCTACGGCTGGGGTGCCTGGTGCAACAAGGGTAACGGGCGGTGCGAGGGCGCCGACCTGGACCGAAGCGGTTTTCTGACCCGGGCGGACCGGGCCTTTATGGAGGCGGCCCAGGACTGCACGAGGTAAGCAGGATGGGGCCCGGCCCCGGCTGGTTCTTGCGTTCTCAGGAAAAGAGGAGACTGCACCTTGAAACGACAGCGATTTCCGCGGAAGCCATCATGGATACTCAGGACGGTTCTCGTCACGGCAATGGCCTGCTTCCTGGCTGTGGGCTGCGAGATCCCCCCGATTCCCCCTGCGGACCTGGAACCGCCCCCCTGGCCCCGGTGGGTGCTGGAGCACTGGGTGTGGGAGAACGAGGGGGACCAGGAGAGTGCCCTGGCACTGGTGGACGGCTACCTGGAACGGGATATCCCGGTGGGAGCGGTGATCGTGGACAGGCCCTGGGAGGTGGAGGTCACGAGCTTTACACCCGACCCCGGCCGCTACCCCGACATGGGCGGTCTGGTGGAGGACATGCACGACCGGGGTGTGCGGTTCTTCCTGTGGGCCGTGAGCGTGATCAACGAGAACGCCTCCACCTTCGCGCATGCCAAGGAACAGGGTTACCTGCTCAGCGACGGCAAGACCGTGCCGTGGTGGGCGGGCAGGGGAGGCTTGCTTGATTACACCAACCCGGACGCGGTGGACTGGTGGCACGGGCTCATGGACAACATGCTGGACCTGGGGATCGACGGATGGAAGTGCGACGGCACCGATCCGTACGTGCTTCTGCTGCTGGGTGCCTACGGCCAGGGCGGACCCGTGACCTGGGACGACTATCGTGACGCTTACTACCGCGACTTCTTCGAGTACACCCGTTCCCGGCTGGGCCCGGACCGGGTGATCACGGCACGGCCGGTGGACAGCTATGTGGGCCTGCCGATCCCCTTTACCTTTGCCCCGCCGGACGTGAACCTGGCCGGATGGGTGGGAGACCAGGATGGGAGCTTTTCCGGCCTGAGGGCCGCCTTTTACAACATGAAGGCCTCCTCCACAAGGGGATACGTGAACTTCGGTTCGGACATCGGCGGTTTCCGCGGGCCCGAGGGGAGGGAGATTTTCGTGCGCTGGGCACAGTTCGGCGCGCTCAGCCCCATCATGGAGAACGGCGGGGGCGGGGAGCACCGGCCCTGGATGTACGAACCGGACGTGTCGGACATCTACCGCACCTACACGGTTCTCCACCACGAGCTGATCCCCTACCTGTACAGCCAGGGGGCCCGTTCCTGGGAAGAGGACCGGCCCCTGATGCGGTTCCGGCCCGGCCCGGCCCAGTTCCTGCTGGGTGACAACTTCTTTGTGTCCCCGTTTCTGGAAGAGGGCACGACCCGGGAAGTGACCTTTCCCCCGGGGCGGTGGATCGACTGGCTCGACGAGGAAGCGGTCTATGAGGGAGGCACAACGCAGGTGCTGGAGTTTCCCCTGGTGCGCTTCCCGGTCTTCGTGCGGGACGGTTCCATCGTGCCGCTGGAGGTAAACGACTCCACCACGGGCCACGGCGGCGGCTTTTCCGCGGGGCATCTCACCGTGGCCGTCTACGCCACCGAGCAGGGCTCGGCGTTCTTCGATCTGTACGAGGAGGGCGGCAACGGGATCAAGCTGGCTCAGGGGCACCAGTTTTCCAAGCTGGTGCTGCAGGCCTCGCCCACGGACCGGACCCTGCTCTGGCGGGTTCATGGGGGCCCGGATACGGTCCGGGTGACCGAGCGGTACGGCGAGGACCCGGTGGAGGTCGGCTCCACGGCCGGACTGCTCTCGGGACCGAGAACCTGGCACTGCGGGGAAGACGGGCTCACCTGGGTCCGCATCGCGGACCCGGAGGAAGGGGTCCGCCTCTTCCTGGAGCCCGCGCCTGAATAGAAAGAGCGCGAACCTTCCGGAAGAATAACTCCACACTCCGATCGTCTTGTCCCGGCAGTCAAGCGTGGGCAGTTCTCATCGTAGCCGTTCACCTTCCTGTCGACGGGCTCAGAGCTTCATCAACTCCGCCGCGTTCTCACAGAGGATCCTTCGCTCCAGGCCCCGGTCGCCGCGGCAGGCCCGCTTGACCGCCCGGAGCGATGTATTCATGCGACCCCAGGGCCAGTCGGACGCGTTCAGGACCTTTTCCGGGCCGAATACATCGATGAGCTTTCGGATGCGCCCCGGGGAGTGGATCGAGACATCCACCCACACGTTCGGGAACCCTCCGAGGCTCTCCATCACTTCGCGGTACTGGAAAAGGCCCGCGTGGCCCACGATGAAAGGAACCCGTGGAAACGCCTCCACAAGTTCCCTGGCGTAACGGATCTGCCCAAACTCCGGGTTCGTTCCGTGCTTTTCGTCCTCGTCGAGATAATAGTGGGATACGCCCGCGTGAAAGAGCACGGGAAGGCCGTGCCTGCCAAAGGCCTCCACCGCCTGGAACGTCCGTTTGCTGGTGAGCGGCGTGTTCTGGATGATCGGGTGCAGCTTCATGCCGCGGGCCCCGTTCTTCACGTCCTCGGCCAGGGCGGCGTCCACGTCGTAGTCCCGCGTGTAGTCCACCCCGGTGAACGGCAGGATCGCGGGCTCCTTTTCCGCTGCCCGGCGCAGGTCATCAAACGTCACGTACGGCGGGATGGGCATCACCGCACAGTGGGTGACGCCGGTTTTTCCCATGGCCTCCGCCAGGTTCTTCCGGGTGGCGGTCCGGTTCCGTGCGCGATCCGCCCTGACCGCCAGCCGGAAGATCCAGCTGTCATAGTTTGCCCCGCTCAAAAACGGGTGAAGAAACAGTTCGGACAGGGAGATGGGGTCCAGGACCCACGCCTTCCTCACCCCCTTCTCCTCGATGAGCCTGCCGCCGTCCGGATACAGGATGTCGCCCAAATGGATGTGTGCATCGATGATCATGCCGTGCGGATCCTCCTTGCCCGGTTTATTCTCCGGTTTCCCGGTACGGGGGGTCCTGTTTTCCTGTGCGGATGCGCTCCGCTTCCGCTTTGGCCTTGTCCAGATCAGCGAGGAAGTCCGGGACGGCATGCAGGCGGGCCACCACGGCCGCTCCCATGACCCGGCCCTCGATCACATCGCTTTGCCAGTGTACATTGCAGACAACCCGGCTCTGGCCGAATTCCCGGCCCCGGGCGAGGATCGCATCGGTTTGATCGGGAACGATTTCGCACAGAATCAGCGCCCACGCCCAGCCGATGGCCGTATGTCCTGAGGGGTAGGAGCCGTTTTTGCTCAGACCCTCTTCGTCCACCGGTGTGCAGATCGGCTGATCGTTTTCCAGAAACGGCCTGGGTCGGCTGTACCGTTTTTTCGCGGCGAATGTGGAGAGCCCCGCATCTGTGAGAGAGCGGCGCAGGAGCAGGTAGAGATGCGGGGTTTCCGTTTCGGAGATCTGAAACCCCAGTGCGTCGGAAAAGGCTTCGGTGGCCTCCGGAAATTTCAGTTCGGCGTCCCGTGTGGCCTGGTCCCAGCGGGGTGTCCCCCGCAGTACCAGACACTCCCGGCTGACCTCCCGATCCAGGGCTGTCGCCGCCGATCCCCCGGCCGGGGGAGGGGGCACCAGGAGCAGGCTGTCGGGCAGGTCTTCAGGCGCCAGGTAACCTTTCAGAAACCCCGGTGCGATCTCCTGCACGGCGGCGGGCCGGTTCGGATGCCCGATCCCCGAGCACCCGGCGATAATAAGCAGAAGGATCCATGCCGGTGTTGCTCTGTATCTTACTGTGTATTTCATGGGTTTCCTCCTCTCGAGTCTTGACCACCGTAGTACAAAGGAATGGATATTTCCACCCGGGCATCGAATGAACCCAAACGTTTCTATCCGTTTGAGGAAACCGGAAAAGACCCCCTGTTTGATTATTCATGTTTTTGAGTTAACATATTGGAATTGTTGCGCATCCCGGCGTAGATGAGTTCGTTTGACCTGGGGCGAGGTTTCCATGTTCACAGACTTGCATGTGTTCCTTTTCGGCGTCATCCTTCCCTTTCTGGAACTCCTGGGCATCGTGACCGCGGTGCACGCCATCCGCACGGTGCGCAGTTCCCAGGCGTCCATCGCCTGGGCCGTCTCGCTCGTCACCTTTCCCGTCCTGTGCCTGCCTCTCTTCTGGATCTTCGGGCGGAACAAGTTCAGCGGGTACGTGGAGGCGCTCCGCCAGGGATACGATGAACATGCCAGGCAGGTGGACGAGATCCTTCGCCGCCTGGAGGAGGAACACCTGTCCGACACGGAGATGATCCACGAGGAGTTCCGGGTCTTTGAAAACCTGAACCACGGCTTTCCGTTTCTTGGCGGCAACGCGGTGGAACTGCTCGTGGACGGGCAGGCCACGTTTTCCAGGATGTTCGAGGACTTGGACCGCGCGAAAGAATATATTCTGCTGCAGTACTACATCGTGCACGACGACGAACTGGGCCGGCAGCTCAAATCCAGGATGATCGCCAAGGCAGGGCAGGGCGTCCGCGTCTACTTTCTCTACGACGAGGTGGGCTGTCACAAGCTGCCCGAAGCCTACCTGGAGGAACTGACCAGGGCGGGGGTCCACGTCCGCCCCTTCGGGACCCGGCAGGGCCGGGGCAACCGGTTTCAGGTCAATTTCCGAAACCACCGCAAGATCACCGTGGTGGACGGAAGCGTGGCTTACGTGGGCGGCCACAACGTGGGGGACGAGTACATGGGCCGGAGCCCGCGGTTCGGGCACTGGCGGGACACCCATCTCAGGATCGACGGGCCTTCGGTGCGCCACGTACAGATGTCCTTCTTTACGGACTGGTATTTCGCGGCCCGGAACATCATCAAAATGGAGTGGGACGCGATTTCGCCACGGCCCGGAGGCACGGACCTGCTGATCCTCGACAGCGGGCCCGCGGACCCCATGGAAACCTGCTCCCTGATGTTCGTTCATGCCATCCACATGGCGCGGGAGAGGATCTGGATATCCAGCCCCTATTTCATCCCCAACGACGCGGTCCGGGAGGCCATGCAGATCGCGGCCCTCCGGGGGGTGGACGTACGCATCATGCTCCCCCTGAAACCGGACCACAAGATCGTGTACATGGCGGGCTTCTCGTACATGGCGCAATTGAAGCTCCCCAACATCCGCTTTTTCCGGTACGAGCCCGGGTTTCTGCATCAGAAAGCGTTCGTAGTGGATGACCGGCTCGCCATGGTGGGGACCGCCAACGCGGACAACCGCTCCTTCCACCTGAACTTCGAGATTTCAGCGTTGGGCATCTCGAAGGACTTTGTCAGGGATGTGGCCCGGATGCTGGAAACCGACTTCTCCCGATGCCTGGAGGTTGTGGCCGACGAGGGGTTCACCCGGGGCCTGGTGTTCGACTTCGGGATCCGGTTGGCGAGGCTTTTCTCCCCCATTCTATGAGAGGGACGGAAATGCAAAGAGATCTATGGATTTGCCTTTTGATCCTCAGTCTGTTCGCGATCTGCGTCGGCTGCAAGAGCGACCCGGAAACGTCGACGGATAAGGGCAACAGCCCGGTATGTGTGGCGGGCGAGACAAAGTGCAGCGAGGACGCCCAGGTGCTCCTGACGTGCCGGGAAGAGAGCTGGGTGGAGGATCAGCTCTGCATGCAGGATCAGGGACGCCTCTGTGAAGAGGGCGCATGCGTGGACCCTTGGTTCTACGGCACCCCGGAGCTCGACCCCTGCCTGGACGACCCGCATGCCACCGCCATGACGCTGGCGGATAAGGCTGCAAAATACGACCATCTCGCGGAGGTCCTGCACGTACATCCGGAGCACAAGCGGGTCGCCCACGTGACGCTGGCCCCCGGCACCAGCGAGGAGACCGCCACCTACGAGGACGTCGTCCGGTGGCATACAGGGGAAAACGACGGGCTGTGGACCGGACTCTACATCGCTTCCCAGGCCTTCCGGTACGCGGTGACGGGGGAGGAGCAGGCGCTGGACAACCTGCGGCTCATGATAGAGGGGATGGAGATCGGTATGCGGATCACCGGCGTGAGCGGCCTGTTCACGCGCGAGTACATCACCCCCGGTGTGGAGGGGATGAGCTGCCCCTCGTCCCTCGAGGATTATGTCCCGAGCGAAGACAAGAAGGACAACCAGTGGGTCCGGGTGGACGATGACGGGACGGTGGTCGTCTACGAACTGGAAGGACCTGGATGGGTCCGTACAAGCCACCAGGTGCCTGTGGAGTATGCGGGGTACTGCTGGCTGGACAACGTGTCCCAGGACGAGTACGCGGGGCACATGCTGGCCCTGGCGGCCGTGCATCAGCTGGTGGATGATCCGGTGGTCAAGGGAAAGGCGGCCCAACTGCTGGAGGAGGTGTCCGTGCACCTGATGCAGAACGGGCTGACCTTCGTGGACTGGGACGGACGCATCACCGAGCACGGTGCCATCGGGGTCAACCCCGCCTTCACGCTGGGGTTTTTCAAACCGGGGGTGGTCGCCTCGGGCCGGGAGGATCTGAGGGACTACTACGAGACCTGCCTGCTTGCCAGGGACGGTTCCGGCCGCAGCGGCGTTCGCGACATCGTCTGCCAGCCGTTCTCCTATATCAACCTTCTGGAGCCGATTGCACAGCTGGGCCTGTACGTGGGCCGGGAGGGCTGCAAATCGAACTGGAACAACTTTGCCATGTCCTTCTGCGCCTTGTTCACATTCCTCCTGTGCGAGCTGGACCCGGAACTGCGTCAGGTGGCCGGGGATGTGTTTGAAAACGTAATGTTCTATCACGACGACCATCCGCGGGAGATGAGCAAGCAGCACAACGCGGCCTGGACCTTCCTGTACGCGTCCATGAAAAACCTGGGGCCGGGTTCCACGGGGCAGGACGCGGACGCCCTCCAGGACGCCGTCTGCGCGCTCCGACAGTTTCCCGAATCCAAGACCATGCCGGGTCTGAGCGTGGGGGAAGAGATGTTCCCCACCGACTGGAACTGCGAGAGCCGGTTCTCGGACAGGTATCTCACGTTCGATCCGGTCCCGGTGTATCTCCGGTGCCCGAAAACCTTCACGTGGTGGTCCAACCCCTACCGGCATGAGACCTGCGAGGAAGACCCTGCGCACATCAAACAACCGTCGGACTACCTGTTCCCCTACTGGATGGGACGCTACTTTGGCTATATCCAGGAAACGTGGTAAGAGGCCCCCATGCTTCGATCGCTCGCAGCCCTGCTCGTCACTGTATCGGTTCTCGGTGCCTGTTCCGGGTCCGAAAGCAACCGGGACCCTGTAGAGGAAACGACCGGGCGGCCTGCCTGTTCGGTGCCTGCCGCGGAATTGCGGCGGCCCATCTCGGCGGACAACCCCCTGTTTGTTTTCAACATCTACGGCGGCCCGGAAGAGGTGTTCGCCGTGGACACCGTCCTGCCGGATGACGTCCGGCCGTACTTCGCCATCCAGTACGTTCCCCCGGAGCCCTACGATCACGGCGAGGAGTTTCGCGCCCGTGTGGAGTCGGTTCTGGACGCGGCGGAGCAGCTCGACTTCCCCCTGTTCATCCAGACCGAGCACTGCTATACGCGCAGCGAAACCCCGCCGTCTTACTGGTCCGAACTCTTCCGGCGCTACACTTCCCTGGTGGGCCTGGTCTGGGCGGAGATCAGCTGTACGGGCCTGCAGCTGATCGGGCTTGACGACGACTATATCCGGCGCATGAAGGACACGATTGAGACGGTTGCGGCACACGGTGCCTATTTTCTCTGGCAGGACATGGGCTGGGACCGGCCGGGACCCTGGGAATCCACCCCGCACGTCTTCGTCAAGGCCGGTTCGGACGAGGCGCTGTACCGCACCATCACCGGGAACGCGGCGCACGTGATCCTGCAGGACAAGCACAACGGCGACGGCAAGCGGTTCATTGGGCCCTCCGCCGCACTGGGGTGGTGGACCTCCTGCGGAATCAACCACTGGGGGGTCAACGCCGAGGATTGGATGTGGCTGGAGGCCGGCTACCGTCACCTCTATGCCCCCTCCGACGGGTGGAGACCGTTCCGGTCCTCCTGGGCCCCGGTCTTCGCCTACCCGGATGCACTGTTCGGGATGGAATGGCTGATCGGGATGGCGGGCGGGGCCACGGTCTTCGCGCTGGAGGCCCCGTTCCACGGGTTCGCCTCCCTGTCCATTCCCCAAACCACGCCCGCCTTCGAGAACGTCCTGCTGCCGCTCATCCGACGGATGCTCGGGGAGAGCCTGATACCCTCCCGGGACGATGTACGGGAGAAGATGAAGATCGCCTATCATCCC
>CAYTRL010000102.1:0-15410 GCA_964439795.1 uncultured Thermodesulfobacteriota bacterium
ATGATTCAACAGTGCCATGGATGCCTCTCTGGATTCTGGTTGACTTGATTCAAAGCAGTCCCCGGCGTATCAAAATTTTCCTGGCCCCTGCCGACAGGTATCCGGAAACATCCTTGCTGCGACCGATCTTTCGCAGGTCCGGATCCCGCACGGTATGGAGAAGCTTGAGAGCCCGCGGCAGGGGGGTTTTCGGATTCTGGATAAGCGCAAGCCGGATCGGGTACCGCTTCATCCACTCCTTTTTCTTGCTGATCATCACCAGGATCTCCTCCGGGAGGCTCTTCCCCTTGGTGATCGTCAGGATTTCCGTTTCCGTGATACGCGGATTCTGCAGAAGATAAGAGAGGATCAGCTTGTTGGGTTCCCTCGACAGGAGGCATCGTGTTTCCTTGTCACCGGTCAAGGCCAGCTTGATTTTCTCCGAAACATCCATGCCCACGATGCGTTTCGGCAGCGGCAATTCTTTCCGGGCCTGCATGACGGACACGGTTTCTCTTCCTTCTGCAGCCGTTCCATGGATCCGGAACACGACTCCACCTGCGGAGCGGTCCCCCCGTGCTATCTTTTCTTATCGGCATGAATGCGAAGGAACATTACACGCGGGAGACACACCGTTCTTCCGGGTGCCGGTCCACGCCCAAGGGTTGCCCGAAGGGGTGGATCGGAAGGGGAACAGAGCGGAGGGGGGAAACCCGGGCGGGGGGCTCACCTGCCCCGGGAAACCTCGGGCCACAGGATGGGGTGCAGCGGGATGTGCAGGCGGACATCGAGACGATCGGAGAGGATCCAGTCCGCCAAAGATCCAGGATCGATCCGCCGCCGGGCGGGGCTGAATAGCAAACGGTGCGGCGCCACGGGGGCCATGCGCCCCGCAAGCTGCCTCGCCCAGAGATAATCCTCCCGTGTTTCGATGACGAACTTCACCTCATCCTGCGGTCGAAGGCGGTTGAGGTTGTCCAGGTCCATTCGGTCCGTCATGCCGCTGGAAGGGCATTTCATGTCGAGAATGCATACGGTTTTTCCCGGGAGAAGGCCGATATCCAGGCTACCGTTCGTCTCGACCAGGACCTCATATCCCTTGCGGATCAGGGCATCAAGCAGGGCCGGACAGTGTTCCTGCAGGAGCGGTTCGCCCCCGGTGACCTCCACCAGGGGGATCCCCGTGGACGCTACACGAAGGAGGATGTCATCGATGGACATCCATTGACCCTCATGGAAGGCATATTGCGTATCGCAGTACGAGCAGCGGAGGTTGCAGCCCGTCAGACGGACGAAGGTGCAGGGCCGGCCCGCATGGGTGGATTCTCCTTGAATGCTGGCAAAGATTTCATTGACCTGCACATCCATGGGGGAGATCTCCACAGCCCCGGCCGCGTTTTGGGGCGGGAAACGTGTCCCGTCCCGCCCGTGCCGGAGCGTTCAACGCCGCTGGATGGCCCGGTGGGTAAACGCAGAGTCGGGGATCGTCTGATCCAGTTTCACATTGTCCAGAACGATCTGTGTCTTGTGTTTTTTCTGGATGTTCTCCATGGTGAAGTCGAGGATCAGGGTCTTGCCGTCCACAGGCCCGGTGCGGGCGACCTCCATGATTTTGAACAGCTTGCCCTTCTTGTTGTACAGTTCCATCTTCTCGGGGATGTACCCGTCTTTCGTGACCCAGGTGATCACCTTGCTGTACTCGGAATCGCTTTCCGGCTTGGGAATCGATTCGAGGACCCAGCAGGGTTTGCCCTTCAAGGTTTCCTCGGACAGGATCTTATGCACCGCATCGTCCACGTCCTCATTTTCCATGTCCGCGTAGGAAAAATCGCTTCCCATGAAGCTCTGGTTCTTCTGGTCCGATGCGATACGACGAATCTTCTTGAGTGCCGGCAGGTAGATGAAAACATCGTTGGCCTGGTCCTTGTGCTCCCAGACGAGAAAGGCCGTCCCCTTCACGTCTGCAGGAGACCGGAAGAAAGCCACGCTTTTTGCCTCCCCGTCCCCCAGGGTCTTCCGTTTGCTCTCGATCTTTCGCGTACGCTTGTTCCCCCGCTTGTTGATCAGGATCATGGTGATATCCATGATCGAGTTCTCGGGAAACTGCTTGTCCCTGGATTGCAGCACGATATCCCGTGCAGAGGGGGTCTCCGCCCCTTCCTCCGCATGGAGGGCCGTCAGGGGGGGCAGCGGGATGAGAAAAGCCAGGGCAACGAACAGGCAGATTGTTTTTCTTTTCACAGCCGATCTCCTCGCATGGGTTGGCGCATCCGCTGGTGTGCAGAACCAGCTCCCGAAAAACGCATGGATCAGGGGGTTCGCCGCGGAAGAAAACGATGCGACCGGGACGAACCGGAGACCATTCTATCGTATCTCGTCCCATCCTCCAAGCGGGCCGACACCCGGTGAACCGCAGTGCGTGTTACGCGGGTTTCCCAGGACGATATTCCTTTCTTTTCTTTCCGGCCCGGATATGATAATTCTGAAAAAGAGTCATCGGACAGGACGGACCGGGATCGGCCGCACGGAAGGCACCGGGCCGTTCTCTTGTGGACAAGGAGGGCCTCCGTGGGTGACCGACGAGTGCGGTTGCTGATCTCCGGGCGTGTTCAGGGGGTTTGTTTCCGCGCATATACCTGCGAGGAGGCGCAGCGTCTGCACCTGAACGGAACCGTTCGCAACCTTCCGGACGGACGGGTGGAAGTGGTGGCCGAAGGCGAACAGAACCAGATCCGTGCCCTCGAGGCTTTCTGCAGGAACGGGCCTCCCTTCGCACACGTTCGCCAGATGGAAATCAAGGAAGAAGTGCCCGGAGAGGGCCCCCGTCTGCCTCCGTTCCGGATTTCGTACTAGCCGTCGGATCGTCGCCCCCCATGGCCCGTTCGCATCACCGCCGGATTTATCGGGAAACGGATCACACAGCGGATCTGCGCGTGGAGATCTTTGGGCGGACCGAAGAAGAACTGATGGTTCATTCGATTCTGACATTGTATTCTCTGCTCGGGCTTCCCGAAGAAACGATCGGACCCGGCGCTCGTCTTCCCGGGGACCGGGATCTGATTATTTCAGGCATGGATGGAGAGGATGTCCTGGTACGGCTCCTCGGAGAACTCCTGACCGTTGCCGTCGTCGAAAAACGCCGCTGGCTGCCCCGGAGCGGTTCCTGCAGGCTTTCCCGTGACGGACAAGGCCTTCTTCTTCAGGTGGAAGGCCGCTGGCGGGAACTCCTTCCCCAGGAAACGGATTGGAAAACAGAAATCAAGGCGGTGACCTATCACGATGCAAGGATCAGGCATCACCCGGATGGATATGCCGCCACGGTGGTGATGGACCTCTGAGGGAAGCATGTCCGAATATCGCACGGCAAGGGAACGGATGGTAGACCGGCAGATCCAGGCCCGGGGTATCCGCCAGCCGAGGCTGTTGGAAGTTTTGAGGGAGGTTCCCCGGCACCGATTCATCCCTTCGCATCTTCGCTCCCGAGCCTACGAGGATCGACCCGTCTCCATCGGAAAAGGACAGACCATTTCCCAACCATACATGGTGGCGCTCATGACCGAAGCCCTCTATCTTGAGCCGGACCACAACGTCCTGGAGATCGGCACGGGATCCGGTTACCAGACGGCCATCCTTGCCCGTCTGGTACGGCATGTGGATACCATCGAACGGATCCCGGAACTTGCCCAGGCCGCCCGAAAGGTTCTGGCCGATCTCGACATTTCCAACGTTACGGTCCACGTGGGAGACGGGACCCGGGGTCTGGAGCAAGCGTCCCCGTTTCATGGCATTCTGGTCACCGCCGGATCTCCGGGCATTCCGGGGCCGCTGGTGGAACAGTTGGAGGTCGGAGGAAGGCTGGTCATCCCCGTGGGGGATGCGGCCCATCAAACACTTACTACCGTTGTCCGGGAACCCCAGGGGATCCGGAAAGAAGGGGGGACCGGCTGTGTTTTTGTGCCGCTGATCGGCGCGTTCGGTTGGGAAGAACGGGAACCGATTTCTGAACATCATTTCAACGAACCCGAACCATAGCAAAGGAGAGAGAGGATGGACCGGATCGAATCAATGGCCGCCAGGGAAATTCTGGACTCAAGAGGGAACCCGACGGTGGAGGTGGATGTCCTGTTGGAATGCGGTGCCCTGGGGCGGGCCGCCGTGCCGTCCGGGGCATCCACCGGGGAACACGAGGCCGTGGAACTGCGCGATGGGGATATGAAGCGGTACCAGGGCAAAGGGGTGGAGCACGCCGTTGACAACGTGAACGAGAAGATCGCGCCTGCGTTCCTGGGGACCCGCTGCACGGAACAGGTATGGATCGATCAGCGATTGATCGCCCTGGACGGCACGGAAAACAAAGGGAATTTTGGCGCCAACGCGATCCTGGGAGTTTCCATGGCCGTGGCCAAAGCAGCGGCGAATTACCTGGAACTGCCCCTGTATCGCTACCTGGGCGGCGTGAACGCCAAGGACCTCCCCGTGCCGATGATGAACGTTCTCAACGGTGGCTCGCATGCCGACAACAACGTGGATTTCCAGGAATACATGATCCTGCCGGTTCGTGCTGACAGCTTCCGTGAAGCGCTGCGGATGGGCACAGAGGTCTTCCACGCCCTCAAATCGGTCTTGCAGAAGAAAGGAGACTCCACGGCGGTGGGAGATGAAGGCGGGTTTGCTCCCGACCTGAGTAGCAATGAGGAACCGCTTGCCGTGTTAATGCAGGCCATTAAAAAGGCTGGCTACAAGCCCGGAAAAGATATCTTTTTGGGGATGGATCCCGCATCCAGTGAATTTTTCAACGCCAAGAAAAAGCGGTACGAACTGAAGGCGGAAGGGAAGAGCCTAACCTCGGAAGCCATGGTGGACTACTACGCCGACCTGGTGGACCGTTACCCGATTCTGTCCATCGAAGACGGACTGGCGGAAGACGACTGGCGCGGGTGGAAGCTCATGACGGATCGGCTGGGTCAAAAGATCCAGTTGGTAGGCGACGATCTGTTCGTGACCAATACAAAACGGTTGGCCAAAGGGATCCGTGAAGGGATCACGAATTCCATCCTCATCAAGCTGAACCAGATCGGAACGGTGACAGAAACCCTGGACGCCATCACCATGGCGCAGCGGGCGGGATTCACAGCGGTGATCTCCCACCGGAGCGGTGAGACGGAAGACACCACCATCGCCGACATGGTGGTGGCCACCAACGCGGGACAGATCAAGACCGGATCCGCGTCCCGGACCGACCGCCTGGCTAAATACAACCAGTTGCTCCGAATCGAGGAGGAACTGGGGGCGCAGGCCGGATTTGCCGGCAAGGGCGCCTTTTATCAACTGTTCTGAGGGAAGGAGTCGCTGTATGGCGAAGATCGGTCCGGTTTCTCCAACGAACCCCCTCCGGTTCGGGTGCCGGATGGTCCTCCTCGGTCTGCTCCTGCTGGCTTTTCCGGGCCCCGGCGCCCCCGACCCGGGGGATGCCCGCCCCGGGTGTCGTCCCTCGGCGTTTTCCGAGGCGCGCAAAGGGATGGTACGCACGCAGATTCAGAGTCGCGGCGTGCGCGATTCCGCTGTCCTGGAGGCCATGCGCACGGTGCCGCGGCACTGCTTCATCCCCCCGGTTCTTCATGACCGGGCCTACGGGGACTATCCGCTGCCTATCGGGCAGGGCCAGACCATCTCTCAGCCCTACATCGTGGCCCTGATGACCGAACTCCTGTCCCCGAAACCCTCCCATCGGATTCTGGAGATCGGCACCGGATCCGGATACCAGGCGGCCGTCCTCTCCGGAATCGTCAAGCAGGTTTATTCCGTGGAAATCTTCCCCTCCCTGGCCCGAAAGGCTGCCGCCAAGCTCCAGGCGCTTGGATTGGACAACGTGTCGATCAAACACGGTGACGGGAATTTCGGTTGGGAAGAACACGCACCGTTCGACGGAATCCTGGTCACGGCTGCCGCCGCTGCCGTTCCACCCGCGTTGATACGCCAGCTGAAACCGGGTGGACGGCTGATCATCCCGGTTGGCGGTGTCCACGAAGTACAAAGGCTGACTGTGGTTACCAAAGACTCCTCGGGGAAGGTGGACACCCGGGAGGTTCTCCCCGTTCGTTTCGTTCCGCTGCTGGAGGGGCGCTGACAGGAAATTGGCACCTGGACATGTCGGGCAGACGTTCCGTTGTACGGATTCCCCCGAATTCCCGGACGATTTACAGAGAAATCCGTTTGTGATATTTTGAGAGGATTCTCTTTTTCAGCATCTCTTAACCCCATTTCTTTTTTAAGGTAACGAGGTTTGTTCATGGCACAGATCGAAACGGACAAGGTTCGAAACATTGCGATCGTGGGACACGAAGGCGCCGGCAAAACCCTGCTTGCAGAAGCGTTTCTCAACAAGGCCGGCTTGACGACCCGCATGGGTACAATCAAGGAAGGCAACACAGTCAGTGATTTCGACCCGGACGAGAAAGACGCCGGAAAATCCTTTTCCTGCTCCACGGTTTCCTTCACCCATAAGGGGATATCGTTCAATTTCCTGGACGTTCCCGGATCTCCGGACTGCATCGGGGAGACGCTCACCGCCCTGCGTGCCGTGGAGTGCGCCCTGATCTGCGTGGACGCCACCAGCGGCGTGAAGGTGAACACCCGAAGGATCTGGAAGGAGGCGGAAGAACTCGGACTCCCCTGCTGCTTTGTCGTGACCCGTCTGGATGCGGAAAATACGAACTTTGAAAAAACCTTGTCCGACATCGTGGAACAGTTCGGTGACCGGTGCATTCCTGTCCTCTACCCGGACGGTTCCTCCGAAGCGTTCTCCCGGGTCTTCTCGGTGATCCAGCCGCCGGATGGCGCCCCGGATGCCGCCGCCTCGCTCAACGAAACCCTGGTCGAGGCCGTGGTGGAAGCCGACGACGACCTGATGGAAAAGTACCTGGAAGGCGAACCTGTTTCGGATGAGGTCTTGGGCAAAACCCTGGCCCAGGCCATCCTCAAGCGCGTGTTCTTCCCGGTCATGGCCCTGGCCGCGGAGTCGCAGATCGGGATCTCCGAAGCGCTGGATTTTCTGGGTGCCATGGCCCCGACCCCCAACATGATTGTTCGCCACGTGAAAAAGGGAGAGGAAGAGATCGCCCTGGACCCGGGCAACGGGTTCGTAGGGTTCGTGTTCAAGACGACAGCAGATGAGTTCGTCACACGGATATCCTACATCCGGATCTTTTCCGGCAGCCTGGGGGCCAACACATCCTTCGTCAACCGTCGAACCGGCAAGACGGAACGCTTCGCCTCCCTGTTCAAGGCATGCGGCAAGGAACAGAACCCCATCGAACTCGGGGTCTGCGGCGACATCGTGGCGGTTACCAAGGTGGAGGACATGCTCGCCGCGGACACGGTCACCGACCCCAAGACCGACGTGCGCCTGCCGGAGATCACCTTCCCCAAGCCGATGACCTCTGTAGCGGTCAAACCCAAGAGCCGGGGGGACGAACAGAAGATCAGTGTGGCCCTGCGGGAACTGGTAGCGGACGATCGCACCTTCACCGTGCACCCGGATCCCCAGACCGGCGATCTGATCGTCAGCGGCATGTCCGACGTGCATATCAACATGATGCTTAAAAAGCTCAAACGCCGACGGAAGGTGGAGGTGGAGACGTTTCCCCCCAAGATCCCCTATAAGGAAACGATCACGAAAAGCGTCAAGTATGTGGATTACACCCACAAGAAGCAGACCGGCGGAGCCGGTCAGTACGCCAAGGTTGTCATCGACCTGGAACCGCAGGAACGGGGCGGGGGGTACGAATTCGAGGACAAGATCTTCGGCGGGGTAATCGACCAGTCGCTTCGTCCCTCGGTGGACAAGGGCATTCAGGCGAAGATGGCAGAAGGAGTCATTGCCGGGTATCCGGTGGTGGATGTGCGCGTCCGCTTGGTGGACGGGAAAACACACCCCGTGGACTCCAAGGACATCGCCTTCCAGATCGCCGGGCGCGAGGTGTTCAAGAAATGCGTCATGCAGTGCAACCCGGTGCTCCTGGAGCCCATCGTGAAAATGCAGATCATGGTCCCCCAGACCAACATGGGCGACGTGATGGGCGATATGAACGGCCGGCGCGGACGCATCATCACCTCCGGGTCGGAAGGACCCATGGCCGTGATCGAGGCGCAGGTGCCCCTGGCCGAGGTTCAAAACTACCAGGCGGATCTGAAATCGATGACCGGAGGGGAATGCCAGTACACCGTGGAACTGGACCACTACGATCTGGTCCCTCCGAACATCACGAAAAACATCGTCGCGGCGTACGAGAAAGAGCAGGAGCAGAAATAATCCCCGTCCTTCAGTCCAGGATGTATTGCTGGGCGATTTCTCGTTTGTCGTACCCGCTGAGGATATGGAATACCCGGAGCTTTCGTCTCCGGGAGGGAGACAGGGAAGCGAGAGGCAGGTACACAATCTGCCGCTGCAGGCGCTCCGCCAGGGTGCGCATGAACGAACGGGGAGGCCGGGACGCCACGTAGACAACCCGCCGTTCCATGGAATAATCGATGGCGGCGGCCAGGAGCACCTCGGATTTTCTTCGAAACACCCGGTAATCCGGGTCCCGCCACACATCGAAGAGCCGCCGGGGCGGATAGGACATCATGAACCCCCCGTACTCGCACCGGCAAATCCCCGGGCCCACGATGTGGTCTTCCGGCGGCGTGGCGTAAAAGGCCATGTCCGATTCCTGTTCGTGTTCACCGAGCCAGGTCATCCGGTAGGGATACTCGGCATCCTCCTCGTCCTCCTGAAAAATCATCACGACGGAACCCGCTTCCCCCCTGACCGGTTGACGGACGCGAACGTGGATCCGTTTCTCCGGCCATCGACGAAGGGTTTCCCGCATGTCGATCCCTTCCTGAAGTGAGTTGAGAAACGGTTCGGTGAGATCCGGCTCGTTTCGGAGCTTTCGATACCAATCCTTCCGGAGTTCCCGCCCGGTTCCCTCCACCACCAGATCCTCGGGGGGATAGGAACAGAGCGCTGTCCCATCGAAACTCTCCAGCCACTGTCCTGGATAGGCCTCTCGCTTTCTCCGGAGGGAAGGGGCGCTGGTCGTTCGTCTTTTTTTTCCGGGCAGCCAGCGGCGCACACGGATTTTTCGGGTGCCGAGCCAGACGTCTTCTCCGGACACCTTTAGGGTGGGCGCACCGGAAGTCTCATGCTGCCATGGATAGAAGCGTCCGAGGCGCAGCATGGATAAGCAATATGTATCGTCCACACAGTTCCGAGCCCCGGCAAGAAGGTGGAAGAATTCCGGCAGGAGCAACCCCTCCAGCAGGGCGTAGTTGCGCACAAACTTCCAGAACACCTTTTTCTGCCAGCCACGGACCTGCTCCCCGGATTCTTCCCGGTAGTGGCGACCGGTCTCCTCCATGAAGAAAAGGTTGGCCCGGTTCCGGTCCACGGTCGCCGCCTCAGCCGGCGAGGGCTCTTCCTCCCAACCCGCCCGCCGGGCCACCCGGGCAAGCGACGCCTCCAACGCCTGCTTCTCGTCATAGACCGGACCGTCTTTCTCCAGCAACTGGAAGGGCCGGTCCTGGATACGAAAGCTTCTGCGCACGGTAAAGCGGCCCTCTTCGGGTTCCGGGGGCAGTCCCGACCTTCTCGTCTCGTAGACGGCGCTGAGAAAAGGGAAGGTTGCCATGACCTCGTCGAGGCAGGAGGGGTGAAGATGAAACAGCTGGATGTGCGCGGGTTTGGATGATTCCAGCGGTATAGCCCCGGGGGCTTCCAGCCGTTCCAGGACCCCCCGGCTGTGCATCATACCGGAAATAAACAGGACATTGTCATGGGTTTCCAGCAGTCCCTGGAGGTGAAAAGCCATCGCCTGCTCCCGGCGGATGTCCAGGGGGTGCGGATCGATCTGATTCTCCTTCACCAAGGAACGGAACGCCCGGTAGAAGGCATCGGCACCGATCGTGTGCATGGCATAGGCATCCGGTACGGGGTCCCGGAACACGGGATAGGCTTCGTCCAGATTCATGTCCACAAGATGGACGGGAACCCCCCGTTCCAGGGCGAGACGGGCGGCCTCGGCAAAAGGATCAACGGGTTCGACTGGCAGGTACAGGGTCTGTCCGGAAGGCGACTCGTAGAGCAGGACCGAGACCTCCGGCAACCGGTTCACGGCCCGCAGGTACGCATCGGACAGCGATGCCGGGAGTTCCAGGGCCACCGCGTCCGGAGGGTCCTTTATCATCTGCAGGCGGACCTGCTCCGCGTATTCCAGCCGATAATGGCAGACCGGCATGCAGCGCAAGGCGCCGCGGGAAAGGACCCACGGCTCAGTACACGGCATAGGGCATGGCCTCCTCGCCCAGGATCATCTCCAGCGCTTTCTCAAAGGCGACGCGGTCCGAACCGCCTTCCTGCTGGAGCCATTTCATGGCGAAACGAACGATGTTGATTCCATCTCTGACCGTGTACCGCTGATCCGCCTCGTGCGCACGGGCCAGAAAGGTAAGTACATACGTAAGAACCTCCTCGCCCACGAAGGGTACGTTGGAACGCAGAATGGCTTTTTCCTCCTCTGATTCCGGGAAATCGATGGGAATCTGAGGCTGGAGTCTGGAGTGGATGTATTCCGGGAGGTCGTAGGTAGAAGCGTCTTCGTTCATGGTGGTTACAAAGCGGAACAGGGGGTGGGCACGTATCTTGATACCGGCCACTATACTTTCCACATAACCGCGAACGTCCAGCAACAGCGCCAGAGAGGCCCATGCGCGTTCGTTCATCCGGTTACCTTCGTCCAGAATGCAGATGCCGCCGTTTACCGCCGCGGCAACGATACTCGATGCCATATACTGGATCTGCTGTTTCGCCCCGATCACGGGCATGACAATGAGATCCTCCGGCCGGGTATCCATGGTCGCCTGGAAGAGGTAAACCGGCCTGCCCATGCTCTTGGCCGCTGCGTACGCGCAGGTTGTCTTACCCATCCCGGGACGTCCCACCAGGCGAGGATTCAGCGGAAGGTCCTTTTCATCCAGCACCATCCAGGAAGCCATGAGCTGTTTGAGCACTTCTTCCTGTCCGATCCATTCAACCGCCATCTCCGTAGGGGCCGGAAGAGACAGGTGAAGACCCTCCACTTGTACAGACCGTTTTCCTTCAGACATATCGTGGACCTCTTTCTATATATTAAGTTAATTACATATTATATACAGTGTATTATATAAATATATTAATGTTTAACTTTAATATTACAGCCTCTTCGATTCCACCGGAATTATGTCTGGAAGATATCAATGGATTCAACAAGCGGTTTTCGAGGAAGTCGAGAATCGCGATGAGGGTCTTCACCGGTGATCGGGTCCCTTGACTGCTTGCTCCTTCCGTGTAAAAAGGTTGTGACTCCACACAGGACAACGTCGATCTCGTACGGGTCTGAACGAACATGGAGAAACGGTAACGACACGTCTTGAATCATCCATAACTCCCGGAGGCAACCATGAAGATCCAAAGGAAAAATGTAACCTTTCCGTCGGAAGAAATCCAACTGGAAGGAGTTCTGGGACATGCACCGGGCACTCGCGGCGCCCCCGGCGTGGTTATCTGCCATCCTCATCCCCAGATGGGCGGCTCCATGGACAACAACGTGGTCTACGCCCTGTTCGAGGAGTTTGTAACCCGTGGATTCGTGGCGCTGGCCTTCAACTTTCGGGGGGCCGGACGCAGTGGGGGGTCACATGATGGAGGTCCCGGGGAAATCCAGGATGTCCTGGCGGCCCTGAACTACCTGCAGCGTCTCCCGGAGACCGGCGGGGAAGGGAGTATGGGACTGGTGGGTTATTCCTTTGGTGCGTGGATCGCCCTCCAGGCCGCCGCGCAGACGGAACGGCTCGTACGGTGCGTGGGTGCCGTGGCTCCCCCCGTGGATATGCTTAACTTTGATTTCCTGATCAAGTATGCCGGCCCCGTCTTCTTCGCATGGGGAGACCGGGACCCCTACTGCCCTTCGGATAAAGCGGAACGTCTGCTTGAAGGGTTCGAGACCGTGCGTCAGAGAAAGCGGATCGACGGAACCGACCATTTTTTCCTGGGACGGGAGCAAGAAGCCGCTTCGTTTCTATGCGATCACTTTGCCCCGTTTCTCCTCTCCTGACCACCCCTCACATGGCCGTTCCGAATCCGTAGACCCGCCAGGTGTATTTACCCGGAAATAGCTGAAAAACGTCGATTCAAATAAAACCGAGGCAGGGAGAGCCTGGAATAGGACGGCTTATTTCCGGAAATGTCCGAGGTGCGGTCTTATCAAGAACGTTTCCAGAGGGCCACCACCCCGAGAATCAGGAGCAGCATCGAGCAGGCTTGTGGGAACCAGTCTCCCCACCTCCGGTATACCGACGGCACATCCAGAAGTTCCACGGAACAGACACGCTCTGCCTGCTGGTACAGCGGGGTTCGGCAGTGAATCCGTCCGAACGGGTCCACACAGGCACTGATACCCGTATTGGCAACTCGAACCATCCACGTCCGATTTTCCACGGCCCGGAAAGATGCAAGCATGAGATGCTGTTCCGGACATTTCGTGTCGCCGAACCACACATCGTTGGTGATGTTGACGAGAAACCGGGCCCCTTTGTTGATAAAATCCCTGGACAGACCGTCCAGGATCGCTTCGTAACAGATCAGTACCCCGAAACACACATCCCCGGCACAAAGGGGTTCCACGCGCTGGCCCGGTTCAAAATCTCCAACTCCCTGGATCCACTCCTTGACCGGGGGAAACCAGTCCGCAAACGGGATATACTCCCCGAAGGCCAGAAGGCGTACCTTATCGTACTGTTCCTGGTACTCTCCCCGGTCATTCAGAAGATAGGCCGTGTTCATCGGCCCCTCGGCCCCCAAGGACCAGGACCCGAACAGTACAGGTTTCTGAAAGGAGGCAACCAGCCGCTTCAATATGGCGCTGGAAGAATAGGAAGCCGCCTTGGGGCGATAGGCAAAATGGATGGCGGATTCAGGCCATACCACAAGCTCCGCCCCCTGACGGATCACCCGCCTGGAAAGCGAACGATAGCGGTTCCAGATGTCCTCCCGTTTCCAGGAATTTTTTCTCTCCTTGATCCGGATATCCGGCTGGACCATGCCCACCGTGAACCGGTCGGCTTCGCTTCGAACGACTTCCAGTGCATTCATCCGCCACGCACCGTAACCCCATGTGGCAAGCAGCAGAATAACCGCCAGGGAAACGGGAAGGAAGGGGAACGATATTTTTCTCTGCAGGAACCGCACCAGGTCCCAGCAGGCTCCGTTTACAAGAATGATCAGCGCGGTGAGCCCGTACACGCCGAACAGGTCGCTGATCTGGATCAATGGGATCACCCCGTACACCACCGCACCCAGATGCCAGGGGAAGATGAAGGGGAACAGATACTCCATGGCGATGTAAGAAACCGGCAGGACGGCCACGGCCGGCAGGGAAAGGCGAAGAACCAGAAGACGATACACAAAAGCCATGATTCCGAAGGCGAGGCCGGAATAGCAGGAAAACATGATCCAGGCCAGGACGCTCAACGCCAGGTTGAGGTTGCTGTATAGCTCCACCGTGTCGATGACCCAGGAAAAACAGATCAGGTGGATCAGGGTTCCCCACACCCATCCCAGGGAAAAACTGCGGCGGAGGTTCGATCCTTCCAGTGCTTCCAAGAAAGGAAGAAGCAGAAACCAGCAGAGAACGTGCCAGTGAACGTTGGGCGAAACCAGCCCGTAAAGTGCGGCGGAAACCCCACAGAGCAGGAAGGTCACGAATCGGGACCGTTGTTTTTCCGGTGCGGAGCGGTTCAGTTGCCCAGTCATGTCATCGTGGTTGCCGGTCGGCGGCTTTCAGGTGGAGGGGGATCCGTGTCCCTGGGCCGGCCATTGAGACACCTTCCCCGGACCGGACGAGATGGTTCGGAAGGGGTTCCGTTTCATCTCGAAATGGGTACCTGCCCTTTTCTAACGGACGCTTCCCCGCGAGTCAACCGGGCAGAGAGATTGAAGGGTATTGCCGCTCCGCCAAAGGACAGGGAACCTGTTGACACGAAATCTTGCTTCCTGTTACCGTCGGGTGAACCTGGGACCGTAACCCGTTTCCCCTATACGAAACAGGGGATTTCTTAGACCTGAAAAGGATCTATTTCCGGTTGTTCGATAACGTTGTCCATTCAGAAGCAGGTTTCCAGGAGATCCGGCAAGAAGAATCGGACGGATCTCTATTTCGAAAAACATGAGGTCTTTCCCATGCAGTTGGCTCCACCTCGAGGTACCAGGGACTTCTATCCGGATGAAATGCGTATCCGCACTCGACTTTTCTCCATTTGGCGCGATACGGCCCTCCGGTCTGGATTCGAAGAATACGACAGTTCCATCCTGGAGCACGAGGAGTTGTATGTCATCAAATCCGGACCTGAGATCCTTGGACAACTTTTTAACTTTTCCGACAAAGGTGGAAGAAACGTATCTCTTCGCCCCGAGATGACGCCCACCCTGGCACGCATGGTTGCATCGAAAGGACATGCGCTTCCCAAACCGATCAAATGGTTTTCCATTGCCCAGTGCTTCCGATACGAACGCATGTCACGCGGAAGAAAACGGGAGCACTTTCAATGGAACCTGGATATTCTGGGGGTTCCGGAGGTAACGGCGGAAGCGGAACTGCTTGCCACGGCTCTCTCGTGCCTGGAACAACTCGGCCTGAACGGATCGGATGTGGTGGTCCGGATCAGTCATCGGGGGCTCCTTGGAAATGTTCTGGGTGGGCTCCAGGTACCGGAGGACGACTGGGCAGAGGTTTTCGGGATCATCGACAAGCGGGGAAAAGAATCCGACGAAAGCCTTTGGCAGCAACTGGAGAAACTCGGGCTTTCCCCGGCCGTCCTGGAAAAGCTGTTTTCCCTCCTGGATCAGAAACGCATCGACGTCTTCAAGGAATTTCTGGATGAAAAGGGGATGGACACCGCCTCCCTTGAGGAACTCCAGGGCCTTTTTACCCTGATGAAGGGATACGGATACGAGGAATATTGTGAATTCGCCCCATCCATCGTTCGCGGATTGCCGTACTACACCGGTATCGTATTCGAGTGTTTCGACCGGGAAGGGCGGTTTCGGGCTGTTTTTGGCGGGGGTCGATACAACAACCTCCTCAAGCTTTTTTCCGCGGAAAACCAGCCCGCAGCGGGAATGGGGTTCGGTGATGTGGTGATCCAGGAGATCCTGGAACAGAACGGAAAACTGCCGCAGCTCCCCCGATCCGTCGAATTTTTTGTGGTTCCCTTTTCCCGGGATGAGAGGCTTGAAGCCGTTGAGGTTGTACAGGCAATCCGAAAACGGGGGATCGCGGCAGACATTCTTCTAACGCCCAAGAAGCTGAAGGCTGCCCTGAAAGATGCATACCTAGTGCGGTCCAAGGGTGTTATCC
>CAYTRL010000103.1:0-15384 GCA_964439795.1 uncultured Thermodesulfobacteriota bacterium
GGGCGGACGATACCTGTGATTACGACAGCGGGAACTGGGCCACCGAATGGTGCGCGGGCCACCCGGGGGAATGCGCGAGTTGCTACTGCTCCCATTCCCAGTGTCTCAACTGCCAGCTCAAGGGAAAGGCGTTCTGGTGGATGATGGCTCGCCTGGCCGGTTGGTCCGGGCAGTGATGTGGATCGATAGGCGGGAACCGATCAACGGACAGACCGAAAGACGATCCACGAAACGGATACCGTATTGCGCGGGTTCAACTTTTTGATTATAATGGATTTTTTTAACATCGGAACCGCTCGTACAACCCGAAGAAGGACGGAAAGGAACCGGGGATGGGAAAAGGAGACAGGAGAACCAAAAGAGGAAAGATCTTCCTGGGAACGTTCGGCAAGTCCCGCCCGAAGAAGAGCAAGAAGAACAAGGACGCCTCATCCGAATCCAAGTAATCCCGGATTGCGCCCCACCCTTGGCAGGTTTTCGAATACAGACCTGGTGATGCCAGCCGATGGACGTATTTCATTCGCCATCCCAGTCCGGACTGCCACCCGCCATCAGCGTGCTCCTGCCCGTGTTCAACGAGGCGGAAACCATTGCGCGCGCGGTCCGGAGTATTCGGAACCAGACCTTCACCGATTGGGAACTCCTGCTTCTCGATGACGGATCCACAGACGGTTCCGGTGAACGGATCCGGAACCTGAGCCGTGGGGATGATCGGATCCGTTGCATACACCTTCCCCATCAGGGGGTGTCCCGGACACTGAACAAAGGCCTGCACGAAGCGCGAGGCCGGATCATCGCCCGTATGGACGCAGACGATGTTTCCCACCCGGAACGGTTCGCCCTGCAGAAGAGCTGGCTGGACCAGCGGCCGGAGATTTCCGCCGTGAGCTGCAAGGTCAGGATCTTTCCCCGGAACGGGATGTCGGAAGGCATGCGGGTGTACGAGACCTGGCTGAACTCTCTGACAAGCCCGGAGGAGATCGCCCGGGAGATCTTTGTGGAGTCCCCGCTGGCCCACCCGTCGGTTCTTGTGCGCAGGGAGGTTCTGGAAGAGGCGGGGGGGTACGGGCACCGGGGGCCGGAGGACTATGATCTCTGGCTGCGGCTCCACGGGAGGGGACACCGGTTCGGCAAGGTTCCCAGGACCCTTTTCTGGTGGATGGATCGGCCGGACAGGATTTCACGCTGTTCCCCTGACTACTCCAGGGAGGCCTTTCGCAGATGCAAGGCCCGTCATCTCGCCGGACGCCTGGGACCCGGTGCCTCCGTGATCCTGGTGGGGAACCGGGAAGCCAAGCGCATGGCCGCCCTGCTCCGGGAGAAGGGGGTGACGGTGAAGGGGTTTGTGGACATCCACCCGAACCGGGTCGGTACCCGGCGCGGTGTGACCCCGGTCTTCGGGTATCAGGACCTGGCCCGGAACCGGCCCGACTGCCTGTTGCTGGCCGCGGTGGGGACCCGGGGCGCCCGGGAAGAGATCCGGCGGCAGCTGACCGAGCTGGGTTTCCGGGAAGGGGAGGGGTTCCTGTGCGTGGGCTGAGCTGAATCTCAACGATGAGGTAAAGAGGGAGAGAACCTCTCATGATCCAGAAAACACACTATGTGGACAACCAGGACGGCTGGCTGCTGGAACTGAAGCAGACCTATTTCCCCGAAAAGCTGGACCGGGACCGGAGACCGATCGCTATCGTGCCCGGGTACGGCATGAACTCGTTCATCTTCGGGTTCCACCCCACCGGGCCTTCCATGGAGGCCTCCTGGGCGGAGCGGGGTTTCGAGGTCTGGTCCCTCAATCTGCGAGCCCAGGGCGGGACCAGGCGGGATGGCGGCAGCCGCCGGTACGGCTTCTACCAGGCGGCTGTGACCGATCTGACCTGCGCCTTTGAGCACATCGTCCGGCGCACGGAGACCCGTGCGGACCGCGTGGACGGTGTGGGCTGCAGCCTGGGGGGAACCTATCTTTACGTCTACCAGGCACTTGTCCGGGAGAGGAACCGTCTGGGTTCCCTGGTCTCCATGGGGGGGCCCCTGCGCTGGGAAGACCCGCACCCCGCCCTGAAAATCGCCTTCTCGTCCCCGCGCCTGGTGGGCCAGGTGCGTCTGCGGGGAACCCGCAAGATGCTGCAGCTGGCCCTGCCGGCCCTGAAGCGGGTCCCAAAGTTTCTGCACCTGTACATGCACCCGGAGATTATTGACATCTCCCGTATGGGAGAGATGCTGCAGTCCGTAGAGGACCCGAACCCGGTACTCAACCGTGAGATCGCGGAGTGGATCGGTTCCCGGGACCTCTACGTGAACGGGATCAATATCACCGACGGACTGGCGGCTGCGAAAAACCCCCTGCTCATCGTCCTGGCCAACGCTGACGGCATCGTGCCCGAGCAGACGACCCTGAGCGCCTACCATACCATGGCCTCACCGGTGAAAGATGTGCTGCGCGTGGGTGACGAGACCCTGCCCGTGGCCCACGCGGACCTGTTCATCAGCGACATCTCTCACGAATGGGTGTTCGATCCGCTGGCGGACTGGCTGGAGGCGCAGAACCGTAAAGCTTCTCCGGGGCCGGCGAAGAAGCGCAAGACTGCGAAGAAGAAGAAACAGGGTGCCACGCCCCGGCGCACCAAACGGAAACAGCCGGAAAAGTAGTCCACGACCCTGCGGGGAAAACAGGTTCCCGTTCCCAGCCTGGATTTGGTTTACAACCTGTTCTGAACCGGGACAGGCGTCAGCTGTTGTAGAACCCTTCCAGAAGTTCGCCGTACCGTTTGATGACCTCCCGGCGTCTGACCTTGAGCGTGGCGGTGAGCGTTCCGGCCTCCTGGGTGAACTCGTCCGGGAGGATCCGGACGTATTTCAAGCGTTCATAGCTTGCCAGGGTCTGGTTCTTCTCCCTCACCTCGGATTCGATCATGGCCACCACCTTCGGGTCCTCGCACAGGGTTTTCAAATCCCGGGCGGATATGCCGTTGGCAGCGGCCCAATTACCGACCTCCTCCTCGTCCAGGGTGACCAGGGCCGTCAGGAACGGTTTCCGGTCCCCGTAGACCATGACCTGGCTGACGTACGGGCTTGTCTTCATGATGTTTTCGATGTTTTGAGGGGCCACGTTCTTGCCCCCCGCGGTGATCAGGATGTCCTTCTTCCGGTCGGTGATCCAGAGGAACCCGTCCTCGTCCAGCAGCCCGATATCCCCGGTGGAGTACCATCCGTCTTCGGAGAGCACTTCCCGGGTCTTCTCCGGGGCGTTCAGGTATCCGCTGAAGACCATGCTGCTTTTGACAAGGATCTCCCCGTCCGGGGCGATCCGGATCTGGACCCCGGGTGCGGCCGGTCCCACGGTCCCGAAGCGGTATCGGTCCGGGCGGTTCATGGTGCACAGCAGGGTCTCGGTGATGCCGTAGACTTCCAGGGGAAGAATGTTCGCCGCGTGAAAGAACTCCAGGATCTCGCTGGAGATGGGGGCCCCCCCCGAGATGATGATCCGGATCTTTCCACCGAACGCCTGGCGGATTTTCCTGAACACCAGCCGGTCGGCGAGCCGGTACTGAAGTTCTGTGGAGCCCGGGACAGACTCCCCCGCCTGGAGGGCCCGGCTGCGCCTCCCCCCCACGCCCCGGGCCCATGAAAAGATCTTTTTCTTGACCGCGGAGCCTTCCTGCACCTGGCCCATCACCCGGGTGTAAACCTTCTCGAAGATACGGGGCACGCTGTAAAAGATGGTGGGCTGGATTTCCTGGATGTTTTCGATGATCTTCTCCAGGCTTTCCGCGTAGTAGCCCTTCATGTTCATATAGGTGCCGGCGATCATGGCGATGCGGCCATAGATATGGGGCATGGGGAGCCAGATGACGCTTACGTCTTCCTCGGAGAATACCTTCATATCCCGGTTCGCGCTGCAGGCGTCCAGGATGTTCCCGTGGGAGAGCATGGCTCCCTTGGGCGGGCCGGTGGTGCCGGAGGTGTAGAAGATGATGGCCGTGTCTTCCGGCTGGACGGAGGCAAACCGGTTCTGAAGCTCTTCCCGGTGTTTTTCCTTTTCCCTGCGGCCCATTTCCAAAAGGTCCTGAAAGGTGAGCAGCCCGGGATCGTCCACATCCGTGGGGTCCATGATGATGAATCGCCGGACCCCGGGGATCTCCTCCCGGACCTTTGCCACCTTTTCCCACTGCTCCTTGTTTTCCAGCAGCAGAAATCGTGACCCCGAGTGGTGAACCACGTGCTGGACCTGGGGCGGTGTATTGGAGTGATAACAGCCCACTGAGATGCCGCCCGCGCACATGACGGCCTTGTCGGCGATATCCCACTCCTCCCGGGTCAGCCCCAAAATGGTGACCGGGTCCCGGTGTTCCATCCCCAGGGCCAGAAGGCCTGTGGCGAAGCTGGTGATTTTTTCCCAGAACTGGCTCCATGGAACCGGTCGATATCCGCCACCGCCCTTTTTCAAAAAATACGCGGGGCCGTCACCACGCGTTTCGGCAAAACGCTGATACATCTCGTGAACGGTCTTGAATTCCATGCGCACGCCCTCTTCTGCTTTCTGCTCCGGCAGGGTCATAGAAACAGGGGGGGATGGATAATCCGATGAATTTCCTCTGATTTTACATAGAACAGACCGGGATGGATGTCAATTCCGGGGTGTGTATTCCATGATGAAGCGTCCCTTGGGGGTGTCTTCCCCGAAGCTGTCGAATCCGGAAATGAGCATGGCCTCCCATCGGGCGTGGTCGTTTGACCATCCCTGGAACTCCATCCTGTAAACGGCTGCGTGTAGACCCGTCCTGCCCACGCCGTGTTCACAGTGGATGAGGACGGGAAGGTTCTCTTGGTCCGACATCACCGACAGAAATGCTTCCAGGACCCCGGGGCCCGGGACCTGTCCGGTAGGCAGGTGGACGTACCGTACTCCGATCTTCAGAAGTGTCTCGGCTTCCGCTTCGGTCTTCGGGCTCTCCCCGCGGAAGTCCACCACCGTCCGGATCCCGTGTTCACTGCAGATATCGGTCAATTTTTCCGCGGACAGCTTCGCAGACCGGTAGAGATGTCCCTCCCGCACCACGATGAACCGGCCAAAGGAGGCCCAGAGGACGAGGCATACGACAATCCCCGTTAAGAGCAGCAGGACAGCGGCGGCGGGTATCCATCTCCTGCGTGACCGTTGCTTCGGGCGCTGCCCGGATTCGAGGGTTTCGTCTTTGTCACGGGCTTCTTGGTCCATGGGACGCTTCTCCCTTCATTTCTCTCGATTCCTTAACCCAGCGTACGGGCGCCGAGGTTCTTGTTTGGTATTTCACATATTTTTTAATAGATGCCTTGATCAGAAAAAAAGAGTACATGCGTTTCTGTCATTCCGGACTTGATCCGGAATCCAGGGGTGGGGTCAAGATGGCCAGCACGTCCCCATCCTGCCGCCTCTGGATCCCTGCTTTCGAGGGTGTCGAAAAACGTTTTTACGTCATGCCGGCCCCGGATCAGAGTCCGAGGCAGGCTCCAGCCGGCATCCAGAAGTGCTTCTGAACTGTGGATCCCGGATCAGGCGGGTATAAGGATCAAGTCCGGGATGACAGAGAAAAAAGCTGCTATGCCTCGTTTGTAGATACCCTCTTTCGTCGGGACAGGCGCGCCAGACGGGTGTTTCCTGTCAACCGGATCAGGTGATGGCCTTGGCTTCTACTCTTAACAGCAAATACATACTCAGTCCCAGAAAAAGGATGTTCGCAGCCCACGCCGCCACCAGCGGAGGAAGCACGCCGGTCTTGCCGAACGACAGGGTGACGGCAAAGAGCACCCAGAACAGAAACCCAAGTATCAGGCAGATCCCCACCGCAGCGGCGAGACCTCCGGTCTTGGGTAGACGCAGTGCAAAGGGGATGCCCAGAAGCGCCGTGATCACGTTCAGTGCTGGAAACGCGATCTTCTTGTACATCTCCACCCGGTACGGCGTGGAATCGTACCCTTCGGCCTCGATCTCCCGGATCATTTTGCGCAGCGTGAAATACGGAAATTCTGCGGTGTACTTGGCCATGGCCTGGAACTCCGTGGGGGACTCCTTCAGGCCGAGGGTCATCCGGTCCGCGTGGGTGGTCTTCACCTCGTCTCCGGGAAGAAAGGTTCGCTCCACCACGTCATGAAACACCCACTGTTCGCCCTGCCAGGTGGCCATGGACGCGTCCACCCGCCTTGCCAGCCGAAAGGGGCGGGCGATTTCGAAGAAGGTGATCTCGTACAGCTCCTCCGTTACGGGTTGAAACGCTGAGATCTCGTAGATGCCCCCCGGGCCTTTGAACCAGAACTTGCCGGCCACGAACCATTTTTTTGGGAGTTTCCCCTGCGAAAGGCTCCGGTCCATGTATTCGTGCCGCGAATAGGTGGGGGAGACGATGTATTCGTTGAAGAAGAAGATTCCCACACCCACCAGCACGGAGATCACCACGAAAGGGTAAGCGATCCGCATGACCGTGATGCCGGCGGTTCGGAGCGCGATGGTTTCGTTGTGCCGGGTCATGATGCCCAGTGTAAGAATCACCGCCAGGAGCATGGCGGCCGGCGTGATCTGGTAGACGATCAGGGGGATCTTGTTGAGCATATACAGGGCGAGCCATCCCGCGTCGGCACCGTGCCGGATGTAGAAGTTCATGCGGTCGAACAAGTCGATGATCATGTAGAGCACGGTTCCCCCTGTCGAACAAAGCAGGAAGAGCCGCAGGAATTCCTTCAGCAGATATCTTGTCAGGAGAGACAAGGGTCCTCCGGTGCGTTTTCAGGAACGGACATAAGATCCACCCTCCTTTTCACGGACAGGAGAATTCCGGCACAGGCGTTTCCAGGCTTCCGGTACGCCGGTTGTCGTGACGAAAGGTCTTCCATGGATGAACGCCGCAGACCGGAGCTTCGGTGCGCCAGGCGAAGATTCTCCCCTCGCGGACGGGTGCCACCATTTCCAGCATGCCGTCCCCGTCCAGGTCGCCGAACGCCGGCGAGGCCATGTGCCAGCCGTACGTGAACTTGGGCCATCCCGCGGGTTCCCCGCCTTCCGGCGTAAAGGCATGGATGAAGTGTCCACCGCTGCCTGCCACGAGTTCCGTCTGCCCGTCTCCGTCCACATCCACGAATCCGGGGTTGGACAGGAACTGATAGTCCTCCATGGGGTAGATTCCCACAGAGGGGGAAGCCGTCCCCGGGTGGAACCGTTCCACCTGGTTCACCAGGCCCAGGAGCCCGCTTTCGCCGCCGGCCCCCAGGGTCACCGAGGGGATGGCGTAGGCCGTTCGACCGCTGTCTTCCTCTCGCTGGAAGGCGCCGCTGCCGGCCGCGCCGAAGGTGAGGAAGGACAGCTCTTCCACGGAAGTAGCTCCGGTCCCCGGGGAGACGTGCACCATGACATGGGGGCCCAGGAAGGCGCCGGTCCCGATCACGATCTCATCCCCCATCCGCGCCGTCACGGGTGATCCCGGGACCCCCGTGGTCAGGGGGGGCAGGGGGATCTCCACCCCCAGCGGGTTGGGGGGTACGGAAACCGGGAACCCCGGGAGGACGGGGCCCGCAGGCTCGAGGTTCCCCGCTGGATGGAGGGCGTACAACCTCCCGGAGGCCGCCACCGGGCTGTGGCAGGCCTCCGAGGTGCCCACCACGATCTCGTCCGTTCCGTCGCCGGTCAGGTCCGCGGCGGCAACGGTGCTCAGGATCGAAGAGGCCAGCTGACTGCACCCTTCCAGGTCCCTTGGGTGTACGGGCCAGCCGGGCAGGCGGGCGGCCGCACCCCCGGCGATGGAAGCCCCGTCCACAACATAGACCTTCTGGTCCCCGCAGCCGGCTGCCACGTCCAGGAATCCGTCCCGGTTCAGGTCGGTGAGCACGGGGGAACCGAAGAACGAGTTGCCGGCGCCATAACTTTCCGGGCTGTCGTTCAGGGGCGGGTCCGCGGTGAGGATCCTCCCGTCCGGGCTGCCGCCCAGGGGCAGGGCGTCCATTCCCCGGAACGCGTAGAGGAAACCGCCCAGGGTGGCCACCACGATGTCCGGGAACCCGTCCCGGTCGATGTCGGCCACGGCAGGAGCCGCCCCGATTCCGTCCCGAATGGTTTCCGTCCGAAGAAACCGGATTGGATACCCCTCCATTTCCCGTGGGGCCCTGTCCGCGCTCGACCAGGAGAGCACGTGCAACTGTCCGTTGGAAGTGCACAGGATCACCTCGTCCCTGCCGTCACCGTCCAGGTCCGCCAGTGCGGGGGACGCCTCGATGGAAAAAGCGTTCTCCGCGTCCGGGGAGATGTCCTCCAGGATGTCCCCGTTTCGGTCGATCAGGGAAACGGGAAAGCCGTCCATCCAGGTAGGATCCCGGTGCACGGAAAAAACCCGCCGGTCTTCTCCGAAGACGTCACCGGTATATGCCCGGACCCTGACCGTGACGGCCTTGCCCTCCGGTCCGTCCGGGGTGAAGGTGGCCCCGCCCACGGCATCCGCCATGTCCGGGAGGGGGAGACTGAGGGAGAGGATCCCACCCGCTTCCAGGGTGCAGGCAATGTTGAGAAAATCCACTTCGTCCGGCTCGATCCCGGGGGCCCACTCACAATTGACGCGATCCACCGGGGTGCGGGCCTGGATATCCGCCACCAGGGCACCCGCAGAAGGAAGCTCTGGATTCAGCAGGGCGAACCAGCCCGGTTCCAGGATCTGCACCGCGGCGGGCAGTGGCCGGGACTCCAGGCGGTGGAGGGCGCGGAACAGGTTCAGGCGGCCGTATCCCTGGTGCCGGTCCCAGGTGTCCAGCTTGCATGAGGCATCGGTCAGAAACCCTGCGCAGGCGTCGGTGGTGGAAGGCTTCTCCGCGGTGAGCGTGAGGATCTGCTTCACCTCGTTTCCGGTCAGGTCCGGATCGGTGCAGGAAGGGTCTCCGGCACGGCTGTTCAGGCAGTACCCCAGCTCCCGGGCATGGGAAATCAGCAGCCCCGCCGCTCCCCCGGACATGCCGCAGGCCGTGGAACCGCATTGTCCGTTGGCGGCGAAATGCACTTGTCCCCCGTAGCCGGTGCAGAACGATTCCCAGAAGAAGGCGTAGTTGCACTTGGCCGCAATCCCGTGGTTGAAAACCGACGGTGTGCTGTGGTGGTAGCTGGACTCGTCGCTCATGCCCACGATCACCGCCACCCCGGCCGCGTCCGCTTCCTCGAACGCCTCGACCTCGGTGGTGGTGCCGGACAGGGATCCCAGGGCGGCGACGATCACGTCCGCTCCCTTGGCCATGGCATACCGCATGGCGTGAGAAACGAGTTCTCCCTCCTCGATCAGAGCGTAGGTCACCCGGCACACCATGACCGTGCAGTTGGGGCACGCCCCCGGGATACCCGTACCGTTGTCCGCCTCGGCGGCTATTTCCCGGGCCCGGTCTTCGCCGTGGACCCCCTCGGGAAATTCTGGCATTCCCAGGGCCCATGGGGTCTGGCGGAAGAAGTCGTACCCGCTGATGTCGTCCACGATGCCGCCGGTGTCCGCAGGGGAGTCAGGGTCGGCCGGATACCCGTCATGTTCGTCCATGTAGCCGAGCATGAGATCTTCGGGATCGATCTTTCCGTTCTCGTTGAGGTCCGGTACCGGCGCCAGGGATCCGTCCGGGAGGATGGCATGGCCCGCGTCACGGTAATCCTGGATGTTGAAACGGCCGTCCCGGTTGAAGTCGTAGGGGCCCTCCGATGTGTAGGGGCCCTCCGATGTGTAGGGGCCCTCCGATGCGTAGGAGCCCTCCGATTCCACACTTACGGTGACGGGGCTGCCGGATGCGTCACGCGGCAGGGGAAGTTCCCCCGGGTTCAGGTAGAGGTTGTTGGCCAGATCCTCTGGATCGTATGAGGCCAGCCCGTTATCCAGGACAACCACCAGCACGTCCGGTTTTCCCTCGGTGAACTTCCATGCCTCCGTGGCGTGGATCCCTGGAACCAGCTCCGGCATGGCGGGGTCGGTTTCCTCCGGGTCGAACCCCGGCAGGGGGGGCACGTATCCCATGAGAGAGTACGCATTTCCGATGGTCCCGTCGTCGAAGTCGTCGGACAGATTCACTGCGAACCGGTCACCCGGGGCCGCCAGATCCGTATTCCCGTAAGTCACATCCGGGAAGAGTCCGTTGCAGGGGTGTCCTTTTTCGTTCCGGAGCCCCCGTGTGACGTGGACCCGGTAGGCGACGCCGAACGGCAGGCGCTCTGCGGGCGTGAACCGGACCCGGTCTTCCTCCACCTCAAGGGTTCCCGCCACCCGGGGGCTTGCCTCTTCCGTGCCCGCGGTAATGTAGAAAGTTTCTCCGGTCACGGTTTCCGGGTCCACGGCGCCGTCGAACAGGACCTCCACTTGCACGTCGTCTCCAAAGGTCCGGTACCGGGAAAGATCCGGGGACAGGGACAGGATCGACAGGGTTTCTTCCGGGGGGGAGGGTTCCGGGGGGTCGTCGGGTGCGTTCGATGACCCGCAGGCCAGGAGGAAACAGGGCAGAAGGAAGGTCACGATCCAGGCGAAGGAAAATCGAGATGCTTTTCTTGTCATGGTGTGGCTCTCCGTTTCGGTTGGGCGGGGGGGGCTTCGGCCTCAAAAAAGGTCGGATGGAAAGGCTTCATGGTACATGAAAGTCTGGAAAAAATAAAAAGATAGAAACATATTATGGTTAGACGAGGCCCGGCGGGATGAGTTCCACCTCCGGCACGTTGAATTTTCCCAGAATGCGTCGTACACTTTCTTGGTCTAAAATGGGATTTCGCTGCAGAATTGGCAAATTAGTGCTGCCTGGAAAGGAAGGGGTCGTTGTCATGTCAAACAGGATCGGGCCATACCTGGAAACGTTGGGACAGGGGTCTTTTAGGTTGCTGGGGGAACTGCCGGAAGGGGCCGTGGATTCGCATCTGCACCTGGGCACTTACCTTCGCATGCCGATGATGGGGGGAATGAACCTCACGGGCCCGGGCGGGTACGTGGAAAACCTCCTTTTTCACGTGTCCGAGCTTCGCAGGCACGCCGGTGCGATCTTCGACGGCCTGCGGGACCTTTCCCCTGCGGCCCTGGAAGGGGTCGTCGACGTACCGTTTCTCAAGACAGAGATGCAGGGCCCCGCTTCCGACCCGGTGCACCTGTTCACCTCCATGGACGGCCTGTTCGACCGGGACGAGCCTTGCTATCTCCGGATACCCGACCGACCGTCCCTTTCCCTGCTGAACGACCTGGGGGCCGTCCTGAAAGGGTTTTCCGGGGCCATCCGGGAAGCAAACCTCGCCAATCTGCTCCGTTACATGGAGGAATACGGGCTGGAGAAAACCGTGGCGCTTCCGGTGGAATCCGGGCGATTCTCCCGGTTCTCCAAGGTGGCCATGGACGCCTGCGAGGGAGCCCCCGGTGTGGTCCCGTTTTTCAGCGTGCACCCGCGCAACCCGGAAATGGAGGATCAGTTTGCGGGCTTTGTGAGGCAGGGGGGAAAGGGTGTGAAGTTTCATCCTGAATTTCAGGGGGTGGCACCGGATTCCCAGGAGGCTTTTCACCTGTTCGAACTCTGCGCCGGTGCGAAGCTCCCGGTCGTGTGCCACGTGGGAGGCGTGCAGCCGGGCGCTCTGCATTCCCATCCGGACCGGTACGAAGGCGCCGTCAAGCTGTTCCGGGACCTGACGTTCATCCTCTGCCACGTGGGTCTGGCGGATCGGGACGCCACACTGGAGCTGGCATCCCGGTACGAAAACGTACTTCTGGAAACCAGCGGCCAGCCTGTGGAGGGGCTCCGGCAGGCGGCCGCAAGAATCGGCTCGTCCCGGGTCCTGTTCGGATCGGACTGGCCCCTGTACCATCCGGCCGTTCCCATGAGTTGTGTGCTGGAGGCCTTCCCCCGGGACGGCGACCGGGAGCGGGTCTTCCGGGACAACGTCTCGGCCCTGATGGGATGGAAAAAGAAATCCCCGCCGTCCAGGGCGGCGGGCGCAACGGCGTCCCGGGGGGCTCCCGCGAAAAAGAAAGCCGCAAAACCCGCAAAGAAGCCCACGGTCAAGAAGAAAGCCGCGAAGTCAGCAAAAAAAATTGCAGCAAAGAAAAAAGCCAAACCCGCCGTGAAGAAATCCGCCGTTCGGAAGTCTGAAAAGAAGAAAACACCGGTCCCAAAAAGAAAGAAAAAGAGCGGGTAGATTTGCCGAAACACCCCTCCTCGAGAGAGACAGAAGGAGAGCCGGAGCTCTGAGCGCATGGAGGTTGGGAGCCTGTAGGAATACACCCTGTCTTTGTCATCCCGGCCCCGGATGGGAGTCCGGGGCAGGCTCCTGCTGGGATCTACGTTTTCTTGTCATCCCCGCGAAAGCGGGGATCCAGGGGTGGCTTGGGGGCCCCCCTCCTCACCTCCCCTGGATTCCGGGTCAAGCCCGGAATGACGGAAACGCATAGTTGCCCGGTTTTCCAACAAGCTCCGAGGTAGTCATCGGCATCAATACTCGAACACCTCGAATGGATATTGCGGGGGAATGCAGGGCTGGAGGGAAAATGGGAAGACCCCGGGGCCTGGCCGCTGTGTTGTTTGGGTGTCTGCTTGGGCTGTGGGCGTGCGGCAGCGACCCCGCGGCAGTGACCCCCGGACCGGACCATGGAGAGATCCATCCCCCCGTCAAGACAGATATTTTCGTAAGCGGGGAGGGGGGATACCACACCTACCGGATCCCCGCCCTGGTGGCCACCGCAAGGGGGACGCTGCTCGCCTTCTGCGAGGGCCGGAAGAACAACGCCGCGGACCATGGGGACATCGACCTGTTGCTCCGGCGCAGTTTCGACCGGGGAGGGACGTGGGAGCCGGTACAGCTGGTTTGGGAGGACGGAAACCACACCATCGGCAACCCGTCTCCGGTGGTGGACCGGGATACCGGGTTCATCTGGCTGGGTTTCTGCAGGGACAACGACAGGGTATACATGACCCGCAGCGAGGACGACGGTGCCACCTGGGCTCCCCCCACGGACATCACCGGGGAGGTCAAACTTCCCGGGTGGGGCTGGTACGCCACCGGGCCGGGGCACGGCATCCAGCTTTCCGGGGGCAGGCTCCTCATCCCGTGTGACCACTCAGAGGGGCAGTCTACCTATTCCCATGTGATAACCAGCGACGACCATGGCCTGACCTGGCGGTTGGGCGGAATCGCGGACCCGGGCACCGACGAGAGCATGGCCGTTGAGCTTCCTGGCGGCACCCTCTACCTGACCATGCGGAACAACCTGTACTTAAAGACGCGGGCCTTCTCCCTGAGCCGGGACCAGGGCGGGATCTGGTCGCCCGCCGAACCGGCCGAACCCATCACCGATCCGGTATGTCAGGCCAGTATCCTGGGCGTTTCGCCTTACCGGTCCGGGGATCCGCACCGGATCCTGTTCCTGAACCCGGCCAGTATCTTTCGGATCAATTTGACGATCCGGGTGAGCTATGACGGGGCCGTCACCTGGCCGGTGGAGACCTTGATCCAGGAGGGGCCCTCGGCCTACTCCGATATGGCCCCGCTCCCGGGCGATCAGGTGGCCGCCGTGTACGAGACCGGGCCGCAGAGATTGTACGAGCGGATCACCTTTGCCCGGATCAGCCTCCCATGGGTGGAGGAAGAATGAAGTCTTGAAGGCTCGAGGATTTGTTCATCCGTTGAGAGCCGGGTTTTTCTGAACCGTTTTTGCCCTGTGGGGATTAGGGAACGGAAATGAGATCGAACCAGGGGCTTCTGATCACGATCACGCTGATTCTTTGGGTCACCGCCGGTTGCGGGGCGCCTGGAAACGGTTCCATCTTCGGCCCCCCTTCCGAACCTGTTCCGGCCCCCTTGCCGCTGCATGTGGAGGGGGGGAGGATCGTCGACGCCAGGGGCGGAACGGTCATCCTGCGCGGGGGCGGGGTGAACCAACTGGGCGACTACTTCCAGGGACATCCCGGCATTCCGCCCACCCTCCCGCTGGAACGGCGCGACTTCGAGCAGATGGAGGCCCTGGGGCTCAATTCGCTTCGGCTTGTCGTGAGCTGGAGCTTCCTGGAGCCCGAGCCGGGCGTATACGATGATGTGTACATCGAGGGGGTGAAGGAAGCAGTGGGCTGGGCGCGCGAGCGGGGCATGTACGTCATCCTGGACATGCACCAGGACGCCTGGGGGAAGTATATCGCCACTCCCCCCGACGTGGAATGTTCCCCGCCCCTGTCTCCCAACATCGGATGGGACGGCGCACCGGAGTGGGCCACGATCACCGACGGGCTGAACCCCTGTATGCTGGAGCAGCGCGAACTGTCGCCGGCCGTCATGCGCGCCTGGCAGTCGTTCTGGGAAGACCGGGACGGCATCCTGCAGCATTTCGTCGACACCTGGGCCCGTCTGGCCTCTGAGTTCTCGGACGATCCCGCCATGGCGGGCTACAACCTTCTGAACGAACCGAACTGGGGCGAAAACTACCGTGACAGCGTGAACGTGTACAAACCCGAAATGCACCGCCGGTGTCTGGAGGCGATCCGCGGCACGGAGAGCGACGGCCTGCACAAGATTATCTTCTTCGAACCGTCCGCCTTGTGGTCGTTCTATCCCAGCGAAAAGCCGGTTCCCTTCACCGACGATCCGAACATCGTCTATGCGCCGCATATCTACAACAGCATCAACGGGTTACTCCGGGACCTGCTGGGGCGCGATCTGGTGTCCGTGGAGGAGAACTTCGAGAACGCGGCCGCAGAGGCAAAGGCTTACGGTTCGCCCTTCTGGATCGGCGAGTGGTGGGGATCCAACCGGGAGTTCGCCGGGAAGGTGGGGGCGCTGGAGGATGCCTACCAGGTGGGGTCGGCGCGCTGGATATGGAAAGTGAGCTGCGGGGACCCTCACATCATGGCGGGTTGCTGGCCCGCCTGCGAGGGGCTGCGGGAGTTCACCCAGGGCAGCGTGCTCAATATCCGCTGCGGGGATCCGGACCACCCCGCCGGTGTGGAGATCGGCCCCCACCCGACCGATGCGCTGATCCTCGCCCGGCCGTACCCCCGCTCCTTTCCCTCACCGGCGACCTATCGGGTCGACCCGGACCAACGGACCCTGGAGATGGAGGGCGAATCGCCCGGAGGTGTTCCCCTGGTCGTCTGGATTCCGGGGGACGGGGAGCCGGTTTGGGAGGGCCAGGGGATCGGAACGCCCCGTCTTGAACCGGTTTCCGGCGGGTGGAAGCTCACCGCGGCGCCAGGGGCAGGGCAGTGGGACATCCGGGTCCAGGGACGGTAGGGGCCTCAGCACTCGACTCCCTGCCACCATCCCTTACATGCAGGGAGACACAGAATTGGAGATTGCGAGCGGAGCGCGGCAACCCCCCAGCCCCTTGCGGCCTTTGATCCCGGGGGCTTGCCGCGTCGCCTGCGGCTCCTCGCAATGTCCCTCACGGGGCATCG
>CAYTRL010000104.1:0-15351 GCA_964439795.1 uncultured Thermodesulfobacteriota bacterium
ACAAGAGGGCCCTCCGGACCATGGCCCGGGAGGCGGGACCCGGCTCGTGATGCCCGGAGGCCGGTCCGCCGGCATACCCACGGCAGAACCGGGGGGTCAGTCAGGATTCGTAAGGTTCTCGATGTCTTCGGAACTGCAACTATCCGGGCCATAGACCGGGTTGCATCGTGCCGGGCAACCGCCGGGCATATGGAACCAGTACTCCCGTCCCGGGACTGGCGCGGGAAAATCCGAGCTCAGGTAGTGCGCCCCCGCTTCCAGGGATGCCTGCAGCCTGTCCTGATTCTCTTCATCGCTGTTGTCCGGCCCGTCCACGTTGCTGGTGACGATGAAGCCTGCTTCCACCAGGGCCAGGACCTTCGTACGGTCCGAACGGGCGTTGTTGACCTTGAACATGGCGGCATAGGGATCCGAGGCCTCCGAGGCGTGCACGAACAGGAGCCGCCCCTGGAGCACGGGCGAATCACGGATGTAGGCTTCCCGGTTCTCCCCGGAATCGAGCAGGGAAAAGATCACGCGTCCCCTCAGTTCCCCCAGGGTGGGCCACCCCTTCTCCACGATGGCCTCCGGCAGGGTTTCATGGTTCCCGCGCACCTCGTCCGGGGTGAGGATCCTTTCCCTGGGCCACACGGAGAGGATCTCGTCCTCCAGTTCCCCGTAGTGCTCCCTGACGGGAAGCAGGTTCGGGAAGAATATCTCTGCGTCATCCTTGGGCTCCAGCCAGACGAGCACGGGCATGTGCCAGGGGTTTGCGTCCGACCACTCCCGGATCCGGTTCATGCATTCCGTGAACCGGCGGCAGGTGGTCTCCTGGTCCACCAGCGGGATGTGGAAGACCTGGAACCCTTCATCCACATGGAAGTAGAGATCCAGCTCGAACTGACGAACGCCCTGTTCCCGGAGCTGCACGTCCAGGGGTTCGTGAGTGAACCGGTGGCTGGGGTCGAAAACAATGGGGGGGATCACGTGGTAGCTGTTGTGGGTCCCCTTGGCCTGAACGCTGTTCAGCCGCAGGACACTGTCCAGGGGATAGGGGGTGGAAACACCCGGACCGTGAGGGTTTTCCGGGTCCATCCCCTGCCCTCCGCCGCAGGCGGCAACCGCCGGAAGCAGCGCCAGCGTGAAAAACAGGATCCCCGGTCGGTTTGTGAGACGTCTTCTCATGGTCTGCCCGCTCGACGAAATATCCCCCCGGACAGCCCGGGGCGACCGCTGTGCATCCCCTGTCGCATGTCAGGGCTTTTCACGCAAAGATCCATTTTTTTTTCGTATATTTACTGCAGGTCAACCGGGACGCGGGTTGGGCGGAAAACCGGGCACCGGTTGCTGAAAACCCGCGGTTTCGCCGCTTGGGAACTCTTTAACAAAAGCTTAACAACAGTATGCGCTTTCCGGTTCGCATTGAAAAGAAGCCTCCCCGGTAACTTGCCCCGTGCCCCGCTGCGCTTCCGTCAAGGGTGGGTTTTCCGGCAGGGTCGCGCTCCTGTGCCCGTCTCCGGTCCAACCCCACCGGCTGAACCGTTACGTGCCCCGCGGTCTAATCTTGTATGCGCCCCGGCCTCCGTGGTACAATTGGCTTTTGTTTTGCTCAACATACAGAAAGTTTCCATAGCTGGCGTGACATCATGAACCTGAGGAAAACGATGACCCGAAGACGAATTCCCGGGAGAACCTCCCGCTTCCTGGCGATTGCCGTGACTCTGTTTCTCGCCGTTTCGGGCTGCGCGGAAAACGATCCCTCGGATGCCCCGGAGTCCACAGACCCCTCCTCATCGCCGCTGGTGCGCACGACCGCCCAGGGGGCGGTCCGCGGCACGGCGTGGGACTCCGACACCTATGCATGGCTCGGCATTCCGTACGCCAGACCGCCGGAGGGAGATCTTCGCTGGAAGGCGCCCCGCGATCCGGACCCCTGGCAGGGGGTGCGGGACGCGGCGGATTTCTGCCGGCCCTGCAGCCAGCTGGGCGGGTTCCTGGCCAAGCTGGACCCGGCGACCTTCGGCAGGGCCATCGGGTCGGAGGACTGCCTCTATCTGAACATCTGGAGCCCCCGCACGGTGGAGGAGAACCTGCCCGTCTTTTTTTACATTCACGGCGGAATGAACAGCGTGGGCGAGGCCGCCACCAGCCTGTACCACGGTGCGCACCTGTCCTCCGGGGCCCGGGCCGTTGTGGTCACCTTCAACTTCCGGCTGGGCCCCCTGGGCTTCTTCCACCACTCCAGCCTGGACACTGGGGATCCCCTGGACGATTCCGGGGCTTACGGGCTGCTGGATATCATCCACGCCCTCCGGTGGGTCCGCGACAACATCGCCGCCTTCGGCGGGAACCCAGGCAACGTAACGATCGGGGGGGAATCCGCCGGGGCGTTCAACGTCTGCTCCCTGCTGGGCTCTCCCCTGGCAACCGGCCTGTTCCACCGGGCCGTGGCCATGAGCCCATCGGGCACGGTGACCACGAACACGATGCAGCAGGCCGAGTCCTCGGCCGAGGACATGCTGGTGAACCTCATCCTGGCGGACGAGGAACTGCCGGCGGAAACGGAAGCGGATGCCAGGCGGCTCATCACGGAGAACGGCCCCGCCTGGGCGGCATCCTACTGGAGAAGCCAGGCCCCGTCCCGGCTGCTGGACAGCGCCTCGAAGTTCTCTTCGCTGGGCTTGAACGAGATGGGCCTGCTCATACAGGAAAACCGCCTGGCGGACGGCACCGTCATCCCGGAGGATTTTCCGGGACAGTTCGAACGCGGGGAGTATAACCGGGTGCCGTTGATGATCGGGAGCAACACCGAGGAGTACAAGATGTTCCTGTTCACCGGCATCCTGCCGCCCCTGTTCGTCCAGAAGGATGAAACGGAACTGTGCGGGATCATCCGCACCACCGACCCGGAGAACCCCGGGCTCGCCGAGTCCGATTTTATCTCCCCGGAAGACCACGACCTGTATGAACTGGCCGGCACCCTGCTGGGAAAGGTCATGTTCGACGCCAGCATCGACATGATTGTGGGCCGGATGCTCCCGTACCAGGAGGTCTACCGCTACTCCTTCGCCTGGAACGAGCAGCCCGCCCCGATCGACTTCCTCCTGGGCGCCGGGCACATGACCGCGATCCCGTTCTTCTTCGGGAACTATTTTCCGGACCCGGACAGCCTCTTCCGCATCTCCTGGAGCGAGGCGAACCGCCCGGGGCGCGAGGCCCTGGGGGACACCATGATGAGCTACTGGGCCAACTTCTTCCGGAGCGGCGACCCCAACACCGGCTCTTTCCAGGTGCCGGTGTGGGAACCCTGCTCAGGAACCGGGGACTGCCCGGCCCCGATCCTCCTGGACTCGGTCCCGGGCATGTAAGGGCGGGTTTCTTTTCATCGTTCGACAGGTTTCCACGGATCAGGGGGGCAGCAACCGCAACTTCTCCACCGGCCTGAACTTGTTCAGGAAACTGTGAACCAGCATCTTGATGCCGGTAGGGAACATGCTGCTCTTCAGGTATTTCTTCAGCTCTTCATTGGTTTTGAACTGATCGATTTCACGCTCCTGGTTTTTTTTGGTCTGGGTGGTAATCGTGTTCGCCAGCCTTGCGTATTCTTCCAGCGCGGTTGTCCCTTTTTTGTCTGACTCTATGATGGCCCTCGCTGCAAACCTTCCCGAGAGGGCGGCGGCGTCCTGACCGACACCTCTCACCCCGTCCAGCAAACCCGCAGCATCTCCCACCATGAAGATCCGTCCTCGACCCAGCCAGACCCTGTCGCTTGACTTCATGTCTATGGCTGTCATGAACTCTTCGGTCTCAACGATATTCCCCTGAATATTGAACTTGTCTTTCACATATTCATAGAACAGCTTCTGTCGTTCCCTGATGTCCCCTCCCACACAACCGGTGCCGATGCACCAGTAATCCTTCCCGTCATCCAGAGTTTTTGTATAGATCCAGGCGAACATCGCGTCGCTGAACGCCAAATCCCAGAATTGATAGAGGGTATTTGGATCGATATCCGCCTCCCCGTCAACGTAGTAGTTGATACCGCCGCCGGTGGCTTTGTCCCCGAAATCCTGAGGGCGCAGCTTCCTTCGAATGGGTAACGCACTCAACCCGGTGGCGTCGATCAGGTATCGGGCCTTTACCTGCTCCGGATCCTTTCCCCTGGATTGAAACGTTACGACAACTCCGTCCGGTTCTTCCTCAAAATCAAGGTATTCACATTCGTCCCTGAACTCCGCCCCGTTTTCCTGGGCCAGAATATTCAGCCAGTTATCAAAGGTCTTGCGCATGTAATTGAAAACCTTGAATGGGGCCCCAAAGCCCGATCCATCGTGAAAAACCATCTTCGTCCTGGTAATCTGATAATTGCACAGGCGGTCCGGAGGAATCTTTTCATCGAGGATCTTTTCAAAATACTTGAACTGAATTCCGGAACAGGGTTTGGTTCGGGGTGTTTTGCACCTTTCCACAAAGAGCGTCTTGAGACCCCCTTTTGCGGCGAATTTGGCCGCAACCGACCCCCCCATTCCTCCTCCGGCTATAAAGAGATCATATTGTTCCATGGCACCCCTCCCCTACATGCCTTTTTTCCATTTGTTTTCTTCCCGGGATTGTTGTAACATCATCTTCGTTGGTCGGTCAAATAATTTTTTAAACAGCCGGCCAATTTCCTCGCTTGTCCTTTTTTTGTTGAACCGCGATCGATCCGCCCGGAAAAAGCCGATCATCCTCTTCAACGAAAAGCTCTCGACAGGGCCTTTGTCGCGTCACGAGAAAGGGCCGGCCATGAAGATCCTGGAAAAACTTACGAAACGTTATTTTGAGTTCTATCGGCGACATCTGTCCCTCAACCGGAACAACTGGGTGCACTATGCCCGGACCGTCCCGGTCATGAAGGAGACCGTTCCCATGAAGGAAAATATTCTGGATTCGTCCTGGGGGTTTCGCCCCCGGATCCAGGGATAGGGTTTTGCCATAGGGAGGATCGTATGGGGATGTTTAGAGACAAGGTCGTGATCGTGACCGGTGGGGGTGCCGGGATCGGCCGGGCGCTCTGCGAGGAGTTGTGCCGCCTGGGTGCGTGGGTCACCGTGACGGACATCCGGCTGGAAAGGGCGACTGAGGTCGCAGCCGCCATCTCCGCCGCGGGCGGACTGGCACAGGCAGCGCATCTGGATGTCACCCGGGCGGAGGATGTTCAGAAGATTGTCGACGAGACGGCCGCCCGTCATGGTCGACTCGACTATATGTTCAACAACGCGGGGATCGCCCTCATGGGCGAGGTGCGCGACATGAGCCTGGAACAGTGCCGTCGGCTCGTGGACGTGAACCTGCTGGGCGTCCTGAACGGGAGCCTGGCCGCCTATGGGCTGATGACCCGGCAGGGGTTCGGACACATCGTCAATACGGGCTCCGTGACGGGTCTGTACCCTTTCCCCATTTTCACTCAATACGCCACCACGAAATTCGCGGTGTTGGGATTTTCAACCTCACTCCGGTCGGAGGGGGCGGACCTGGGGGTCAAGGTCAGCGTCATCTGTCCGCAAAATATCCGGTCCGACATCGAGAATTCGATCACCGTGCTGAACGTTTCGGACAAGGATTTCTTCAAGAAGCTTCCGGGAAAGTGGATGGACGCAAACCCGGCGGCCAGGAAGATGCTGCGCGGGGTGGCGCGCAACCGGGCGATCATCGTGGTTCCGTCCAGCGCCCGCTTCGCCTGGTGGCTCTACCGGATCAGCCCCGGCCTGGTCGCCTCCATCGGCCGGCAGGGGGTCAAGGCCTTCCGGAAATACCGCAACAAGGACTGACGAAGTATTTCATCGGCGTATATATAATCAACGCATCGTATGGATATTGCGAGGAGCCGCCAGAGGCCGCGATGAAGCCTTTGGAACCCCCGGATATTGCGAGGAGCCGCAGGCGACGCGGCAATCTCCCGGCTCCGGATGGGATCCCTCTGGGCCGGGGGGTCGCTTCACTTCGTTCACGATCTTCGACCACGCTTCGCTCGCAATCTCCACTTCTGTGTATCCCCGCATGTAAGGATGGTGGCGGGTACTTCTTCAACAGCCTGTCAGAGCAGGGCCTTCCAGTCAAAAAACGTGATCGAGTTGTCCAGGGGGGTGAAATGCTTCTTGAACGTGGGACCCAGAACGGTTGCCAGATCGCCCGCCGTCCATCCCTCCGCACTGTGTATGCTGCGCGCCACACGCGGCTGGCTGAACAGGTATACCTCTTTCCCCCGGACCCCGAACACCTGTCCTGAAATCCGTGCGGCTTTCTCACTTGCCAGGAACACCACCAGGGGAGAAACGTGGTCCGGTGTCATGTCCTTGAACAAACGGTCCACGCTTTCCTTGATCTCCTCCGTCACCGTGGGGATGGAGGCCGGGATGCGGGTCCACGCGAAGGGGGCGTTGCAGTTGGCGGGCACGTTGTCGTGCTGCATTTCCATGGCAACGTCCCTGCTGAACCCCAGCATCCCCATCTTGGCCGCCGCATAGTTGCACTGCGCTATCGTACCGATGAAGCCGGCCGTGGAGGTCATGAAGATGATGCGGCCCCACTGCTGTTTTCGCATGTGCGGCGCCGCGGCGCGCGTACAGTGGAAGGCCCCTCCGAGATGTACATGAACCACCGCATCCCATTCTTCCTCGCTCATCTGATGTAGAAACCGATCCCGGAGGATCCCTGCATTGTTGACCAGGACATCGACCCGGCCGAAACAGTCGAGGGCCGTCTCAATGATCCGGTGACCGCCTTCCCAGGATGCCACCGTATCCGTGCTGGCCACCGCTTCACCGCCGCTGCCGTCGATCTCCCGCACCACCTGTTGTGCAACCGACCCGTCTCCCCCTTCTCCATGGACCGACCCCCCCGGATCGTTCACCACCACCCGCGCACCTTCCCGGGCAAGGTGGAGGGCGATCCCCCTGCCGATCCCCCTGCCCGCACCCGTGACCACGGCAACCCGGCCCTCGAGAACGCCCATGTTCGGTCCCTTCCATTCCTTGTCCACAGGGGCCCATAAATGGAGCACAGCAACACATGGGAAATTGGGGACAGGCACCGATTTCCTGGGGGGAAATTGGGGACAGGCACCGATTTCCTCAGTTCCCAACAAACTCCTATGAGTAAAATCGGTGCCTGTCCCCAATTTCCCGCTTCCCAATTTCCCCTCTATGAGTAAAATCGGTGCCTGTCCCCAATTTCCTGTCCCCAATTTCCCCTCCAATTTCCCGCAATTTCAGAGTCCTCCGGGTTCTATTGCTGGAGTACAGCAACAGAGAACAGGAAATTACTCCATCGCATCCCAGGAGAAACAGCTGTCAACGGTATCCAGGGATGTGAAAGACGCCCCCATCGCGGGTTCGATCATGCACGCAAGCTCATCCACGGTCCATCCCTGCGAATGATGGATGCTCCGGGCGATGCGGGCTTGAGAATACAGGTAGATCTCCTTCCCGCGGACTCCGAAGAGCTGTCCGGTGATCTTTCCCGCCGCCTCACTTGCCAGAAATACCGCCAGGGGGGCCGCCTCCGTCAGCGGCCGGGTCCCGGCGTGCGTGGCAATACAGTTCGAGGTGATCGGAACGCGTTCCGTTTCGATGGCAACGTTCCGGCTGAATCCGGCGATCGCCATCATGACCGCACCCTCGTGCGCCTGCCCGACGCCTCCGATGAGACCGGCGGCAGGCAAAAAGTGTATGAGACTTCCCCGCCGCTGCGGCCGCATATGCGCCAGCACGGCCCGGGTGCAGCAGAAGGTCGCTTTCAGGCGTGAACGAAGTGTCCTCTTCCACGTTTCCCTGCTGATTTCATCGAGGATGCCCTGTTCGATGCCCGGGGAAAGAGCGACGTTGTTGACCAGAATGTCGATCTGCCCGAAACGGTCCACCGCTCCCTGCATGAGGCGGTGGGAACCGTCCCAGGAATCCACGGATTCGGAACAGGCCAGCGCTTCGCCGCCGCTTTCCCGGACGGCATGGGCCACCTCTTCCGCCGTGAAACCGTTTTCTCCGGTTTCTCCTGCGGGTTTTCCGGCATCGTTGAGCACGACGCGTGCCCCTTCACGCGCCATGAGCAGGGCGATCTCACGGCACGTGCTCCCCCTCGAATCCAGGATCACCCCCACCCTTTTGTCGAGCATTCCCACGGCTAGGACCTCCCTGTGCGGCGCCTAAAAAAGATGGAGCCCCCCGTAACAGGCCGAAAAACGAGGACTCTGTGTTTTTCCGTCATTCCGGGCTTGACCCGGAATCCAGGGGCAGAGGCAGGGAGGAGGCTCTTTGAGCACCCTGCCCGACCGCCCCTGGATCCCGGCCTCCGAGGGTGTCGATAAACATCTTTTTCCGTTATGCCGACGAAGACCGGCATCCAGAAGTGCTTCTGAACTGTGGATCCCGGATCAAGTCCGGGATGACAGAGAAGCAACTATGCCTCTTTATTTGACACCCTCCCTCGGCGGGATGACAAAAGAAAGCAAATACCGGCCGAAGCCTGCCCAGGACTTCGATCCCGGGCCGGGATGACAACAACTTGGACTTTTACAACGCCTGAACAGAGAAAAACATCCAAGAGGCTCAGCTGCAGAAGCCGTCATCCGTGATTTCCATGGGGCTGAGGTCTCCGCTCTTGATCGCCTTCAAGGCCGATTCCACCTCGGGCAGCACGTTCCGGATAAAGAACTTCGCACCGGTGACCTTTCCCGCGTAGAAGGCGGCCTCTTTGTTCTTGTTGATTAAATCCGCTCTCCCTTTCTGGCCGGATGCATCCACGCCCTGTTCCTTGCACAGGGCATCGAGCTTGTCAGCGGCAACGCCGGCCTCCCAGATCAGGAGCCATCCGGAGATGACCTTGCCCATCATCATGAGGAACGGATACGCATGGGTCAGGGGGACGAGGAAGTCCCCGCCCTTGCCGCACTTGGCGAAAAACATCCCCGCGTCTCCCAGGGTATTCAAGGCGGCCTGCGCCTCTTCCGCGAGCCCGCTCAGGGCCGGATGGTTCTTCACCTCTTCCAGCTTCCCGTTGATTTCCCCCATGAGGTTCATGAAATACGTACCCTTCTTCATGGCAAGCTTGCGGCCCACCAGGTCCAGGGCCTGGATCCCGTTTGCACCTTCATACAGAGAAGCGATCTTTACGTCGCGCATGAACTGCTCCACGGGATACTCGGAGCAATAGCCGTACCCTCCGTACACCTGGATCGCCAGTTCCGTCACCCGGAAGGCCGTATCCGATCCGTAGGCCTTGAGAATCGGCGTCAGGATCTCGGTATGGCCGATCCATTTCTCCCGTTCCTCGTCGTTCTCCGCGGTCTCGGCCCGATCAAAGCAGTACGCACAGTAGTAGGCCATGATCCGAAGGCTCTCTGTATTGCTCTTCATCCACAGCAGCATCCGCCTCACGTCGGGATGCTGAATGATCGGAACCCGCGGGGCCTCCGGGTTCTTCATATCCATCAGTGAGGAGCCCTGGAGCCGCTCCTTGGCGTACTGCACAGCGTGCATGTACGAGATGGAAGCGCTGGAAAGCCCCTGCAGCCCCACCCCGATGCGGGCTTCGTTCATCAGCTGGAACATGATCGGCATGCCCTGCATCTCCTCCCCGAGGAGTTCCGCATAGCACTCCCCGTTGTCGCCGAAGTTCATGACGCAGGTGGCGCTGCCGTGGATTCCCATCTTCTCTTCGATCTTGGTGATTTCAAAATCGTTGCGTTTGCCGAGCGTCCCGTCATCGTTGACCAGAAACTTGGGGACGAGGAAGATGGAGATGCCCTTGGTTCCGGCGGGATGCCCCTCGATACGCGCAAGGACCGGATGAACGATGTTCTCCACCAGGTCGTGGTCCCCCGCGGTGATGAACATCTTGGTCCCCTGAATCCGGAAGGTGCCGTCGGGCTGGCGAACCGCCTTGGTGTTGAGGTTGCCCACGTCGGACCCGGCGCCCGGCTCGGTCAGGACCATGGTGCCGCCCCACTCGCCGGTGACCATCTTTTTCATGTACTTCTTCTTCTGCTCTTCGCTCCCGAACACCTCCACGAGATGAGCGGCTCCCTCCACCGTTCCGGGATACGCCATGAAAGAGAAGTTGTGGTCGAACCACTCATACGCGGCGGTCCGGATCGTCAGGGGGAGCCCCTGTCCTCCCTCTTCGGGAGGGACGGACATGGCGGTCCATCCCCCTTCGCAGAAAAGCTTGTAGACACTGTGGAAGCATTCCGGAACCTGGACCTGCCCGTCTTCCAGCTTGCACCCTTCCCGGTCCGACGGGACAAGGGTGGGAAAGATCTGGTTGAGGGCGATCTTCTGTGCCTCCGTGAGGACCATGTCGAACATCTCCCTGGAGAAGTCCGCAAACTTGGATGCCGTGCAAAGCCCTTCAACGTTCAGGATTTCGTTCAACACGAACTGCTGGTCTCTTTCATCCACCAATAGATTGGCCACGTCTCTGCTCCTCTTCTCTGGATGTAATCACGTTTGCCTTTAAAACCCGTCTCAGTTTCATTCCTCCAGGTATTTGTTGCCGAGCTTCGCCCAGCCCTTGAGAACGAACTGATACAGCTCCGGGGACAGCCTCTTCAAACCGTAGGTGGTTTTTGTCACCCCCGAGATGACCATCAGCCCCTTGTTCTTCACAACCCCCTTCACCACGATGCGGGCGAACCGCTCCGGGGACATGCCACCGATGAGACTGTCTCTGGCCTTTTCGGGGAACCCCCGCATCTCCGCCTTTTCAAAGATGGCCGTCCGAACCACGGCGGGACAGAGGGTCGTGACCCCCACGTTGTGAACGGCCATCTCCGCCCGCAGGGCTTCGGTCAACCCGACCAGGGCGAACTTGGACGCGGTGTACGTGGCGGCAAAGGGCATCCCGGTAAGGCCCATGCCCGATGAAGTGACCACCAGATGTCCCTCCTTCCGCTCGGCCATGGCCGGCAGAAAATGCCGGATGACGTGAACCGCCCCGAAGAAGTTCACCCCCATGATGCGGTCCCAGTCCGCCCGCTCAAGCGTGTGGGTCGGGGCAACCAAGGCAATGCCGGCGTTGCTCATGGCGATATCCACCTTCCCGAACTCTGAAAACGCCTTCTCCGCGACGCGCCTCACATCCTCCTCCCTCGATACGTCCACGCGCACCGGCAGCGCGCGGCGCCCCTTGCGCTGCACCTCCTCGGCCACCTGGCCCAGACCGGGCTCATCGATATCGCAAAGCACCAGATGACATCCCCGCTCGGCGAACTCCAGTGCACAGGCCCGTCCGATGCCGCCGGCCGCCCCTGTAATAACCATCACCTTGCCTCGCAGTTTCTTCATAGCCCCTCCGGAAAACGTTTTCTTCAAACCCCTACGACGATGGGCGGAACCTGTCCTCATGACGGAATTCGTGGATTTCGCGCCGCTTCGGCGCGGGAGGGGTTCGGCCGGGAACCCCCAACGGAATGAGAAGAACGACCTCATACTCTTCCGGAACCTGCAGAATTTCCCGGGCCCTGTCGTGGTCAAAAAAACCGACCATGACGGATCCGAGCCCCAGGGAATGGGCCGCCAGGGACAGGTTCTGCGCGGCAATTCCCAGATGAAACATGAACCACCAGTCCCCGAACTTCGTGACCACATCGTGCCGGTATGTATCCGGAATCCGGATCAATCCGCACAAGGCCAGCAGGACCGGAGCGTTCACGATCGCCTTGCTGCCGGGGTTGGTACCTTCCACCGTACCGCGGAGGGCTTCCCGGACCGCGGGGTCCCGGATCACAATGACCTCCCAGGGTTGAATGTTCCCCCCGGAGGGCGCCCACCGAACGGCGTCGAGGATCTGACGGAGGGCGTCCTCGGTGACGTCCACCTTCTCGTACTTGCGGATGCTGCGCCTTCCTCTAATGGCTTCCATGCAATCCATTGAATCCTCCCAACCCCTGGCTGTCAGCGCTTCCGTTTCCGCTTCGCCGAAGGAAGCCTTTTTTCCGTTTTCTTCAGGTCCGGTTTGTTCGAATTCAATCCCCGGCCGATCAGCTCGAAACAAAGACAGAGGAGGTCGTCGTTGTGCGTTGCCCGGGCCTTCAGCTGCTCTTTGGTCAGTGCAAGCTGCGTGATCCCGGTGAAGGCCCCCCAAAGGATGTTGGCAACGTGCCAGGGGTTCACTTGGGTGGAGCCCCCTTCTGGAATCGTCCTCTGGACCTGGCTGCCCAGGATATTCAGGATGTTCGTCGCCCTTTCGTTGATTTCCGAGGAGAGTTCCGGTGTGAGCTTGGCCTGCATGTCCTCCTGTCGCATGATCATGAAAATCCGGAAGTAGGGCGTGTATTCCGCGTAGAAGTGAAACAGGGTCCGGGCGGTCTCCGGAAGCGGATTCTCCCGCATCCTGCCGGACGATTCCGATTCCTCCAGCAGGTGGATCAAGATGTCCAGCCCGTTGACCAGGAGCGAGAAGTAGACCTCCTCCTTGCTTTTGAAATAGAGATAGAGCGTACCCTTGGCCAGCTCCGCGTGCTCGGCGATCTGATCCATGGTGGCCGCTGTATAGCCCTCTTCCTGAAACACCTGGTACGCAGCATCGAGAATCTGTTCGATGCGGATCTGCTTTTCACGCGCTTTTCGTTCTGCGATTCCCATGTTCTCTGATCCCCATCCGATGTCCTGCGAAAAAAACCGATCGGCTCGTCCTCTCAAGAAAACCCGTCTTCCTGCCGGACAGGGTTTCCGAGGGAACGCAACCCGAGATGTTCCAGGCGAAGGGTCGGATTCCGGAACAGGTCCGTTCGGGTCAGCACGGAGAGGTCCGCCCGGTTTTCCCGGAGGCGTGTCCTCCCCCGGACCGGCGCTTCCATGAAGGCCCCTTCTTCCCGAATCCGCCTGCCGTCCTTGATCAGGCACCAGCAGTCCGAGAGAGCCGCGGCCAACGGTTCCCGCCCCGGCTCGGGCAGCCAGTCGTACACCACAGCGTTTGCCCTCGCGCCCACGCAAAGGTGCCCGATATCGCTCAGCCCGAGGATCCGCGCGGGCTCCAGCCGGGTAAGCCGCGCCCAGTCATACGGGTCGATGCTTTCCCGGTTGAACGCCCCCTGCACCTCTCCCGGCCGGGCGTTTTCCTCCAGCAACCACGTTGCGATTTCCGGAGCGGAACCGAACTGTCCGCCGCCGGGCCCGGCCGCCCCCAGCGCCAGGCGGCGGTCCGAAGCCGCCGCCCCGAGCAGGGCCCACCCGTTCCGGGCCAGGCATCCATCCAGGGCGATCTCCTGGCGCCGGAGGAGCAGCGGGGCATGCAGGCCCACATCGAGGCACACGCTCCCCGGCGTCCCGGCATGCCCGGCGGCCAGGACGCACTGCTCCACGCCCGCACTCAAACCCAGGTCCGCGGATCCGCCCGCATCGAGAAACTGCTTTGCCCGGTTCAACGCGTCCTCCGAATCCAGGGCGAGGCCCAGGCCGGCCACATGAAACCGCTCCGCGTTGGGAATGTCGCCCTTGAACAAGCCGGGCATGCCCCACAGGTGGATCGGGAACAGGCCGGGTTCCTCCAGGGTTCCCAGGAAACCGAGCACCTTTTTCGCACTGAGGTTCTTCTGGATGTAGTGATGCTGCCTGTGTCGAAGAAAGGGGAACGGCAGGAGGAGGCCGATGGCGCCGCTCACATCCATCAACGCGACGGCCTTTTCAGAGAATTCGGCCGGTTTGTTCGCTTTGATGCAATGCCCCATGTCCCTCAGGTCCAGAGCCACACAGGTGGAGGTATCCACATAGGGGATTTTTCCGAGACCGCGATGGACGAACCCGGACGTGAGCAGGGTCGTGAAAGGATGGTGCACGTGGACGTAGCCCATGCGGGCGTAACTCCGCCCGATTTCCTCTGCGGAGGGTTGATGCATGGTCAGCCGCGCGAACGGCTGGCCCGGTGCGGCCACGACGCCGTACGGGTCGATCCCTCCGGCCATCAGGGCCCGGCCGCCTGCGTCGATGACCATGTCCGGATCCGGAAACGGAAGGCTCACGCGCCCGTCCGCCAGATAGAGGTCGCGCGTTTCACCGCGCCACTCCTGCGCCGGGTCGTACACCCGCGCTCCCCTGATCACGATCCGTTCCGCCCCTGCCATCTATCCCACCTCACGGATGAGTTCGAGAAATACCTGTTCGGCAGACGGATAGCCCCCATCGGAGAGGACCTCCAGGCGGGAGGCCCTCAAGGGAAGACCGTCGGCCCGAACGAACACGCCGTCGTGTTCGACCCCCGGAAGCGCAGCCGGGATGACGACATCGGCTGCCGAGGATGGCGCGGTTTTGTATGGGTCGATCAACACACGCGGTTTGCGGGCCAGGGAACCGGGAAGTTCGGCCGTGTACGTGCACCCCGGTGGGGAAGCCGTCAGGAGAACGCTTTCCACCCGCCCGGCCAGCGTCTCCCAGTCAAGATCCCCCTCCAGGGCTTCCGGTAAGCCGGCGGAGAAGTCCGCCCCCCAGGCAACGGCGGTCCTCTCGAGGCAGCGATGACAGAACCCTTCCAAGTTGGCCCCGGCGTTCCACAGCGGCAGGACCACCATCCGTTTTCGGGCCTGAGAATTCAGCCTGCCTGACCATTCGAACAGGGCATCCAGGACCTTTGCCGGCACATTCTTCGGGTCCAGGAAAAGCGCCACATAAGCGGCACGATCCAGGGCTCTGACCAGGGAAGGAAAATCGCGGTGGTCGAAGTCACGGCCCGGCCGAGGATCCGTCAGCGCACCAACGAACGCCTCCTCCCGGTCGGCCGAAAGGCTGAAAAACTGTTGGCACAACGGCTCGATCGTCGTACGGTCCGCGGCCACCACCGCCAGGTTCCGGTCATGATTCCCTCGTTCGGTGAACCTCCCGCGGGCAAAGAAAGAGTATCGGGAAAGGTGGCGGTGATGCGTCACCAGGGGGTCCGCTCCCCAGAACAACACAAGTTCCGCCTGATCTCTCACCTCATCCAGCAGGGCGGCGGCCCACCCGAACCTTTTCACCCGTTCGTAGAAGCCGCGCAATTCAGGAAAGGCCCACGGAAGCACCCGGCCCCGAAGATGCCCGGCCAGTTCCCAGGAAGCTCGCATCGACGATTCATCCAGGACTTCCGCGCCCAGAACCAGGGTGGGTCGATGCGCATCGAGTAGGACCGCAGCACGTTCGATCGCTTCCCGGTATTCCGCGGGAGAAAGGGGAGGGATCCTGCCGCCGTCGGACACCGAGGAAAGCTGCGCCGCACCCACCTCGCAGAGGTTCAGGGTCCGGACCACCCGCCCGTTCCGCACAAAGGTGGAGATGTCATCGCAAAGACAGCTGCACCCGGAACAGACCATGGAAGGGTACACCGCGTCGTACGCCTCGAACGCCTCCCCGGTGGGCGCGCGATCCG
>CAYTRL010000105.1:0-15345 GCA_964439795.1 uncultured Thermodesulfobacteriota bacterium
CACGACCTGGTCGCAGACCCGCACACAGAGCCCGCACAGGATGCAGTCGTCCCCGGGTTCTCCCGGGTACCCGGGCTCGGTAACCCCGTACTCCGCGGCCAGCTCCCGCACCACCTCTGATCCCGGATGCGCGGACAGCATCAGGTCCAGCACCACACGCCGGGCCTCCACAACCTTTTCAGCGCAGGTGTTCACATGGAGGCCTTCCCAGACCTCGTAGTTGCAGGAGGTGACGACCTTGGACCATCCATTCCCGTCCGAGGCCTCCACGATACAGAGCCGGCACGAGGCGTACGGCTCCACCGCGTCGTTGTGACAGAGCGTGGGAATCTTGATCCCCAGGCTCCGGGCGGCCTGCAGGATGGTGGTTCCCTTCTCTGCCGAGGTCGTCTTTCCATCAATCGTCACTGTAATCGCCATAGTTTCTATCCTCAATTGGTCACAACGGACTGGGGAACGTTCCGAAACGGGATTCGGGTCCCGATCACTTCCTCTTCACCGCACCGAACCGGCACACGTCGAAGCAGGATCCGCAATGGATACAAGGATCCTGTTCGATGGTGTGCACCTGCTTCTTCTTTCCAGAGATACAGTTGGAAGGGCAGGCGCGGGCACAGACCATGCAGCCGGTGCATTTTTTCGCGTTGATGGTGTAGGTGACCATGGCCCGGCAGACAAAGGCCGGACATTTCTTCTTTTTGATGTGTTTTTCGTACTCGTCCTCGAAGTACTGGAGGGTGGTGAGTACCGGGTTGGCGGCCGTGCGGCCCAGCTCGCAGAGGCTGGCGTCCTTCATGGCCGTCCCCAGCTTCTTCAGCTGGTCCAAGGAATCCGGTTTCCCCCGGCCCTCGCAGATGTCGGTGAGGATCTGCTTCATGCGGCGGAGTCCCTCCCGGCAGGGCGTGCACTTCCCGCAGGACTCCTCCTCCAGGAAGGTGACGAAGTACCGGGCCACGTCCACCATGCAGTTTTCCTCGTCCATGACGATCATGCCGCCGGAACCCATCATGGATCCCGCCTTGGTCAGCTCGTCGAAGTCCACTTTCAGGTCCAGCATGTGCTCGGGCAGGCATCCCCCGGACGGGCCGCCGGTCTGCACGGCCTTGAACTTCTTGCCGTCCGGGACCCCGCCGCCGATGTTGTAGATGATCTTCCGGAGGGAGATCCCCATGGGGACCTCCACCAGGCCGGTGTTGTTGATCTTGCCCACCAGGGAGAAGATCTTGGTCCCCTTGCTGCCCTTGGTGCCCATCTTGGCGAACGCTTCGGCGCCTTCCAGGATGATCCCGGGCACGTTGGCCCAGGTTTCCACGTTGTTCAGGTTGGTGGGCCGGTCGAACAGGCCCTTTTCCACGGTGTGCACGTACTTGGCCCGCGGTTCCCCCGGCTTCCCTTCCAGGGAGGCCATGAGCGCGGTGGATTCCCCGCAGACGAAGGCGCCGCCCCCGCGGGTGATCTTCACGTCGAAGGAAAAGCCGCTGCCAAAGATGTTCTCCCCCAGAAACCCGCACTTCCGGGCCGCCTTGATGGCCAGGTTGGCGTGGGTGACGGCCAGCGGATACTCGTTGCGCACGTACACGTACCCCTGGGAGGCCCCGATGGCGTAGGCACCGATGATCATCCCCTCCAGGATCTTGTGGGGGTTGCCCTCCAGCAGGGACCGGTCCATGTACGCGCCCGGGTCGCCCTCGTCCGCGTTGCAGATCACGTATTTGTCCTCGCCATGGGCCTTCCGGCAGCTCTCCCACTTCCGGCCGGTGGGGAACCCGCCGCCGCCCCGTCCCCGCAGGCCCGAGCGCTTCACCTCGTCCACGATCGCGTCCGGGCTCATGCCGTTCAGCGCCTTGCCCAGAGCCATGTACCCTCCCTGGGCGATGTAATCATCGATGGACGTGGGGTCGATGAGCAGGTTCTCCCCCAGCAGGAGGCGCTTCTGCAGCTTGTAGAACGGGATGTTGCGTTCCTTGCGGATGGCCTTTCCGGTACCGGGATCCTTGTAGAGCAGCTCCTCGATGACCTTGTTTCCGATCACGGTCTTCTCAATGATCTCGGGCACGTCCTCGATCTTGAACTGCTGGTAGAAGATCCCCTTCGGGCTGATGAGGACCATGGGGCCCCGCTCGCAGAAACCGTGGCAGCCCGTGGCCTTCACTGTGACCTCGCGGCTGAGGCCTCTCTTTTTCAGCTCCTGGTGAAAGGCCTCCACGATTTCCATGGTTCCATAGGCTCGACAGCCGGTCCCGGCACACAGCGTCAGGGATCGGGTCTGCGTCCCCTGCTTGTCCAAAACCTCTTTTCGGAACGCTTCAAGCTGCTCGACGGCTCGTATCTTTTCCATTGCCTCTCCGGTTCCTTGTCATCTGGCCTTTTTGGTGGTCTTCTTCCCCTTTTTCACGCCGGGCTTCTTAGCGGCCGGCGGCCGGGTCTTCTTTGCGACGGCAGCCTTCTTCTTCACCGCCGGGGCCTTGGAAACCTTCTTCGGCCCGGCCCCGGCCCCCAGGTCCATCTGCTTGAGCAGCCTCTCGGCCTTCTGGGGGTTCATCTTTCCCACGGATTTCTCGTCCACGATGATCACGGGACCCAGGGCGCAGGCCCCCACGCAGTTCACGGTCTCCAGGGTGCATTTCTTGTCCTTGGTGGTCTTGCCGGCGGGGATCTTGAGCCCCCGCTCGAACGACTCCAGGATCCGGGGCGCCCCCCGAACATGACAGGCCGTGCCAAGGCACACATGGATCTCGTGCTTGCCACGCTGCTCGAGGCTGAAGGCCCGGAAGAAGGTGGAAAGATGGTAGATGCGGCTCAGCGGCATGTCGATCTTCCCGGATATGTGTTCCAGAACATCCCGGGGAAGGTATCGATACGTCTGCTGAACATCCTGGAGGATGGCGATGATATCCGTGGGATCGTTTTTGTATCGCCTTAGGATCCGGTTCACTTCCTGTGTCACCATGAAATTCTTCTCCCTTGCGAGCCTTGCCGGGAACAACCCCTCGGGCTGTTCCCCCTCGAATCATTCCACCGAACGGGCATCCTGTTATGACGAGAGCCGGAAGGATCCGGGCAGGAACCGGGCGGTTTCACTCCCCGGAGGACATCTTCACCTTTTGCCGGAGTTTCTGGAAATTCTTCTTCACCCGGTTTTCAATATATTTGAGCTGCTCCTCGTTCTTCATCAGGTGCCGGAAACGTCCCTGGACCTTGAAGTAGTCCCTGGGCGACTGCAGCTTACCCGGGTCCAGGCTGATTTCGTACTTGCCTTCCGTAACCTCGTACAGGGGAAAGATCCCGGTCTCGGCGGCAAGCCGGCCCAGCCGGATCGTCTCATCCCCGGCGGACCGCCACCCGGTGGGGCACACGGTCAACACCTGGATGTAAGACGGCCCTTCCGTTTCCACGGCCTTCTTGACCTTGCGGATGAGATCGAACGGGTAGCTGGGGCACGCCGTGGCCACGTAGGGGATCTCGTGCGCCACCATGATCTCCGGGAGGTTCTTCTTCCAGGTCTTCTGCCCGATGCTCTTGCTCCCCGGGGGCGACGTGGTGGTCATGGCGCCGAAGGGGGTGGACGAGGACCTCTGGATCCCGGTGTTCATGTAGGCCTCGTTGTCCAGGCAGATGTAGGTGAAGTTGTGCCCCCGCTCCACGGCCCCGCTCAGGGCCTGGAAGCCGATGTCCGCCGTGGCCCCGTCACCGCCCACCGCGAGAATGTGGGTCTTGCGGTCCGGGATCATGCCCTTCCTCACCAAGGCCTTGATCCCCGCCTCCACACCGGAGGCCACCGCCGACACGTTCTCAAAGGCCACGTGAATCCACGGGACATGCCACGCGGTGGTGGGAAACGGTGTGGAGATGATCTCCGAGCAGCCGGTGGAGTTGGCCATGATGGTGTTGGGCCCAATGGCCTTCAGGATCTGGCGGAAGGCAACGGTTTCCCCGCAACCCTGGCACGCACGGTGCCCGTGCGAGAAGTACTCCTTCCGGTCCATCAGTAAAGGTACGTAGATATTGAGATTTTCCATTACTCTCTCACCCCTAGTATCTCGTAATCGCCGACGGGACCGGGACGCCGGTCGGCGTCCAGGGCATGTTTCAACACTTCCTCGAACTCGTGCACGTCCACGTCGCGGCCGGCCAGGCCCAGCACCGTGTTGAAGATGCGCGGACGGTTTTCATGGCTGTAAAAGACCGCGGCCAGTTCCGAGGCCACGGGGTTGGCGGCCGCGCCGAAGCCGATGGCCCGGTCGAGCACCACCAGCTTCTGGGCGTCTCCCACCGCTGCCAGCAGGTCCTCGGTGGGGAACGGCCGCCACAGCCGGATCTTCACCAGCCCGATGGGCAGTCCCTGGTCCCGCATGTGGTCCACGGCCATCATGGCCGTCTCCGCCATGGCGCCCATGGCCACCATGATCACCTGGGCCCCCTCGGTCCGGTAGGTCTCCACCGCCTGGTAGTGCCGGCCGGTGATCTCCCCGAACTCCTTCCAGGCCTGGTCGATGACGGGCCGGGAGGCGCGCAGGGCGTGCTCCTGGGACGCCTTGATCTCGGTGAATATGTCCGGCATGGCGAAATCGCCCATGGTGACCGGTTTGGTGGGATCCAGCCGGTGGATCGGCTTGAAGGGCGGCAGGAACCTGTCCACTTCCTCCTGGGTCATGATGATGTGAGGCTCGATCACGTGCGTGAGGATGAACCCGTCCATGTTGATGATGGCGGGGATGGACACCTTCGGGTCCTCGGCCGCCCGGAACGCGATCAGGGTGTGGTCGAACGCCTCCTGGCCGTTCTCCACAAAGTACTGGATCCACCCGCAGTCCCGGGACGCCATGGTGTCGCTGTGGTCGTTCCAGATGCTCAGGGGTCCGGACAAGGACCGGTTGGCCACGGTCATGACGATGGGCAGGCGCATGGAAGATGCGATGAAGACGATCTCATGCATCAGGGCCAGGCCCTGGCTGGCCGTGGCGGTGTAGCTCCGTGCCCCGGCCGCCGAGGCGCCCACACAGGCGCTCATGGCGCTGTGCTCGCTCTCCACGCAGATGAACTCCGCGTCCAGTTCCCCGTCGGCCACCAACTCGGATAGATGTTCCACGATGTGGGTCTGAGGTGTAATGGGGTAGGCCGCAATCACGTCCGTGTTGGCGAGCTTGACGGCCTCGGACACCGCAATGCTGACCTCCATTCCGACTCTTTTGGACATCAACGAAACTCCTCTTCATCGAACATTTCAAAACAGCTGCGCCCGAACGTGCCCATGTAGCACTCCTTGGCGCAGATGCCGCACCCCTTGCAGTAATCCAGCAGGATGTCAGGCACATACTCCGGGAGCTCCTTGGACCGGGGCTCGACCTTGATCATGACAATAGCGGCGTCGGGGCAGTACAGGTAGCAGACCCCGCAACCGATACAGTGGTCCATATTGAAAACCGGCCGCTGGCTTCGCCAGCCTCCCGTGTGGTACCCGGCGGAACTGCCGGGCTGGTCCACCACGGCCCCGGCCGGTATGTCTTTCCATCCCATGGGTTTCGCTTTATCCGTCATGGCCCTCTCTCCTTTGTGTGTCACCCGTTCAGGGACATGATTTCCACCTTGTCGAACGCCTGCTGCATGGCGGTCTGGTTCTTCCCCGCGATGATGCCGCCGAAACGGTTCAGGAGCGGCTCATCCATACTTTTCAAACCGACAATGCCCGTGGCGCGAAGCAGGGCGCCGAGCATGGTGGTGTTGGCAATCGGCCGGCCCATGCACTCCCGGGCAATGTGCGAGGCATCCACGGCGGCAAGCTTTCCCTGGAACGTGAACCTCTCGGCCAGTTCCTTGACGGGATGGTTGGTGTTGACCACCAGCATTCCGCCCGGCTTGAGCCCCTCGGTCACATCAATGATGTCCAGCAGGGAGGAGTCCAGGACCAGGACCACGTCCGGCTCGTAGATCTGGGACCGGACCCGGATCTGGTTTTCCGCCACGCGGGAAAAGGCCAGGACCGGCGCACCGCGCCGTTCCGGACCGAAACTGGGAAAGGCCTGGGCAAACTTGCCCTCCTGGATGGCGGCCAGGGCGAGCAGCTCCGCCGATGTCACGGCGCCCTGCCCCCCTCTTCCATGGAAGCGGGTTTCAATCATCTGTTCTCACTCCCGGTTGTTTGCAAACGTTTCGATTTCGTTGCGTTATCGGGGTATGCATCCCCTGTCCCTCCCGCGCCTGCCGTTATGACCGGGCAACAGGGGAAGGTCCTGTTTTTTCTGGCGATTTTGTTGGGTACAACTAAAATTCATTAGACTGGCGGGCAAGCGAAGCCAAGTTTGCCTTTTCCCACCGTTCTTGTCAAGAGCGAAACAAGGGAAATGAGCGAAACAGGGTAAATTCCCCGGAACAGCCCCTTCGGGGCACCGGGATTACCAGAAAACAGGCTTCTTCCATGCCCCGGTGCCGATGAACGAGCAGTATGCGCTTTTCCGTCATTTTCATTTAGGAAACCTGGTCCTTCGGGCCAGATCCAACAGAAAGGCTGTGCCGTACATCCTCCTTGTCATCCCGGCGAACGCGGGATCCAGGGGAGGCCAGAGGGGGGATGTCAACGAGGGGCCTCACCACCCAACCCCTGGATTCCCGCTTCCGCGGGAATGACGGATTTTTATCAAGAAACCCCTCTGGGGTTTATGCAAAGCCTGGCCCTCCGGGTCAGGATTTTTTACTCCAGGCTTGCCCCCCTGCCCCCCCTGATCCGGAATCCAGGGGGAGACGGGCGGGGTCAGAGCCCCTGCCTGCCCCGCAGGGCGTTGGTTAGGGTGGCCCCGTCGGTGAACTCCAGGTCGCCCCCCACGGGGATCCCCCGGGCGATCCGCGACACCTGGATGCCCAGCGGCTTGATCTGCTCGCTCAGGTACAGGGCCGTGGCGTCCCCTTCCACCACGGGGTTGGTGGCCAGGATCACCTCCTTCACCCGGCCGTCCTTCAGTCGCTCCAGGAGTTCGGCGATGCGGATCTCGTCCGGACCGATACCGTCCAGGGGGGAGATCACCCCGTGGAGCACGTGGTACTTTCCGGTGAAGGCCCCGGTCTTCTCGATGACGTGGAGGTCGTTGGGCTCCTCCACCACGCAGATGACATCTTCGGACCGGGAGGCGTCCCGGCAGATGTCACAGGGGTCCTGTTCGGTGATATTGAGGCAGACGGAGCAGAACCGCACCTTTTCCTTCACGTCCAGCACCGCCTGGGCCAGCTCCCGGGCGTACTCTTCCGAAGATCCAAGGATGAAAAAGGCGAGCCGGGTGGCGGTCTTCTCTCCGATCCCGGGCAGCTTGGTCATCACCCGGGCCAGGCGCGTGATCGGATCCATGGGCACCCTACATGAGCCCGGGGATATTGAGTCCCCCGGTGATCTTGGACATTTCCTCGGAAACCATCTCCTGAGATTTCTTCAGGGCCTCGTTCACCGCGGCCACGAGCAGGTCCTGCAGCATCTCCACATCCTCGGGGTCCACCACCTCTTTTTCGATGCGCACGGATACGATCTCCTGCTTCCCGTTTGCCACGGCCGTGACCATACCCCCGCCGGCAGTGGCCTCCACGGTGCGGCTGGCCATCTCCTCCTGAATCTTGGCCATCTGGCTCTGCATCTTCTGGGCCTGCTTCATCAGGTTGCCCATTCCACCTTTTTTCATTGTCTATCTCCTTTTTCCATGTGAACGGAGCGACACGGAACCTCCGGACAGAAAAATATATATTCCTCGTTTTTCGACACCCTCTCAACCCCGGAATAACGGAAACCGGTTCGTTTTTTTACTTGTCCTCCGGAGGCTTCACCTCGGTGATCTCCCCGCGGAAAAGCTCCAGGGTTTCCTGGACCGTGGGATCGTTCTTGATCTCATCGCCCGGAGGGGGATCGACCTCGGCGGGCTCCACCGGGAGCGACGGGCTTCCCTGGTCCGACGGCGGCGCTCTCACCTCCCCCTCCTCCTGTTGGAACGGGCAGGCATGAAAGGCCACGGTGCCGGAAAAACACTCCCCGGCCACCCGGGAGAGCAGCTCCGTCACGTCCATCTGGCGCAGCTTCTGGTAAACAAAAGAGCCTTCCTCGCAGTACGCCTTGACGCTGTTCTCGCGGATCTCCCAACGGGCCACGTCCTCGAGCAGAGCGCCCAGCCCGTTCCGCTCCCTCCGTACGGCCTCCACGAATTCCCGGGTGGCGTTGGTCGCGTTCCATGCGACCCGGGGTCCCCGGGGGGCCTCCTCCCGGCGGTTCTCCGGTCCGGGCCCGGGGGTGGAAGTCCTGGTCGGAGGCGGCTTCCTTTCAGGGGGTTGCTTGTCCGGGGCCTGGGCTCTGGCTCGCCCTGCGGGGGCAGGATCCCGGGGGGCCTTTGCAGAGGACGGCTTCCGCCCCGTCCCGGCACGGTCCGAACCCGCCGGCGGCCTCCCGCCGGGAAGGCCCGGGCCGGTATCCGGGCCGCCCTGCAGGGCGTCGATCTTCTCCAGGATGCGCTCCAAAGGTTCCAGGTTGGCGAGACCGGCCATGCGGATCAAGGCGATCTCCAGGCTCATCCGGGGAAACCCGGAGTGCTTGATATCCCCCCCGGCCCGGAGAAGGACGGAGAGCAACCGATGCAGGTCCTCCTGGCCCATTTCACCCACCTGCTTCTTCAACTCATCGATCTCCCCTTCCGAGGCGTCCAGCACCGTGCCCGGGTCCGGAAGGGTGCGGGCCATGAGCAGATCCCGGAAGTGCTCCACCAGGTCCCGGTAGAACTGGGTGATGTCGTACCCCTTCCGGTACAGCTCGTCCAGGGCCTCCAGGCATCCGGCCGCGTCCTGCTGGAACACCGCACTTGAGATCCGGAAGAAAAGCTCCCTGCCCGCCATGCCCAGGATGTCCATGACCGCATCGTCCGAGATGGTGGACCCGCAGTAGGAAATCACCTGATCCATGAGGCTCTGGGCGTCCCGCATGCTTCCGTCGGCCGCCTTGACGAGGCAGGAGAGCGCCGTCTCGCTGATCTCCAGCTCCTCCTTGTCCGCGATCTCCCGGAGCCTCTGATGGAGCTCCGGCCCGGGGATCCGGCGGAAGTCGAACCGCTGGCAGCGGGACTGGATGGTCTCCGGGACCTTGAACGGCTCCGTGGTGGCGAAGATGAACAGCACGTGGTCCGGGGGCTCCTCCAGGGTCTTGAGCAGGGCGTTGAAGGCGCTCCGGGAAAGCATGTGCACTTCGTCGATGATGTAGACGCGTCGCTTTCCCGCCTTGGGCATGTACCGGATGTTCTCCCGGAGTTCCCGGACATCGTCCACGCTGGTGTTCGAGGCGCCGTCGATCTCGTAGACGTCCAGGCTCCTGCCCTCGGTGATCTCCACGCACGAAGTGCACTTGTTGCAGGGCTCCGGCGTGGGCCCCTGATCGCAGTTCAGGCACTTGGCCAGGATGCGGGCCGCCGAGGTCTTGCCCACGCCCCGGCTGCCGGTGAACAGGAACGCGTGGGCCACACGCCCGCTCTCCACCGCGTTGCGCAGCGTCCGTGAGATAAACTTCTGGCCCACCATCTGGTCAAAGGTGAGGGGCCGCCATTTACGTGCGAGGACCAGGTAGGACATGATGTCGGCTTCTGTCCCGGGGAGGGATGAAAGGGGTAAAAAGGGCTTGGCTGTGCACCCTGCCTCGACACGGCCCGAACAGGCGGACACCCCTCGAATAAATCAAGCCAGGTGATTCCACGGCACACGGTTGAATCCACCTACCGTTGCTTCCTTCCGGACCTGGCGGAGTTCGGCGGCCATCCGTTGCGTGGGTCCCGGCTATCAACTTTATCCGGTGGGCCCGGACCCTGACCAAACACGTGCCTCAACCGGGGATTCAACCCCGCATAAGCGGATTTCGGGTAGAGGGCACCGCTAATTCCCCGTCTAGCACAGCCAAGCTTTTTTCCTGGATACAGGGTTTCATATAAAAAGGAATTCGGCCGGGGGGCACGATCCCCGGCATCCGGATTCCCGGAGAACGGGACTGGCGGAGAGAGAGGGATTCGAACCCTCGAGGCGGTGTTGGCCGCCTACACGATTTCCAGTCGTGCTCCTTCGGCCAGCTCGGACATCTCTCCGCGGAACATCTTATGTTAAGGGTCCCGGGCCTTTTTGTAAAGGGCTTTACCCGGTGGTACCTGAACTTGCAGCGTTTTTTCTTGTCTCACGGCTTCCTGCTTTCTTGACGAAACACGGCTCCGCGGATAACGTATATTTGCAATTGAACAATCATCCCTGGGTGTCGATATATGCAGCCTTTCCCGTAGGGTGGGGTCCTGCCCCACAAAATCTGTCATCCCGGACTTGATCCGGGATCCACAGTTCAGAAGCATTTCTGGATGCCCGCTTTCGCGGGCATGACAACAAAAGGCCTTTCCATGAAGAAGAAAAAGATCGTCATGCTCAATTCCATGAGCTTCCTTCCCTACCAGGGCCGGTACCTGCGCATCTACAACGAGGCCCGGACCCTGGCCGAGGCGGGCCACGACGTGACCCTGATCGCCTGGGACCGGGAGGGCAAGAGCCCGGCCCGGGAGACCGTGGACGGCATCAAGGTGGAGCGGATCCTGATCAGGGCGGAGATGGCCAAGGGCCCCCTGCATGCATACAAGCACCTGTTTTTCAACGCGAAAGCGCTGGCTTCCGTCTGGGGACGGCCCGCGGAGGTGATCCACTGCTTCAACCTGGACACGATCCTGGCCGGGCTGATCGCGGCCAAGCTCCGGCGCCGGAAGGTGACCCTGGACCTGTGTGAGCCCAACTACTACATGTACTGGTCCAAGAAGCAGCTCTTCCTGGCGAGCATCATCGGCCAGATCGAGCGGATCACCTCGTCCCTGTACGACCGTGTGTTCGTGCACAACCTCTACCAGATGCGCAAGTACCAGTCGTGGGGATACGACGGGGTCGTCCAGATCTCCTCGGTGCCGGACCGGAAGATGATCCTGGAGAACCTGGAGGGGCGCAAGGCGACGAAGCGGGACAAGGTGGTCATCGGCCGGATCGGCATGGTCTACCCCACCGGAGGCATCGAGGAGACGGTGGAGGCGTTCAAGCTGCTCGTGGAGCGGGGCAACCCGGTGCGGCTGCTCATCGCCGGGAAGGTGCGCGATGACTGGGAGGGGGAGTTTCAGAAGCTCATCGAACCGATCCGGGACCACGTGGAGGTCACCGGCAAGTTCGACATCTCCGAGATGCCCTCCCTGTACAAGAAGATCGACCTGTCGGTCCAACTCCACCAGCGCACGCCCTGGTTCAAGAACATCACCCCCACCAAGCTCTTCGAGTCCCTGGGCAACGGGGTGCCCGTGGTGGCCTCGGACATCGGGGACTACCGGGAGCTGATCGAGCGCTACCCATGCGGCGTGGTCGTGGACGAGACCGACCCCACGGACATCTGCGAGAAGGTCGAGGGGCTGCTGAAGGACCCGGGCACCATCCAGCAGATGGCCCAACAGGGCCTGGACCTGGTCCACAAGGAGTACTGCTGGCCGGTCATGGCCGAACGGCTCACCCGGGCCTACGACGAGTTGTAGGGGATGCCGCGGAGCCGGCCACTGTGAGGGTTGGCGCGGGACCGATCGCAGCGGGCTTCTGAATCCGTACCGCCACTCCGGCGAACGCCGGTGCAGATACACAAGGGGTACATACTTTTCTGTCATTCCGGCCATAGATAGTGGCAATGAACCAACAGAACATACTTTTCTGTCATTCCGGACTTGATCCGGAATCCAGGGGCTGGGGGAAGGAGGAGGCTCTTTGCTTCCCCGCCCGGCTGCCCACATTTTCGAACCTTGCGAGGAGGCGAAGCCGACGCGGCAACCCCCCGGCACAGAACGCCTTGAGGGCAACCTTCCAATGAAGGTCGACATTGCCAAAGAACTCCGCCTGGACGACGTGCCCCCCTGGCTCCGGGAGCAAATCGTCAAACGTTTCACCCTCACCAACCCCCAGTGGGTGGACCGCAAGCGCCTGGGCCGCTGGCACGGCAGCACCCCCCAGACCCTCAAGTTCTACGGCACCTTCCGCCAGAGCCTGTTCCTCCCCCGCGGGTACTCCCGGCAGCTGCTCTCCCTGTGCAAGAGCCGGGGCGTCCCCTGCGAGCTCACCGACCGGCGCCGGACCCTGCCCGAAGCGGACTTCACCTTCCTTGGAAAACTCCGCCCCTTCCAGGAGAACGCGGTCCGGGACCTGGCCGCCCGGGAGTTCGGCACCCTGGCCGCGCCTACCGGCTCGGGCAAAACCGTGGTGGGCCTGGCCCTCATCGCCAGCCGCCGACAGCCCGCCCTGGTGGTGGTGCACACCCGGGAGCTGTTCGAGCAGTGGCTGGCCCGGATCGAACAGTTCCTGGGGATCCCCCAGGAAGAGATCGGACGGATCGGGGGCGGCAAGAAACGCGAGGGGGAGAAGATCACCGTGGCCCTGGTGCAGAGCCTGTACAAGTGCGCAGACGAGGTGGCCGAACGGGTGGGCCACCTGGTGGTGGACGAGTGCCACCGGACCCCGTCCCGCACCTTCACCGAAGCGGTCCGGTCGTTCGACTGCCGGTACATGCTTGGCCTGTCCGCCACCCCCTGGCGGCGGGACCGGCTCACCCAGCTCATCTTCTGGCACCTGGGGGACATCACCCACGAGGTGCCCCGGGAGGTCCTGCTGGCCACGGGCGACGTACTGCCCGCGGAGGTGGTGATCCGGGAGACCGCTTTCGAGCCCCTGGCCGACCCGGTCAACGAATACCCCCAGATGCTCCAGGAACTCACCGAGGACGAAGACCGGAACGCCCTGATCGCCCGGGACGTGGCCGCCGAGACGGCCGGGGAGGAGGGCGTGTGCCTGGTGCTCTCGGACCGCAAGGCCCACTGCGAGACGATCCGGACCCTGCTGGAGGACCTGGGCGTGCCCGCGCAGCGGCTAACAGGGGACCTGGGCGATGAGGAGCGGCGGCAGGTGGTGGACGATCTCAACGAGGGCCGGGCACGGGTGGTGGTGGCCACGGGCCAGCTCATCGGCGAGGGGTTCGACTGCAAGCACCTGACCACCCTGTTCCTCACCACCCCGGTAAAGTTCGACGGCCGGCTGCTACAGTACCTGGGCCGGGTGCTCCGGCCCGCCCCGGGTAAGGACCACGCCCGGATCTACGACTACGTGGACGAGAATGTGGGGGTCCTGCGCACCGCGGCCCGCACACGGGAGAAGGTTTATAGGGGGGGGTGAGGGGGGACGCCGTTTTTCTTGCAATGGGCGGCACAAGATTGTATTCTTACTGGTAAGAAACCAGCAAGGAGGAACAAAATGGCAGAGATCTCAACGACAAAGATGTCTTCCAAGGGACAGGTCGTCATTCCCGAGGGGGTTCGGAAGCAACTCGGTCTGAAGACAGGGGCCCAATTCGTGGTTGTCGGTGAGAAAGACACTGTGATCTTGAAGACGATTTCTCCACCATCGCTCGCCGAATTCGACAACCTGATTGCTGAAGCAAGGAAACAAGCTCGAAAAGCGGGAATGAAACGGTCGGATGTCCAGGCGGCAACCCGAAAGGCCCGAGGACGGAAGTGAAAGTCGTCATCGATACGAATGTATTCATTTCGGGTGTTTTCTTTTCCGGCCCACCGTACAAAATCCTCAAGGCATGGCGTGATGGATATCTTGATCTGGTCGTCTCGACGGAAATTCTTGAGGAATACCAGCGGGTATCAGTGCTTCTGCAAGAGAAGTACCCTGATGTGGATTTGGCTCCGATCCTGGACTTACTGACCGTCGAGGCACAGGTCGTCACCGCTCCACCGTTGCCCGAACCCGTGTGCCAGGACCCGGACGATGACAAATTCCTGGCGTGTGCCCTGGCGGCGAATGCAAGAACCGTGATCAGCGGCGACAATCATCTCCTCAAGATGAGTGGATACCAAGGTATCGAAATCAATCGTCCACGGGAGTTCCTGGACCGGTATCTCACAAAAACAGTATGAAGCTCTTATCTTGAGACTCCCCCGCAGGACGAAAAGGGTTGTCACGGGCAGCCGACCCACTCCTTTGACTGGAGAAGACGAACCGGGATTGCGATGTCCACCGATTCATCGTTCATCGACTGCTAAACGGCCGGCCGGACCTTTCCACGCTGAACCCCGGCGGCAAGACAAATTCCACGGACCTTCTGACCGATCTCCAACAACCAGGACCCAAACGCTTTCATAGGGCCACGTACGGTTATGCTCCCTGCACTTTTACAAGACCTGCTCATGGTTCCGGTACACCTGACCGAAGGACTGTCGGTCCGGTACGGCTTCTTTCGCTCGTTGTATCACGTGATCGCCCCGATCTACGGTCCGCCCCGCCCCTGGCTCTACTTTGGAGAAGACCTTTTCCTGGCCGGAATCCATCCCGGCGACACCGTGCTGGAACTGGGATCCGGCACCGGGTTTCTCACGCGGAAAGCCGGGCAAAAAGCCGGGGTCTGCGTGGGCCTCGAGCGGGAACGGGCTATGGTGAAGATCGCGGCGGACAGGGGAGGTGCCGTCCGTTACGTGACGGGCAGCATGGAAGCGGTTCCGTTCAGGCCCGGGTCCTTTACGCGGTGCATTTCCCTTGGGTCGCTTCACTGCTCGGATCCGGAAGCCGTCGCCGCGGAGGTCTGCCGTGTTCTGGCCGACCGGGGTGAATTCCTCCTGCTCACCGAGGCCCGGATCATTCCCCTGCTCGCTCCGGGATCCGCCCCTGTCCGGATCAGGCAGGCCCTGGAGAAACACGGGTTCGAGGTGGTCCAGGAGAAAGCCGTGAGCCGCCTGTATGTCTGGTTCCAGGCTATTAAAAAGACCGTCAGGTGATTCTCTACCTGGCCATTCTAAGCGCCTCGGAAGAATGGACCCGGCCCGAATAGAACTGGAAAAAGGCGCTGAATTACTACTCGATCACGTTTGGAATAAGGGTTCCGGCTTAGGTGGTGAGCCGGTAATACAGATAATTTGACACTCCCTTATATAAACACTCTTAAAAGGTTATTAGCAGTTCGGTTTTTTTTATGAAGAGAAAGTTGCTTGGCCAAGTTCTTTCAACATGTTGTGAATACTGCTCCAGGCTTCACACTCTCTGGCCCCGGATGGCAAGTGCCTGCAAAACCGGTTGACCGCTTTTTTGAGCTCTATCTCTGAATCCGTCAGCACCGCATCGTACCTGTCGTCCATGATGTGCTGTGTGTGACAGCTTGTCTTGTCCGAAAGACAATCGAGGAAAATCTCCAGCAAACGCGCACTTTCCTCAAACTCCCGTGCGTCTTTCAATTTACTGTCTGTAAAAGGCGGTTGAAAATCGCGACAGTCGGCGGGGCGATTTAAAACTGCGGCA
>CAYTRL010000106.1:0-15190 GCA_964439795.1 uncultured Thermodesulfobacteriota bacterium
CCCGTCTCGAAAGGGGTCTCCGTAAACAACTGAAAAAACAAAGGAAAAAAACTTCTTGACACATTAATCCTATTTGATTACTATGATATACAAAACCTACCAATTAACTATGATTAAACCGGGTCGAACGGCTTTCCATGGAAATCATACCTCACCATAGCCCCGGCGGCTCGCGGAAAACACCTTTGAAACGGTTGCAGAACGGCCAGACAAACAAGCGTGAGAGAGTCTCTGCATGAAGATCTCTACCCGCCCACGGTATGCGTTGATCCTGATGGTGGATATTTCCCGCCATACCCTGGATGAAAAGCCCATTCACCTTGGAGAGATCGCCCGGCGAAACAATTTGTCCAAGGGCTACCTGGAACAGCTCGTCGTTTCCCTGAAAAACGCGCGGCTCATCCGAAGCTTCAGCGGGAGGAGCGGCGGCTACCGGCTCGTCAAGCCGCCGGAGCAGATCACCCTTTTGGAGATCTTCGAGGCGATCAGCGGACCGATCAACCTTGTGGAATGCGTGGGCCATCCGCAGGAATGCCTGCGATCGGATTTTTGTGAATGCCGGGTTCTCTGGGAACTGATCCATCTCCGGATCACCCATGTCCTGGCGGAGTATTCGCTCAAGGATCTTACCGAAAAGGAAGGGATTCAACGGATGCGTGACGAACTTCGGGAGCACAGGGAAAAACGACAGGCGCTGGACGGCCCGTCCCCCCTCCCGGACGGCTTGGTCTAACCCAAGGAGTAAGGGGGGGAACAAATGTTATCACCATCAATCTGGAATCGGGGGACACAATGACGGAAAAAAAGGTCAACGGAAAAACCATCCGACTTATCAAGGGAGACGTTACGGACCAGGACGTGGATGCCTTCACCTTTTACGCCACGGAAGACCTGGCCCTGGGCTCGGGCTACGGAACGGCCATCTCCATCCGGGGGGGGCCCAAGATCCAGGAAGAGCTGGAAACGCTTGCCCCGGTCCCGGTGGGTGAGGCGGTGGTCTCCATGGCCGGGGAGATGAAGGCCGAGTACATCATCCACGCCGTGGGGCCCAAGTTCCAGGAAGCGGACGAGGAGGCGAAACTTCGCAAGACCATGGCCTCCGCGTTGAAACGGGCGGAAGAAAAGGGGATCAAACGCCTGGCGTTCCCTCCCATGGGGTCCGGGTTCTACGGGATCCCCGTGGACCTGTGCGCCCGCGTGATGCTGGAGACCATCCGGGAGCACCTGAGCAACTCCACGCAGATCGATGAGGTCATTATCTGTGCTCCGGACTCACGCGAGTTCAACCCGTTTACGAAACAGATGGAAGCCCTGTGAGAGACGTCCCCTGACGGACGTCCGGAAGGGTTCCGGGACGTTACCCGATCAACGATCCTTGCCGAAAGACGAGGATCCGCACAAGGAGAAGGCAATGCAAGAAAGCGCGCTTCTACACTTCGCAGCACACCGTCTGCAGGAGGTTGCCCTGGTATTCATGGCAATCGTGTATTCCATCCGACTTTACTGGCTGTTCCAGTTCAAGGCGGGCGGCGACCGGCAACCCCGCACCGGCCGCTTCAGCACCAACCCCATGAAGGGTGCGGCCTACTCCATGATGAACATCGCCATGCCCTGGTCCATGGAGAGCACGCGAAAGAACCTGTTCTTCTATATCCAGTTCACCCTGTTCCACCTGGGCGTGGTGGCCGCAATCACCCTGTCGTTCGTGATCCCCTACGGCCCTTCCCTTCTCAACAACCAGCTGGTGGTCTGGATGTTTCAAATCTTCATCGGCGCGGCCTTCCTCGTGGGCTGCTACCGGATGATCCGCAGGATCACGTCCCCGGTCATGCGGGCGATCAGCACGCCGGACGACCATTTCTGCCTGTTGCTGCTCACCGTGTGGTTTTTCTTTGCCGGCCTCGCGGCGCCCAACGACATCTCCCACGGGGAAGGGTTCCTGCTCACCTTTTTCTTTCTCACCGCCTTCTTTCTGATCTACGTACCGTTCAGCAAGATCTCGCACTACCTGTACTACCCGTTCATGCGCTACTACCTGGGAAAAAGCCTGGGCTACCGCGGGGTCTACCCGATCCAGCGGTCGGCGGAACCGGGTCAGGGCTAGAGGCGTACGGTACAAGTTGCGGACTTTCCTTTAGGACCCTATCGCACGAACGAGAGGACTCGATATGAACACAGAGACAAGATCCCACAAGGCCGAAAAGGTCATTGAACGTTTGCAGAAGAAGCTGAACCGCCAGATGGTGATGTCCCTTGCCGGATGCGTGCATTGCGGCATGTGTACGGACTCGTGCCATTACGTGCTGGCAAACCCCGACGATCCCACCTACGCCCCCGCCTACAAGGCGGACCAGATCAGGAAGCTGTTCAAACGGCATGTGGACTGGACCGGCCGTGTGATCCCCTGGTGGGTGAAGGCCAAGAGCGTGTACACCGACGAGGAGCTGGAAGAGCTCAAGGACACGGTGTTCGGCAAGTGCACCAACTGCCGCCGCTGCACCATCAACTGCCCCATGGGCGTGGACTTCGCCACCGTGAACCGCATGACCCGCGGACTGCTGGTCTCCGTGGGCATCATGCCCGAGGGCGTGGCCGTGGTGAGCAAGGACCAGTGGGAGATCGGAAACCAGATGGGCGTGCTCAAGGAGGACTACCTGGACACCCTGGAGTGGATGGACGAGGAACTCCAGGAAGAGCTCGAGATCGAACAGACCCTGATCCCCATCGACAAGCCGGACGCGGACATCATGTACACCATCAATCCGCGGGAGGCGAAATACGACCCGCGCACGATTGCGGACGCGGCCAAGATTTTCACCGTGGCAGGGGAAAACTGGACCATGCCCAGCGAGGGCTGGGACATGACCAATTTCGGCCTGTTCTCCGGGGACGACGACCTGGGCGGCACGGTGGCCAAGCGCCTGTACGAGAAGGCGGTGGAACTGCGTTCCAAGAAGGTGGTCATCTCCGAGTGCGGTCACGGGTACCGCTCCACGCGCTGCGAGGGACCGAACTGGGGAGGCGTGGACGTGGAGTTCGAGATGGAGAGTTCGGTGTTCACCATGATCCGCTACATCAAGGAGGGCAAGATCAAAGTGGACAAGAACAAGCACACCACCCCCGTGACCTTCCACGACTCCTGCAACAACGCCCGCAGCTGCGGGCTGTACGAAGAACCCCGGGAGCTGCTCAACATGGTGTGCACCGACTTCCGGGAGATGACCCCGAACCGGGCGGAGAACTACTGCTGCACGGGCGGCGGCGGTGCCATGTCCATGTCCGAGTACACGCCCCGAAGGCTCAAGTCGGCCAAGGTCAAGGCAGACCAGCTCCGGGCCACCGGGGCCAAGATCGTGGTCACCTCCTGCCACAACTGCGTGGACGGGCTGAGCGACCTGATCAAGCACTACAAACTGGACATGGAGGTCACCCAGTTGGTCAACCTGGTGGCCGAAGCCCTGGTCATGCCGGAGAAGATCGAGGCAGCCGAAAAACCCAAGGCCGTCCACACCCTGAAAGACTACAAGATCCTGGTCGTGGATGACGAGCCGGACACCCTTACCTATCTCACCACCCTGCTGGAAGACAACGAAGCCGCCACCCTGCAGACCACCAACGGGCTCAAGGGGATCGAGATGGCCAAGGCCGAACAGCCGGACCTCATCACCCTGGACCTCTCCATGCCCCAGATGGACGGCGGGGAGGTGTTCGCCCGGCTGCGGGAAGATTCGGAGACGAAGCACATCCCCATCTGCATCGTCAGCGGGAAGCCGGAACTGCGCAAACTCATCTATGACAAGCCGCATCGCCCGCCCGAAGGGTACATGGACAAGCCCGTGGACGAGGAACACTTCGTGAAGAACGTTCGTAAAATTCTGGAGCTTGCACACAAGGAGAAACAGGCGCATTGAGGGCCTGAAAAAAAGGGGGCGGTCCATGGACGATCGATACCGCCGGTACTTCGAGGAGATGCCCTGCTGTGTTTCGGTCCAGGATCCGGATCTTCGGATCCTGGACACGAACCGGCGTTTCCGAGACGTTTTCGGCGATGGCGCAGGGGCCGCATGCTACGAGGTCACCCGGCACCGGACCGAGAAGTGCCCGGACTGCATCGTGGAGCAGACCTTCCGGGAAGGGCGGGGATGCGAAAGCGAGGCGGTGGTGACTGCCCGGGACGGGAACGAGCTGCCTGTCCGCCTCTCCACACAACCCATCCACGATGAACAGGGCCGCGTCACGGCCGTTATGGTGATCACCGCGTACAGCGACGAAAATTGCCGGGCCCAGGGCCTTTTCAACTCCCTGGGGTTCCTGGTGGGATCCATTACACACGGGATCAAGGGCCAGCTGACCGGCGTGGACGGAGGGGTCTACCTGATGAACTCCGGGTTCGCCAAGGACAGTCCGGAGAGGGTCCGGAAGGGCCTGGACATGGTCCAGCGGAACGTGGAGCGCATCCGCGGCATGGTCCAGGATGTCCTCTACTACGCCAAGGACCGGATTCTTCAGCGGGAGACGGTCCGGGTCCGGGAGCTGGTGAAGGATCTCGGAGAGAAGATACAGAAAAAGGCCGCGGAGGCCGGCGTGGAGTTTGTCGCAGGGGAACCCGCAGAAGACATCGAATTCTCCGTGGATCCCAAGGCGATCCGGTCCATGCTGGCCAACATCCTGGAACATTCCCTGGACGCCTGCCGCACGGACACGGAGAAGGAAGCCCACCGGGTGAGACTGGCGGCGTCCGAAGATGCGGACCAGATGATCTTTACCATCGAAGACAGCAGCGCGGGAATCAACGAGGAAACCCGGGAAAAGGCTTTCAGCCCCCTGCTCTCTTCACGAGGGCTCGACGGCACCGGGCCGGGGCTCTTCATCGCCAACAAGATCGCGGCGAGCCACGGGGGAACCATCGAGGCGGACGCCACACAGGGGGTGGGCACCACGTTCGTGATCAAGATCCCCAAGAGGGCCCATGAGGACCCGGAGGGCTAGGGGAGCAGGCGGTTGACGGTCTCCAGGAGTTCCTGGGTCTCGATCGGCTTGAACACGTACCCGGCAGGGGGTTTGAGATGTTTTCGGTGCTCGATGTACTGCTTCAGGTCATCGGACACCCCGGTGACGATCACCACGGGAATGGCCGATGTCGCGGGGTTTTCCTGCAGTTCGCGCAAGGTTTTCATCCCGGACTTCTCCGGCATGGATATGTCCAGGGTGATCAGGTCCGGCCCCTCTTTGTTCGCGAGATCCAGCCCCACGGCACCGTCACCGGCCCCGAGAGTCTGGAAACCGTTGTCCTCAAAAAAGGTCATGATGTAGCTTCGGATGTCTTCTTCGTCTTCGATAACAAGGATCTTTTTCGTTGCCAAGTTCGCTCCTCCCCTTTGTGAGGGTTATCTCTCCGACGGGGCTTTCGCTTGCTTCATTCCTACGGATTTGATCGGCAAAATAAATGGTACCCAAAACCAGCAGGACCGTCAAGACAAAGTCGAACGGAACGCTCGATAACCCCCCTTACATCAAGGGGCACGAGGAAGAGTCCATGGCCAAACGGAACATCCTCGTCATCGATGACGAACCGGATATCGTGGACTTTCTTACGACACTCTTCGAAGATCACGGGTTTGAGACCCGGTACGCACATGACGGGGACCAGGGCCTGAAACGGGCCCGCGAGCAAATCCCGGACCTGATCACCCTGGACATCACCATGCCGGGAAAGTCGGGGGTGACCATCTTCCGGGAACTCCGCGCGGACCCCGTGCTTGGCCGCGTCCCGATCTTCATCGTCACCGGCGTTCAGGAGTTCCGGCAGATGCTCACCAACCGGTCCGAATGCCCTCCGGAGGGTTTCATGGAAAAACCGATCGATCCGGAAACCCTGATCAGGTGCGTGAAAAAAATACTGAACATGGATTGAGGACGGTCCTCAACCAGGGAGGAACCCCCCCATGAACGAGTCGTCGGCACCGGAAACAGGGGAAGAGATTTCGCTTCCCTCAGACCTTCTTTTCGATGAAGTTCCCTGCTACATCTCCATCCAGGACCGGGACTTCCGCGTGATCAAGACCAACCGGCGATTTCGGGAAAACTTCGGAAACAAATCGGGCGAATACTGTTATCAGATCTACAAGAACCGGTCGGAGAAGTGCTCGGAATGCTCGGTGGAGAAGACGTTCGCGGACGGCGGTTGCTACAAGAGCGAGGAGACCCTGATCCGTCAGGACGGCAAACCGGTGGATGTCATCGTCTACACCACCCCGATCTACAACAGCGACATCGAGTCGGCGGCGGTGATGGAGATGTCCACGGACATCTCCGAGGTCAAGGTCCTTCAGAAGAAGCTCAGAGAGAGCCAGGAGAGGCTCCTGTACCTGTTCGAGGAGGTCCCCTGCTATATCTCCATCCAGGACCGGGACTTCCGCATCGTCCGGGCCAACCGGAAGTTCAAGGAGGATTTCGGGGACGAGATCGGAGGCTACTGTTATTCGGTGTACAAGCACCGGGATGAAGAGTGTCTGAACTGTCCGGTGGCGGGCACCTTTGCGGACGGAAAGGTGCACACCAGTGAAGAAGTGGTGACCTCCAAGAGCGGAGAATCCGTCCACGTGCTGGTTTCCACGGCGCCGATCCACAACTCCAAAGGGGAACTCACCCACGTGATGGAGATGTCCACCAACATCACCGAGATCCGGCGGCTTCAATCCCAGCTGGAGTCTCTGGGCATGGTGGTGGGATCGATCTCCCACGGCATCAAGGGCCTCCTCACGGGGCTGGACGGCGGCGCCTACTTCATCAAGTCCGGCTTCGCCCGGGACGAGATGGACCGGGTTCGAAAAGGGTGGAGCATCCTGGAACGGAACGTGGGCAAGATCCGCAACATGGTCCTGGATGTCCTGTACTACGCCAAGGACCGCGAACCGGCGTGGGAGAGCGTGGACCCGCTGGAACTGGTGGAAAACGTTTCCCGGCTCTTCGAAGAAAAAGCGGAGAAGCTGGGGGTCGCGTTTCACAAGAGCATCTCCCAGGACATGGCCCCCTTTGACGGGGATCCCAAGGCGCTCCACTCCATGCTGGTGAACATCCTGGAGAACTCCTTCGACGCCTGCCGGACGGACAAGCTCAAGCCCGAGCACGCGGTCAACTTCCGGTCCTGGCAGACCATGGATCACATCTTCTTCGAGATCCAGGACAACGGGATCGGTATGGACCGGGAAACCCGGGAGAAGCTCTTCTGCATGTTCTTCTCTTCCAAGGGCATGGAGGGAACCGGGCTGGGCCTGTTCATCGCCAACAAGATCGCCACCAAGCACGAGGGGAGGATTTCCGTGGAGTCCGCTTCGGGCAGGGGAAGTCGGTTCCTGGTGAGGATCCCCGTCACCAAAAAATAGGGTTCTGTCCCGAAACGGGTCAGGCGGCCCCTGTGGCAGGCAAGGTGAAGAAGAAGGTCGTGCCCCGGCCCGGTTCGCTTTCCAGCCAGATCCTTCCCCCGTGGTTTTCCACGATCTTCTTCACGATGGACAGGCCGATGCCCGTTCCGGAAACACGCTCCGGCTCCAGGGTGTAAAAGATCTGAAAAATCTTGGCCTGGTGCTCGGGAGGGATTCCCGGTCCGTTGTCCCGGACGGTGAACAGGTGCTCGCTCTCCCCCGCCTTGCACCCGATCTCCACCACGGCACCGGAGGTCTGGTCCATGTACTTGATGGCGTTTTCCACCAGGTTGTACAGCACCTGATACAGTCGGTTCCGGTATCCGTTGACGGACGGATAAGGTCCCTTCTTTCGCAAACGAACGCCCCGCTCCCGGGCCACGGGTTCCACGTCGCGGATGACCGTGTCCACGAGCGTCCCGACGGAAACCTGTTCAAACGGGATCAGGGTTTTGTCCGCCCGGTAGAACACCAGCAGGTCGCCCACCATCTTTTCCATCTTGGAAACGTTGAGCTTGATCCAGTCCAGGTACTCCAGGCCCTTGCTGTCTATCCGGGGGGAGGCCACCTTCTTCAAGCGGCCCACCAGCCCCCCCACCACCAGGAGGGGGGACTTGAAGTCATGGGTGATGGAATAGATCAGGCTCTCCAGCTCCTCGTTCTTCTTTTCCATGTCCGCGGCGTAGCTTTGCAGCTGGGTTTCCATCTGGATCCGTTCGCTCACGTCGCGGAACACGCCGTCGATCCCCTGGGGCCAGCCCTTGTCGTCCAGCACCACGTGTGCGTTCACGGACATGGCCAGGGTGTCACCGTACCGGTTTCGAAAGTGGACGATGTGATCCTCCACCATCCCTTTTTCACCCAGCTCCGTCTCGAAGGTCTTCCACAGGGAGCGGTCGGCAAAAAACCCCCGAAGCTTCCGCCCCAGGACATCCTTCGGTTTTTCAAACCCCAGGATCCGGGCCCCGGCCTGGTTCAAGGCCACGATCTTGCCATCGGGGGCCATCCGGCACACGATGTCCTGCATGTTTTCGAACAGGTCCCGGTAATCCTTTTCAGAGGCACGCAGCTGGTTCTCCAGCTTCTTGCGGACCGAGATGTCCGTCAGGTTGCAGATCGTCCCCAGGTTCGTCCCTTCTGCATCGAAGCGCGGGGCACCCCGGATCAGGCAGGTAAACCGGTTCCCGTCCTTGCTTGTCACTTCCACCTCGCAGGTCCCCCCACGGCCCCGGGACCACTTGTGGCTCTGTTGCAGGAAGAGTTCCCGGTGGGGCCCGTCAAAGAACCGGAGCACGGGTTTCCCCACGAGTCGCGATGGGGCGTGCCCGAGGAGTGCAGCGATCTTTTCATTGGCGAACAGGATCCGCCCTTCACTGTCCAGGACCCAGAACCCGTCGTTCATCGCCTCGATCAGTGCCCGGTAGTCGGCTTCGGATTCCGCCAGCTGGCGGCTTTTCTCCTCCACCGCCTCCACCAGTTCCTGCACGCGTTCCTGGAGAGGTTCCCCCTTTCTCCTCTCGCGGTCTTCCCGCACGATGAGCAGGCACGCGGGCGATGAGGAATCCGGCAGGTTGAGGAGACGGGGACGTGCGATGCAGTAGATCCAGGAGCCTTCCGAGCCTTTCATTCGAAAATGGATCTCCGAGGGGTCATCTTCCTCGACGGGCGGCCCTTCCTGAAAGATATCGCCCAGGACGTCCTGGATCCTTCGCGCGTCCCTCGGGTGGATCCGCTGTGCAAACGGTTTGCCCACAGGGTTTTTCTTTTCCTCCCCCAGGCGATCGGCCGCCGGCCGGTTCCAGTAACTCAGGGTCCCGTCCTGCTCCACCAGGAGCAGGATACTGCTCATGTGGTCCAGGATACCGCTGAGACGGTCCAGAAACGGATCCAGCGTTTGCCCGCTGGAATCCGTTTTTTTCTTCTTGGATGACGGTTCCACAGAACGAGTCATCGGATACCATCCCTGCAATTCATGGGTGCCAGAGGTCGGAGAAAACTTCTCCGATTTTCCAGGAAAGCCCTGCCCGGGTCAAGAAAGGCCGCCAGGCCCCTCCAGAAATACCGATCTGGAGCCGCGGGATTGCCACGCCGCCTTCGGCTCCTCACAATTTCCAGGCCTTCCAGGGGCTTTTTCACATCCTCCGGCTGTTCCTTGCAACATCCGTACGAGGCGTTATCGTATTTACACCGACGATGGCTCAGGCCCGTGCGTCCAGAACCTTCCGGATCATGGAAGACAGGTTGTCCGGGGTGAAGGGCTTTTCCAGGAACGCCCCTTCGATCCCCTCTCCCCTGCGGCCTTCGATGGTCTCCCGTGCGTGACCCGACATGTAAAGAACCCGCATGTCGGGCCGGAAGGGTCTCAGCTGCCGAGCCAGATCGCAACCGCTCAGGTCCGGCATCACCACATCGGTCACCATGAGGTGGATCGGCCCTGAATGCCGCTCGCAGATGTTCAGAGCGTCCCGGCCGTCCAGGGCCTCCAGAACCGTGTACCCGCGACCTCTCAGCACCTCGTGGATCATGGTTCGTACTTCCATCTCGTCTTCCACCAGCAGTACGGTTTCCCGGTTGCGGGTTTCGCTCACCGCGGAAGAAGAGAGCAGGGCGGAGGGGTATTTTTCCTCCGCGCACGGGAAAAACACCCGGAAGGTGGCTCCCTGTCCCGGCCGGCTTTGCACCCGGATCTGTCCCCCGCACTGTTTCACGATCTCGTAGATAGTCGCCAGGCTCAACCCCGCACCGTGACCGATCCCCTTGGTGGTGAAGAAAGGCTCGAACAGGCTCATCCGGGTCTCTTCGTCCATCCCCACACCGGTATCGCTCACGCCGAGCAGGACGTGGGGCCCGCCGGAGGGCTCCTCCCCCGGGTCCACGTCCTCGGTGAAGATCACCAGACGCCCCCCGCCGGGCATGGCCTCCCGGGCGTTCAGGGCCATGTGGATCAACAGCTGTTCCACCACCCCCAGATCCACCCTCACGTTCGCCCAGGTAGCGCCGAGTTCCGTCTGGAGATCGATGTCCTCACCGATCAGCCGCCGGAGCATTTCTTCCTGCCCTGAAACGATCCGGTTCAGGTCCATCACCTGGGGCTTGAGAACCCTTCGCTGGCTGAACTCCAGGAGGCGCCGTGTCAGGGAAGCACCTCTCTCCCCGGATTTCTTGATCTGCTCGGCCTTCCGGTGCAGGTACTCCCCCTCCTCCAGGTTCATGAGCATGAGCTCGGAGCATCCGATAATGGCCGTCAGGATATTGTTGAAGTCGTGGGCGATACCCTCCGCGAGACGTCCCACCGCCTCCATCTTCCTCGACAGGAGAAGCTGTTCCTGGAGGTGTTTCCGCTCGGTGATGTCGTTCCCCACGCAGAGAACTTCCTGAACGTTCCCTTCCGCGTCCAGGATGGCCTTGTTTGTCCAGGCGATCCAGACCCGTTCCCCGCTCCTCCGCACGTTTTCATTCTCGTTGGTGGCATACTGTTCCGGGTTCCGGCCGATATCCTGGATCATTTGCGCCAGGTTCCTGCCATGCGAGTCCACCTCCGGCACGATCGTACCCAGAACGTTTCTGCCGAGAATCTCTTTCTCCTCGTAACCGAAAAAGGCCTGGGCATATTCGTTTATAAAGGTGATGTTCCCCTGGAGATCCCGCCGCATGATGATGCTGTTCGCGTTCTCGACAAGCTCCCGGTACTTGCGTTCACTCTCGCTCGGGACCGCCCCGGTCCCCGTCCCCGCGGGCCCACCGCTTCGCGATCGACCCGGATCCGCCCGATGTGCCTCACCCACCGGTTCCTCTCTGCCGGACAGCGGTTCTCCCCCGGGGGCAGAACCTGATGACTCCTTCATATCCGATCCCCTTATAAGCGGAAAAGGTTGTATCCTTTTGAAGAATCTTCCCGGACCGTTCCTTTCTCTCCGATCACCTCCCGAGTCGTCATGGCATGGAGGGTGTCGGCCGCGTCCTCCACACGGGCCAGAAACCGTTCTCCTCGCGGAGTGCGCCCGATGACGATCCCATGGTTCGGCTCCCCCCCCTGGTACACCACCGAATAGGTTTCCACGGTGGCCGCCCCGTTCGGGGATCCGATCAGGGCCGGAGTCTGAAGGGTTTCCATGGTTTTCAGAAACGCCTTCGGGTCCGTGCGGATCCAACCATCCGGCGGGGGTGTCCCGCGGTAAACGCCCACCGAGTGCTTGTGGAGATACCAGCTGAGCGCATGCACCAGCCCGGTTTTCCCGGGCTGTTCCCGCAGCAGATCCACGATCCTGCAGATAGCGTGAAGGCTGTAGTTGTTCCCCGGCCCCCCGAACGAAGGCATCCCCCCCGTAACGGTCAGGGGCCGGGGGTCCTCACGGGAGATCCCCAGCGCATCCCTCACGATCCGGGTTGCACAGGGAAAGCAGCTGTACAGGTCCAGGAAGTCCATCTCCTCGAGGGAAACACCCGCCTGTTCCAGGGCCATGCCTGCCGCCGCTTTCACCGAGGGGCTTTCATACAGCTTTTCGCGGTGGGTCACGAACCACTGGTCAACCGCCTCCCCCATTCCCACGGGATAGATCATCCGCTCCTCCGGAACGTTCCAGCGTCTTGCCGTCGCCAGGCTCGTCATCAGCAGCGCCGCGGACTGGTCCACGAACATCATGGAGCACATCCGCTTGGTGTACGGGAAGACCACCATCCGGTTTTTCGGCCCCACCGTACCGATCTCCCCCGGTTCCCGCGCCTGGGGGAACCATGCGTACGGATTCCCGGCCGCCGCCCGGCTCATTCCGGCGCAGAATTCGGCTATATCCTCCCTGTGCTCGTCCAGGCTCTGTTCCTTGTGGCCGCGAAGCGCGTTCTCGAAAAGGGCATAGATATGGGAGGGTAGGATCAACTGATGACGAGTCTCGTCCTCCGTCAAGTGGACCCGATCGTCACCCACGATCTCCGGTGGCCCCCCCCTTTTCTCCCATGGAAGGGGTTCTCCCAAGCGGGCTGCGAAACTCATGGAATGGTACGACTCCCCGCCGCACACTAGGGCGATCTCGGTCTTCCCGGCGGCGATCCGGTCCGCCACCTCCCCTACGAACCACTGCGGGGCGCACGCCCCCACGCCTGTGTACCAGCGGATCCGCGGTGCGGCTCCGATCCCCTCCGCCACGATGGAAGGGGCGTCCGCATACCCCCAGGAAAGGATGTTCACCACGCACAGTGTGTCCACCTGCTTCAACAGACCGGCGGCCCCGGCATCCTCCTCCGCCTTACGGGCCGCGCGGTCGATCAACACTGCGGGTTCCTGCACCTCCCGCATTTCACCAGGCCGGTGGGTGATCTGCCCTGTCCCTATGATTACCGGCGTTCTCTCCGGGCTCATCTGCCGTTTTCCCCTCCTCATCGAGAAAAAAAGATGTTTTCCACCCCACAGCATATAATAACCCGGGCAGGGGTTGCAATATTATTGTGATCAATATTCCCTTTTGAAACCGGAAGGGTCCGTATCAGCCATCCCCGTCAAACCCGAAAAGCACCTTCAAAAAGCATGTTGCTGCAGGTCGTTTCAAAAGAACCTCATCGGTCTTTCGAAGGGTGGAGGTCCTCCATCTTTGGTGATAAAATAGTTTCATCAGGGAGAAATCCTCTGTGATGCCGGAAACGGGGAAAGGAACAGAAAGAAAAACAAACCCCTTTTGGTTCCGGAGGATTTCAAACAGCCAGGTTCGCAATATGAGGAGACTCTCCCCGTGAAAATGAACATGTTCACTCAGCACAGGGCCCATGAACGTTCACCCGGCAGCCCCCTCCGGGACAAGGGGCCGTCGCGCCTGCCACCGGCCCCGTCCCGTAAAAGGGCCGCATCGATTCCAAGACGGTGGGTCCCCGGCCTCCTCCTGCTCGCCCTCCTTCTACCGGCCGCCGGCTGCGGCTCTTCGGATCCCTCGACCCCGGCGGGACCGACGTCCGTTTCCGGCCTGCCGGAACCGGACCTGTGGGCGCAACCGGACATCGCGGCCCCGGACGCCCCGTTCCTCCGGAACCTGCCGGGGTTGGAAGATGTTTCCACCTGGGCCTACTCCCTCCCGGACGCAGCAAACCCGAAGCCGGATTCCGCGGCCCTGCCGTATCTGGGCACGGGAAACGGAAGCGTCATCTGCCTATTGGGAACCCGAAGCCCGCTGAACACAGTTCACGGTCTCCTGGGCCCCACCTACCAGCGGGAAGATCTGATTTTCTGTTTCCCGGATATCATCTGGGAGCTTTTGAACGAAGAAACCCTTGTGGAGGTTCAGGAAGAAACCATTTGGAGGGTGCGGAAATCGGCTGTGATCCTCACCCGGGAAAGGAGCCCGGAGGTGGAGATGTGGACGGTCACCTTCGCACCGTTCCCGGATGCATGGCCCGGGCAACCCCACCCGGAAACCCAGAGCCTCTTTCGTCTCACCTACCTTAAGAACCTGTCCCAGGGGCCGCTGGATGATCTTGCCGTCCGGGTGAAGATCGCCATGGAGGGCCGCTTTTCCGAGGGGGCCCTGGTGGGAACCGCGGGCAGCCGCTCCGTACGGATCCTGCCCCTGGACCGGACGGGGGAAGGCCAACGCAACGCCCTTACCGTCCCCGTCTCCCTGGCACCGGGCGAGGAGGCCTGCGTGACCTTTGCCCTGGTCACCTCTTCCCCTTCCTTCCCGGAGGCGCCCGCCCTGGAAGCCGTCCGGGTACTCGACCGGGAGGCCGTGGAACAGAAGCTCATCGAAACCCTGATCGCATGGCGGTCCTGGGTCGATCAGGGGGCGGCGCTGGAGAGCCCGGACCCGCGCGTCAACGACCTGCTGGAGGGCCTGGCCATGACGGACAAGATCCAGACCACCATTTACGGGGGCCCGGTGGAGGCGTCCCATTACAGCCTGGTCTGGAACCGCGATACGTACGGCCCCATGCGGCTTTTCACTTACACCGGAAGGGCCCCGGAGGCCCGGGGGATCCTGGACTATCATTTCGGGGCTGTTTCCTACCGGGGAGGGCTGTCCAACGCCTACGATGCAGATCAAGACCCGGCAACGGCCCCGCCGCCGCCCACGGCGAAGCAGTGGGCCGCCATGGGGACCTTTTCCGGACGCACCGCGGCCGAGGGCCCCAGCTTCCTGGTGCTGAACTACGAACTGTATCTCCTTGAGCAGGGGGGCCTGGACGATTTTGCACCCGCGGACCTGGCGGCCCGCCTGGACATGCTCCGCGCCTGCGTATTTCAGCAGGCGCTCAATGAAGAAGGGCTCCTCCCGTTCAGCGGCGACGAGACGTTCCGACCCCAGATGGCGATCTCCTTCGGGCTGGGCATCGAGTACCCGTTCGAGGACGAGGCGTGGAGCTTTGCCAGCGGCGTGCTGCTAGCCGCGGCGGCCGACGCCCTGGCCCGCATCGAAGAGGCGGCGGCCCCCGTGCTGGGAACCGATCCCACGGCAGGGGCCCGGAGGGCCCGCGAATACGCGGACCGGGTAAGGACCGCGACCCGCGACCAGTTCTGGAACCCGGCCGGGGGATACTTCGAACCCTTTCTGCTTCGGCCGGACAAGGAACCGGCCGGGGCCCCGTACGGAGATGTGGACGCCGTACCGTTCTGGGTAGGAGAGTCCCTTCCCGGCACGGACCCGGAAGCCTGCGCGGACGTCCTGGCGGAGCGGCTCCTTTCCCGCCACGGCGTATTCTTCAGCCCTGCGGACCCCGGCCTTCAGAGCCTCTTAGGCTTCGCCATCGGGGAAGGGATCTACACCGGCATGACCCCGGGCTACACC